>CAYXEK010000031.1:0-27806 GCA_964463985.1 uncultured Verrucomicrobiota bacterium
GTTCTGCAAGAGATGAAGAAAAGATGACAGACTCAACCGAATACATGATCGAATGGAAGCACCCGGCTGGATACGACCCATCTGGGATTCTTCGGAAACTGCCGTCCCCCATCTCCCGCGATATGCGCGAGATATATAACTACTCAGTGAAGCCAGAGGGATTTTACCTTATCGACCGACATGTTCAGTCTGTGGTCGTGGGCCACGCGATGAAACTCTTTTTGGATGAAGCACTGTCGTATGCGGATGCTGTCACAGTGCGGAAATCGTGAACAGGGGTGGACACAAATTACAGAACAAGCAAATGCAGGATATTGTCGCGTAGCCGCGCCAAATCCTGACTTGCGCCGTTGCGCTGCAATCAAAAAATGACATTGTCCATGAAAATCAGCCGCCGGAAGCGATGGCGCCGCGCTGGTTGAGCGCGTCTATGTAAACCGCCAGCGGCTGCGCCAGCCGCAGGCGCCGGACCAGCCCGTCATCGAACACCGGCGTTTGCGATTCGAAAAATTCCCAGTTGACAAAATTTTCCGCATCATGCTCCGCCAGGGAAAAATAACCGATGCCGGTGGCGGCCAGGTTGTGGAAAAAATGCGCCCCCTGCGACGGGTCAAGCCGCCGGCCGGCGGCCGGCAATTCCACGATCACCGCCGCGCCGGCGACCTGCTGCCAGTTGACCGGCACCCCCAGGGCCGGCACGCGCGTCCCCCACCGCCCGGGCCCCAGCAGAACATACCGCCGGTGTTCCCGCAGCAATTCCTGGTTGAGCCTTCCAATGGTCTCGGCGGCCCGGCGGGAACGGTTGAAATCGAAGCGGTCGGGGTGGCAATAGATCACATCGTGTATGTTTTCCAGAACGCCATTGCCCATCACGCGGCGGCAGCGGCAGACCGTCCGGGCCGGCGGGAGCGTATCCAGTTGGAATTCCAGGCGTTCGCGCGAAGTGGACATGGGCCGGATTTGCAGCAGGAAAAACTCGGGGCGGCTATCCTTGAGAAAGTCAATATTGACGGCGAACTCTATTTCCACGTGGCTGCCCAGGCTGGCCTGCCCCAGTTCCAGCAGCGCATTGAGCGCATCGCACAGGGGAAACAGGCGGCGCTTGAGGATGGGAGCAAAACTCACAATCCGGGGGCCGGCGGCCGCCAGGTCGTCCACCACGCGGTCGTCCTCGGCCGAGATGACGCTCCCGACGGGATGGAGGGTTGAATCGCGCTCGGCGCGTTCCAGTTCAAACAGCTTGAGGTTGGATGACTGGTCGGCGCACAAGTCCGGCGCCGTATCGTCCAGATCCAGCGCGTAGAAATTTTTCTGGGAATTCTGGAGCATTTCCGACACGGCGCCGGACTGGGGCAGCAGGTTGGGATGCCGGGGGCTGAAGCGCAGAACATCCCCGCCCTCGACCACGATCTTGCCGAACCCGAGGGCGACGGCGGCCAGCCCGTCGGCCGGCGCCATGCGGGCGAAGGGATAGTAGTTGAACGACTGCGCCACGCCGGAAATGGTCGGATAGAAAAGGTTGCCATGGCGCCGGCCCACGATTTCCTGCACTATCACGGCCATTTTTTCCTCTTCCATGTTGAGATTAAGCGTCTGGAAATAATTTTTAATGGAAACCGTGAAGGCGGAAGCGTAGACCAGCTTGACCGCCCGGCAGAGTTGTTCCAGCCGGCTGGGAGCATCGGGATGGCTGTTGGGCAGCATGTACGTCTCGTACAAGCCGGCAAAAGGCTGGTTGGAGGAATCTTCCAGGTGGCTGGATGAGCGCACGGCCAGGGGCACGCGCACGCGTTCGACGTAGGCTTGCAGCTTACCGTGCAGGCTTTCAGGCAGTTTTGCCCGGCAGAAACGAGCGCGCAATTCCCGGTCGTCCGCGCAATCCATCGCGAAGGACTCCAGGTCGTTCTGCGCCATGAACTCATCAAAGGCGTCGGTGGTAATGATCAAGGTGCGCGGCAGCTTGATTTCCACGCCGGCAAGGAGGGGCGACGCGCGGGAACGGCAAAGAACGTTCAGCATGAAAGCCAGGCCCCGGGCCTTGCCGCCCAGGCTGCCGCGGCCGGTCATCAAAAAAGTGTATTCCGGATCGAAGTCTTCCGCCCGGAAATCCGTGACGATGCCGCGATGTTTGTCGCGCCGGGCGCACTCCACCGCTTCGCAGAGAAAATCGCGCATGGCGGCGCTGGACTCGAAATCGCCGGTTTGCAGGGGCCGCAGGATTTCCGCCAGGCCGGCTTCTCCCTGGGCCAGCAGCCAATGCGAAAAATGATTGCGCCGGCAATGGAATTCCACGGATTCCAACGGCACCCGCCGCAGGGTCTGTTCGAAATCCCGCAGGGTGCGCGCGCGGGCGATTTCCCGGCCGGCGGCGTCCCGGAAAACAAATTCTCCAAAGCCCAGGTCGCTGAAAAAAAAGTCTTCCAGGTCGCGGATGAACCGCGGGGAGCGTTTGCTGACAAACCGGATTCCCAGTTCCCGCGCCGCCGCCGGGGCGGCATCGTCGGCCGACATCAGCAGCAGGGGCGCCCCGGGCCGCCTGGCCTGCAAGTCGCGCAGGAATGCCAGGGCGGCGCGCGGTCCGGCGCGTTCTCCGGCGCCGATCTCCATGTCGGAAATTACGCCATGCAGATAAGCGCCATACCGGTCCGCCACCTGCTTCGCCTCTTCAAAACTGCGCGCCAGCAGCAGCTTGGGCCGGGTGCGGGTGCGCAGTTGCCGTTCGTTTTCATCCACGCCGTACGGCACCAGGGCGAACGCCTGTTTCATCAGCAGGGTGTACAGATGCGGCAGAAAAAATGAATATTGCCGGATCGAGTCCTCCACGGCCAGCAGGACGCCGATAGGCACAATACGGGTGTCCCGTTCCACGTTCAGCGAGTCCTCCACCAGCTTGATGATGGAAAACAGCACCTTGGCGTTGCCCTGCCAGCAGAACACGTAATCAATTCCCGGGCAGATGCAGTTGTGCCATACATCCGGCGCATCGCCCAGCGCAAACACCAGCATCACCACCGGCAAGTCCGGTTGCCCGGCCTTCACCGCCCGGCCGAATTCGGTGATCGGCATGTCCGCCAGGTTGGAGGAAACCAGCACCAGATCGAATTTTTCCCGGGCCAGTACTTCCAGCGCTTCGCGCCCGGAGGTTATCGTCGTGATTTGCGGCAAATTCTGCAGGTGCAGCAGCGAATAGGCCCCGTAAACGTCCTCGGTCAAGCTGCCGTCCCATGCGAGGCTGAAGGCTTCATACTGCGTCGAAACCATCAGGATCGTCCGGATGCGCCGCGCCATCAGCGCATGAAACCGGCGCACATCGGGTTGCCGCAATTGCCTGAGCTGCTCGCGTAATTGTTCGATCTGCATGATTGGCCTCTCATCGCAGGGCGGACGCTGATCCATCGGATTTCTGATGCCTGCCCGGCGCCACGGCCGGTTTCCCCTTGCCAAATCCGGAACAATATGATAAGGATTGGCCGTCAGTAAACAACCACTAAATGTATTCCGGGAGGTTTTGACATGCCATCTGTGCTGGACAATGCAATGAGTCTGGTGGAACGCACCGCCGAGTTTCTTGATTTCGAAAAACGTTTTCATGGCATGGAACTGCTGGAACGCCTGCGTATCCCGGACAAAGTCATCATGTTCCGCGCCACCGTGCAGTTGGACCATGGCGGGATGCGCGTGTTTAATTGCTACCGCATCCAGCATAGCGACGTTCTGGGCTGCTACAAGGGCGGCATTCGTTTCCATCCGGACGTTGACCTGGACGAAGTCAAAGCCCTGGCCTTGTGGATGAGCTTGAAAACGGCGCTGGTCGGCATCCCGTACGGCGGCGCCAAGGGCGGCATCTCGGTGGATCCCAAGACCCTGACCATCACCGAACTGGAACGCCTGGTGCGGAAGTACACCTCCCGCCTGGTGAACGATATCGGACCGAATATTGACATCCCGGCGCCGGACATGGGCACCGGCGCGCGGGAAATGGCCTGGATTTACGACGAATACCGCAAGTACCGCGACGTGGCCCGCGGCGTAGTCACCGGCAAACCCATTGCCCTGGGCGGATCGCTGGGCCGCAAGGAAGCCACCGGGCGCGGAGTGGTTTGCACCATGTTGGAAGCTGTGCGCGAACTGGGCCTGAAAAATTTCCGCGCGGCGGTCCAGGGTTTCGGCAACGTCGGCTCCCATGCCGCGCTCGACCTGTTTGAGCGCGGCATCAAGGTGGTGGGCATCAGCGACATTACCGGCGCAATTTACAATCCGGACGGGTTGAATGTGCCCGCAATGATCAAGCATCGCGACCGGACCGGCGGCATTCACGGCTACACGGGCGGCCAGGCGATCGAGATGGATGAACTGATCACCTGCGACTGCGACGTGCTGCTGCCATGCGCCAAGGAAATGGCCATTACCGCGGACAATGCCGGGTCCATACGCGCCAAACTGATTACCGAAGGCGCCAACGGCCCGACCACGCCGGAAGCCGATGAAATCCTCGCCCGCAAAGGCATCACCGTGGTGCCCGACATCCTGGCCAACGCCGGCGGCGTGATTGTTTCGTACTTCGAGTGGGTGCAGAACCGCGAAGGTTTCTACTGGGAAGAGGACGACGTCAACCAGCGGCTCTTTACCCGCCTGCGTTCCGCCTACGCCAAGGTGCACGAATTCGCCGCCGGCCGCCAGATATCCCTGCGCCAGGCCGCCTACTGCCTGGCCTTGGAGAAAATAGTCCAGGCGATGGTGGACCGCGGCGTCCAGTAAAGGACTGCGCCATGCCTCCGCCAGACTTTGCCAAGGGAGAAACCTCTGCCGGTTCCTGGCTGGTTTACCTGGGCGAGCAGACGCCGCAAGGGGCGAAAGTCACCGGCCGGCTTTACGCCACCAGCCTGCATGTCCGTTTTCAGGGCAGCCTGGCGTTGGCGGCGGGCGCCGGCGCCGTCAGCCAGGGGATTCAGGCATTCCAGCCGACGGCAACGTCCTTTGCGATCCCCTACAGCCGGATAGCAGCGGCATACATTTCCCGCAAGTGGCTGATCCTAAAAACGCTCAACCTGCGTTTGGACGATGGCTTTGTCATTCCCGTTCATTTCGGCGCCATGTCGCCGGCAGCCGCGCTGGCAATTATCCGGCGCAAATTGCAGCAACGCGGGAAAGATTTGCGGGCGGACGGGGAAAACGCATAGGGTGGCCTGCCGGTCTTCCGGCGTTTACTTGACGGACGCCATGAATTGCGCAAACCGCGCCTGCCGCGCGGGCGGCGCGGGCGGCGCCTTGGCGGCGCCGAGCCATTTGCGAATATCGGCGATGCGGGATTCGGGCGCGGGATGGGTTTGGGCGAAACCGCGGCCGCCCGGCTTGAGATGTTTTTTCATTTCCTCCAGCATGTCCGCCAGCGCGCCGGGGTCATAACCGCTGCGTTGCAGGATTTCCACCGCGGCCCGGTCGGCCTGGCGCTCAAACGCGCGCGAATAGCCGCTGTTCATCAGCGTGGCTGTAATGTCCGCGATCGAATTTTCGAAAGTTTGGGTCAACTCCGCAAGCTGTTTGTCGCCGAACGACTTGGCGCCTTCGGCAGCCAGGGTGGTCAGCGCCGCCGTCAACCGGCTTTTCCTGATGGCCTGCAAGCCGTGCCGGTTCTGGACGTGGCCGATTTCATGGGCCAGGACTGCGGCCAGCGCATCCTCCGTTTTACAGCACCGCAGCATGCCGCGGGAAATCATGATCAACCCGCCGGGCGCCGCAAAGGCATTGACTTCTTCGGTGTCCATGACGAGGAAATGATAGCCGCCGAAAGTCTCCGGCATATCGGAAAAACGCGCCAGGGTTTGTCCCAGGACGTTGGGATATTCGTTCGCGGACGGATTGGCGTAAGGCTTGTAGGCGCTCAGGATGGTGGCGGCCACCGTACGGCCGATGTAATATTCCTGCTCCGGCGTGATGTCCTCGAAAGTTTTCCCGACCGCGGCGGCGGATTTGCGGATGGACGACCCCTGCTCCGGCGTAATGGCGCCCGCGGCTTCTCCCACCGCCGTGCCCAGGGATGAAATCTGGTTCATGGTTGTGGCGCATCCGCCGCCGGCCGCGGCCAGCGCCAACCCGGCCGCAAGGGAGAGCCATGCGTTCAGATTTTTCATTGGGCGCCTCCCGCCGCGGGCTGCACGCCGCCGGCCTTGAGGAATGCCTGCATCTGCCCCGGAGCAACGCGGATTTTTTCCATCCGGTCAACCCAGGTGAAATCAACGGCGCGGTTGCGCCGCTTGAATTCGGCTTCGACATCGGAGTTAAAACCCTTGCCGGCCAGCGCCAGTTCATCGCTGGAAGCGCCGGTTTGCGCCGTCGGCTCGCCGGCCTGCAGCACCACCCGCCTGGCGGTCAAGGCTGATCCGTGCAGCCAACCGGATGGGCCGGCGGACGCCTTTACTTTTTTCCAGTCGCCCCGCTCCTCCAGCACCGTCACCCGGTCGCCGTAAGCGCAAGTGCCGGTCAATTTGCCGAGAAATGACGGCGCGGCCCGCAGTTGCGCCTCGCGCACCTGCACCGTCAGGTCGGCGGCGCCGGCGGCCAGGAAAGCCAATCCGGCCAGCGCCGCCGCCAGGACCGACATGGTTTGCTTGCGATCGCGCATAATTTCCCCTCCATGCACTATGAATTTAAAATTCGTTTGCCATCAGTCAAAATCCGCATCCTGAGGATCAGTATAAAATCAGGCGGGCGGAAAACAAGCAATTTCTGGCAGAATGCGCGGCAGGTGTCCGGCGCATGGGTTTCGAAAGCCCTGCCCGTTTATTGCGGCGCATCTGCGACCGGTTACAACATGGAGCGTCCAAACACAGAAACAGCCCGGCTCACCCCCTGTCTTCTTGCAGGCAATGCCGCTCCATGTTATCATGCCGGCCGCAGACAACGTTTGCGCCAATGAAACATCGCCGCCATATTTTTATCCTGCTGGCATTGCTGGTTCTGGGAATCGCCGCCCAGGTGGCGCCGTTCCGCGGCATACCCGATCCGGCCGGCCACGCCTGGAAGCCGCCGGCGACTGCTCCGCCGCCCGCGCTGCGCAAATGGTGGAGCGATCAGGACGCCGCGCGCGCGGAAGCATTTGACCGGCCGGGAGCGCCGGGGAGGCTGGCGGCCCTGCTGACCATCATTATCGGGTTGGCGCTGGCCTATACGGCGCTGCAGCCTCCATCCTCCGGGGCGCCGGCCGCTGCCGGACGCCGTCAATTGCCGGCCATCCTCGGCGTACTGGCCGGCACCGGAATCGGAGTTTTCCTGCTGGACAAGCCCTTCCTGTGGGCGCTCTACCGGCATACCCGGGCTTTCGGCATGACGAGCCTGACCCCGGAAGCGCTGCTGGGAATCTGGACCCTGCGGCTGGCCATGGCCCTGATCTTGTGGATGTGCCAGGGATTGATCGTTTATGCCCTGCTGAATATTTTCCCCCGCCGATGGTGGCTGGCGGCGCCTTTATCCATTTGGCTCCTATTTCATGTCTTGCCGGAATTGATTCCCTGCGCTCCGCGCGATCCGGTTGAAAAACTTACACCCCTGCCCGCCGGCCCTCATCGCGAAGCCGCCGAGCGGGTTTTGCGGCGCGACGGTTTACAAATACCGTTGAAAGTCTCCGATGCCAGCCGCCGGGATAATTCCGTCAATGCCTGCCTGAGCGGGCGGGCTGCTAATCGCTACGCGGTTTTCACCGACACCTTGATTGCGCGGTTTGATCCGGACGAGGCGGCCATGGCGCTGGCGCATGAACTGGGCCATTACCGGCATGAGTGGTTCTTCATGGCATTGCGCAAAACCAGCGCGCTGGCGCAATTGTGGGCGGCTTTCGCCCTGGCATATTTATGGAGGCGGCGCGCGGGCGGCGCCGGGCGCGTGCCGCCCGCGCGTTGCCTGGTGCTGGTCTTGCTTGTTTGGCGGATATCAAGCCTGGCATGGATACCGCTGGACAATGCCATTTCCCGATGGGACGAGCGCCTGGCCGACCGGCATGCCATGAAAATCGGCTGCGCGCCGGACGCCTTTGCCGGTTTCTTGGCCAAAGGGGCGCTGTCCAACCTGGAACCACTGAGGCCGGCCAGCCGCCTGGGACGGTTGATGTCCGACCATCCGGATATCCTGGACCGTTGGTCAGCGGCCATGGCGGCGAGCAAGGCCGGCCGCATGGATGCTCATGAGCCGTGAAGGATGGCTTGTTTTTCTGATGAATGAGACAGCCATGTGCCCGCCTGCACGGCTGTGTCATTCTCGGAAAAGAAGGCTCGGCAGGGACGCCTCGCCCTCCCATTTTGGCCATATCTGCCTGAGGTGGGGCGAACCGTCCCTGGTGAGCCGCAAGCATGACGCAGCCGTGTGCCCGCCTGGCGCCGGGTCAAGTCCAAGCTTGCGGTTATCCGTCCGGCTGATAAAATGCCTTTTCATATTTCACACGCGCCCTTTTTATGCCGGATAGCGATCATCATAAACTTTATTCCCGCCGCCGGTTTCTGGCCGGCTGCGGCGCCGCCCTGGGCGCCGCCGCCTGCTGGCCTGCCGGCGCAGCGCCGGTTCCGGACCAGCCGGACACCACCGGCACGGACACCCAGCCGCCAATGAAAGCCGCGGAATTCTGGGAGCCGCTTCCCGACAACCGCGTCCGCTGCCGCCTTTGTCCGCGCGCCTGCACGGTAGGCGACGGGCAACGCGGCTACTGCCGTACCCGGAAAAACCGCGGCGGAAAATATTACACCCTGGTTTACGGCCGCGCCTGCACGCGCAATGTGGATCCTATCGAAAAAAAACCTTTCTTCCATGTTTATCCCGGCAGCCGTGCTTATTCAATCGCCACGGTCGGTTGCAATTTCGACTGCCGTTTCTGCCAGAACTGGGATATTGCCCAGGCCGCGCCGGAAGACTTCCGGGTGGATTTTCACTCCCCTGCGGAAATTGCCCGGGCGGCGGCAGACGCCGGCTGCCCCACTCTGGCCTACACTTACAACGAGCCCACCGTGTTTTATGAATACCTGCGGGACTGCGCGCTGGCCGGACGGGAACGCGGGGTGGAAAGCGTGATGGTCAGCAACGGCTACATCGAAGCGGCGCCGCTGGAAGCGCTGCTGCCGTTGCTGCGGGCGGTGAAAATTGACTTGAAGGCGTTTACGCAGAATTTTTACGGCCGCGTATGCGACGGCGAATTAAAGCCGGTGCTGGAAACCCTCCGGCGCCTCCGCGGCGCCGGCATCTGGTTTGAAATCGTGGTTTTGATCATCCCGTCCTTGAACGATCAGCCGGACGAAATCCGCCGGATGGCCGAGTGGATAGTCCGGAAACTTGGACCAGATGTGCCGGTGCATTTTTCCCGGTTTCACCCGACATATAAAATGCGCAACATCCCGCCCACCCCGCCGGCGGTTTTGGAGGAATGCCGCGGGCTGGCGCGCGGGCAGGGCTGCCGTTTCGTGTATATCGGCAACGTGCCCGGCGCGCCCGCGCAGGATACGGTCTGCCCCGACTGCGGCAAAGTCCTGGTGCGCCGCGCCGGTTATCACATTTTGCATAACAACCTTAAGGCCGGCCGCTGCAGCGGCTGCAACCGATTAATCCCCGGTGTTTGGTAGTGGAGCTGTTCCGATAACATGAAAATTCTGATCATATCCAAACTGCTGCCCGCCAGCACAGGCGTCAGCGGCGCCGCGATTGTTTATAACCGCATCCGCCATATCGCATCCCTGGGATGGGAAGTGGATCTCCTGGCTTTTGTCCCGCCGGACGGCAGCGGGCAGGCGGAGGCGGCGCGACTGCACGATATGATCCGCCGCCTGGAACTGCTGCCGACCCCACCCGCCGGCGGGCTGGGTTGCGGACAATTGAATTACTTTTCAAGAATTCCCTATCCCTTCTGCACGGCCACTTCCAAAACCATGGCATTGCTGACCGGCGAAATGGTGCGCCGCGAGCGTTACCATGTGGTCATTGCCGAATTCTCGGAAATGGGTCAATACCTTTTCGGCAATCCACACCTCGGCGCCGTGCGCCGGATTGTTTCCTGTCATGAATGCCGCACGGCCGCCTGGGCGCGCGCCATGCGTCTGCACCTCTGGCGCTACGGCGGTGTGACGAAGCGCCTGCATTTCAACCGGCTGCGGAATTACGAATTCGCCATGTACCGCAACATGGACCACGTACTGGCGTTGACTTCCCAGGAACGCCATGAACTGCTGAAATACGCGCCCAACCTGCGGGTGGCAGTCGCGCCGCCGGGAATCAATCCGCCGCCGGCCCGGGAACGCCCGCTGCCGCCGGGGCGCTGCCTGTTGTTTATTGGATGTTACGCCAACGAGGCTAATCGCGACGCCGTGCGCTGGTTTGCCCGCGCCGTCTGGCCGCTGCTGAAGACGCGCTATCCCGACCTGCTGTTTTACGTGGTCGGCTACGGCGCCACCCGCGACATCCGGGATTTGGGGCGCCGGGACGCCTCGATCATCGTCACCGGCGCGGTGGACGACTGGCAACCATACCTGGCCAAGGCGCGGGTGTTTGTCTGCCCGTTCCGCATGGGCGGCGGATTCCACGTAAAAAACCTGGAAGCCATGGCGGCGGGAGTGCCGGTGGTCAGCACATCCATCGGCGCGGCCGGCATCCCTTCCTGGGACGGGGAAAGCATCCTGCTGGCCGATACCGCGCGCCAGTTTGCCCGATGCGTCAGCCTGCTGCTGGACGATCCGGGCGTCTGCCGCACCCTGGCGGCCAACGCGCGGAAACTGGTCGAGCACCGGTTTACCGGCGCCAATGAAAAAGCCGTCCTGGCGCAAGTCCTGGAGGAAGTCGCCGCCGGCTACGACTGACGCCGCCAGCGCGCGACAAACATGCCGTTGCAGCCGCCTTCCCAGGGCCAAATCCATATCCGCCCATCCGTCTCCACGCTTGTCAGGGGATGCGCCGCCGGTTGCAGGATAAAATCCGGCCGGCGGCGCGCAAAATCCCCCGCTACGCCGGCAGTTTCAAGCGCCGTCATGGTGCAAACGGAATAAACCAGCCTGCCGCCCGGCCGCACTTTTTCCGCCGCTGCGTCCAGCAAGCGCGCTTGCAGGGCGGCAT
The DNA here is from genome assembly GCA_964463985.1 of uncultured Verrucomicrobiota bacterium. Taxonomy (GTDB): domain Bacteria; phylum Verrucomicrobiota; class Kiritimatiellia; order JAAZAB01; family JAAZAB01; genus JAXGPF01. The sequence goes on from CAYXEK010000031.1 coordinate 11,080, forward strand.
GCTCCGCGGCATCGGACTCCGCGGCGCGCCAGCGGGCGTCGGGATTGCGGGGCCAGGTGCCCCAACCGGAGCAAGGGGCATCCACCAGGACTCCATCAAACAATCCCGGCGGCCGGCCGGCGGCGCCGCCTTCCCAGGGCCGGCAATGAATGGCGGCGGAATCGTGCTTGGCCCGCCGCCGCTGCAATTCCGCGAGCATGGCCGGCCGGGAATCCGTCGCCCAGATTTCTCCGGCGCCGGCCATTAAATCCGCCAGGTGCAGTGTTTTGCCGCCGGCGCCCGCGCAGGCATCCCACCAGCGTTCGTCCGGCCGCGGCGCGCATAGCAGACCGACCGCCTGGGAAGCCAGGTCCTGGATTTCCAGGTATTTCACATGCGCCGGATTATAATCCGGCGGGCAAGAGCCGGACAAGGCCGCCGCCTGCGCCAGTGCCGGATGCGGCTGGGCGCCAGGCGGCCAGGCGGGCGGAATTCCGGCAGCATGGCAATCCCGGCGAACCCAACCGGCCGGCCGGGTTTGAAAAGCTTCCAGACATGCCTGCAAGTGCTTTTCATCCGGGATGCCTGCGGGATAATACAACTGTTGCGCAGTCCATGCCGGAACCAGACCGGCAGCCGATGGCATGTCCGCCAATGGGAGATATTGCCGCAAAAGGGCCGCTCGGTCCGGCAGGGAAATTCCGCCTGGCAGCCTTTTTGGCGGCGGCAACCCGGCCTGCTCAGCCAGGCAATCCAGAGCCGGATGCGGGGCCAGACCATCCAGCATCCCGGCCGCCGCCAAACCGGCCGCCGCCGGGATGGCCGCCGGCAACCAGCCGCGCCAGCGGTGCCAGGCAAAAATCATCCCGGTAAAAAAACGACGGTCGCGTCCGCCGAACTCGCGATGCGCGCGGTAATGCGCGGCCAGAAACCGGTCGGCCGGCCGGCCGGCGTCTGTCTCGGCCAGCGCCAGGCTCAGCAAATCAGGCAGGTATTCCGCCTGGCGGCGGGCGGCATATAGCGGGATGGGCATGGATTTAAACAAGGCGCTAACGCCCATAGCGGCGTCCATTCTGGGCCGGACGGTCGGCGCGCAGGCAGGCCCGTTGTAAAACGCCGATGAAAACGCTTTGCGGGCCCAGCAAATCTTCCAGTTCGGCAATCAAGCCGGCGGTGGCGGAAACGCGATAGGAACTGTCGGTATTCAGGAAAACTTCTTCGCCCTTGGGGAATTGCAGGCAAAAAACCGCCGGGGTATCGCCGGGGTATCGCTGGAACAACGCGCGGATTCGCTTCAGCATGTCATCCGTCAGAACCGCGGCCGGCACATGCAGGCTGATGCGCTCGGTGAAAATACGCGGCGCGCGTTCCAGCGGGTAAACCTCGTATATCTTCATTTTCACCGCCTGCTCGCCGCGGGAAATCTCGCCGCAAACCATCACCGCCGCCCCGGGCACCAGTTCCGCGCCGAACTCGCGCCAGGCATCCGGAAAGGCCACGGCCTCCAGCATGCCTTCCGCATCCTCAATCCGCGCCACGGCCATCTGGTCCTTGTTCTTAGTGATCTTTTTCTCCACTGCCGCCACCAGTCCGCCAATCCGCGTAACCACGCCGTTTTCCATTTCCGCCAATTCCGCGATAGTCGCAAGGCGGTAGCGTTTCAGAAGCGGTTCGTACTGCGTGAGCGGATGGCCGCTCATGTAGATGCCCAGCAGTTCCTTTTCCGCCGCCAGCAATTCGTTATCCGGCCAGGGCGGGCAATCCGGCAGGATATTCGCGTCATCCTCCGCTTCTTCATCCAGCATGGAAAACAAAGAAGCCTGCCCCATGCTTCGATCCTTCAAAGTGGAGGCCGCCCGGCGCAGCGCCGGCTCGATCCCGGCAAACAGGCTGGCGCGATGGCCGCCCAGCGAGTCGAAAGCGCCGCAGCGCGCGAGAGTTTCCATTACCCTGCGGTTTAACACCCTGGGGTCCAACCGCAGGCAGAAATCCACCAGGTTTTTATAAACGCCGCTCTTTTCCCGTTCGGCGACGACGGCTTCCGACACGCCTTCGCCGACATTTTTCACGCCCGCCAGCCCGAAACGGATGTTTTTCGAGCCGGGCATGAAACGCACCTGGCTCTGATTGACGTCCGGCGGCAGGATTTCAATGCCCATATCGCGGGCTTCATTGATGTATACCGGCAACTTGTCGGTATTGCCGATTTCACTGGAAATCAAGGCCGCCATGAAAGCCTCCGGATAATGGGCTTTCAAATAGGCGGTCTGATAAGCGATCACGCCGTAGCCCGCGCTGTGGGACTTATTGAAGCCGTAGCCGGCGAACTTGGCGATGTTTTCAAAAATCTGCTCGGCCTTCCTGGCCGGCATTTTACAGGTTTTCTGGCAGCCCTCGATGAAACTCTGGCGCTGCTTTTCCATTTCTTCGGGTTTTTTCTTGCCCATGGCCCGCCGCAGGATGTCGCCCTGGCCAAGGGTGTACCCCGCCAGTTTCTGGGCGGCCTGCTGCACCTGTTCCTGGTAAAGCATGATGCCGTAGGTCTCTTCCAGGATCGGCTCCAGCAGGGGGTCATCGTATGCAATCTTCACCTTGCCGGTTTTGCGGTCAACATAGTCGTCCAGCATGTTCATCGGCCCGGGCCGGTAAAGAGCGATCATGGCGATCAGGTCCTCGATGCGGTCGAGGCTGATCCGGCGCACCAGGTCGCGCATGCCCTTGCTTTCCAGTTGGAACACCCCGACGGTATCTCCCCGGCGGAGCAATTCGTAAGTTGGCTGATCGTCCATGGGTATGGCATTGATATCCAATTCTTTCCCGGCGGTCTTGCGGACGAGGGACAGGGTTTCCTCGATCACCGTCAGTGTTTTCAGCCCGAGGAAATCCGCCTTGAGCATGCCCAGGGCTTCCACATGATCCTTGCTATACTGGGTGACGATTTCCTTGCTTTCGTCCTTGTCCTTGCTCTTGCCCAGGGTCAGCGGCAGCATGTCCACCAGCGGTTTTTCGGAAATCACTACGCCCGCGGCATGCACCCCGGCATTGCGGTAGAGTCCTTCCAGCACGCGGGCATACGGCAGAATCCGGAGCGCATGTTCATCGGTTTCCGCTGCCTTGCGGAATTCCAGGCTGGTCTGCTCGGCCTTTTCCAGCGTCATATCCAATTCTTCCGGCACCAGCTTGGCCAGGCGGTCGCAATCCGGCAGCGGCACCTGCAGCACGCGGCCGACATCGCGGATGACCGTTTTGGCGCCCAGGGAGCCGAAAGTGATAATCTGCGCCACATTGTCGCGGCCGTATTTCCGCTTGACGTATTCAATCACTTCGCCGCGGCGGAACTGGCAGAAATCAATGTCAAAGTCCGGCGGGCTGATGCGCTCCGGATTGAGGAACCGCTCGAACACCAGGTTGTAACGCAGCGGATCAATTCCGGTAATGCCAAGGATATAGGACACCAGGCTGCCGGCGCCGGAGCCGCGGCCGGGGCCGACGGGGATATTGCTTTCCCGGGCGAACCGGACAAAATCCCATACCACCAGGAAATAACCCAGAAACCCGGTTTTTTCGATCACGCCGATCTCATAATCCATGCGCTCAACAATTTGCCGTTCGCGGTCGTCCCGCGGCCGGACCGGATTTTCCACCCCGTAACGCCGGCGCAAGCCGTCGCGGCAAAGCTGCAGCAGGTAGGTTTTCTGGTCCAGACCGTCCGGCGGACGGAAGACGGGGAAATGCAGGGACTTGAAATCCAGTTCTACATTGCACCGGTGGGCGATGTCCACGGTATTGGACAGCGCTTCCGGCACTTCCCGGAACAACCTGGCCATGTCGGCCCCGGTTTTGAGGTAAAATTCCTGGGAAGCGTAGCGCATGTGGTTGGGATCCGACAATATCGCTCCCGTCTGAATGCACAGCAGCACTTCATGGGCCTCGGCATGCTCGCGCTTGAGATAATGCACGTCATTGGACGCCGCCAGGGGCAGCCCCGTGCGGCGGGCGATTTCCAGCAAGCCGGCATTCACCTGCCGCTGTTCTGGGATGCCGTGATCCTGCAGTTCCAGGTAAAAATTATCCTTGCCGAAAATATCGCTGTATTCCCCCGCCGTCCGCAATCCCAGGTCCACGCCGCCGCTGATGATATCCTCGGCGACCCGCCCTTTCAGGCAGGCGGAAAGTCCAATCAACCCCTTGGAATATTTCGCCAGTATTTCCCGGTCAATGCGCGGCTTGTAGTAAAACCCTTCCAGGTGCGCCATTGTCACCAGGCGCATCAGGTTATGGTACCCGGTATCATCCGCCGCCAGCAGCACCAGATGGTAATTCGCAGAAGATGCGCCATCCTGTTTCCGGTCCAGCCGGCTATTGGGCGCCTCGTAAACCTCACAGCCGATCAATGGTTTGACTCCCCGGGCGCGGGCTTCCTTGTAAAACTCTATCACACCGTACATTACGCCGTGATCGGTAATCGCCACGGCCGGCTGGCCCGCCGCCTGCACGGCGTCCATCAACTGGTCAATCCGGCAGGCGCCGTCCAGCAGGCTGTAGCTGGTATGCAAGTGCAAATGGACAAAATCATCGTGTTTCATGGGAGTTCCAAGATACGCAAAACAGGGGAAATGACAAGTCAATTCGTGCCGGCCTGCCGCAGCGAGGGCGCCGGCGGCCAGGCGTAATCAAGCCGGCGCAGGCAGCGCGAAGGGGAACCCGGAATTTAACCACGAAGGTCGCGAAGGACGCGAAGGGAACATGGGGAATTTTTCGGTTTGTCAGATGACATTTTACGTCATCACTCCACCGTCAGGGTGGTCCCCGAGAGCAGCAGCGTTCCGTTAAAATCCAGCACGCCGTCCATCGGGTAATCCACGGCGAACCAGATGTTATACACACCCGGCTCCAGGACCAGGCCCTGTGCAATCGGCATCTGGGCAATGTTGGCGAGCGGCCCCTGATGCACCGGCCGGATGTTCTGCAATTGCCCGTCAAAACCAACCCAGTTAAAGGCGCTGTTCAAATACATCCAACTGCCGGAATTCTGCGCCAGGGCCGCCACCCACCAATCAACGTCATATCCAACCCAGGCATCCACATTCATCATCGCCAGTGAAATCGTCAGCGGTACGCCGTAAGCCGCCGCTGCGTTGTCACCCACCATCCCATTAACAATCACCAGCGGCCCGACGACGCCGGGATAACCGATGTCGCCCGCGCTGAACGCGCTCGATCCGGCGCTGTTGACCGCCTTGACCCAGTAATAATAAGTCGTATTGGGCAAAACCTCGAAATCGCGGTACACCAAAGACGGCCCGTCCGCGATGGAAGATGCCCCGAATGAATCCGATCCTGCCGCGGAAGCGGCCGGCGCTCCGACCGAAGCCGGTCCGGTCTCACCATCCGACACCGCCTGCCCATCAGGCGACGGGCAACCGGCCACAGCACCCAGCAAAACGGCGGATGCGGCGTCATCAGCCGTGTTACGCCAGACCTGGTATGATTCGGCGCCGGCGGACGCGTTCCATGACACGTCAACTTTGCCGGTGTAGGCGCCATCCGTGGCCGACACGCCCGTTGGCGCCGGGGGCGGGAGCGGTGATGGGGCCGTCACGTTGAAAACATTGGTCACATCCGGCGCCGGATTCCATTCGGCATCGCCGGGTTGCGATGCCACGATCCGCACGACACCGGTGCCGGTGAAGGATATATTAGTTGGATCAAGCCAGTTCACCGGACTGTCCGGCGTACTGGTGAAACTGACCGGCAGCCCGCTCGACGCCGTGGCCGCCAGGCTGACCCGGCCCGTAACTGATTGATCCGGGATGGGCGGGAAAGTGATCGTCTGGCTGTCCTTGGGCGCAAAGGCAAAATGCAAAGTGATCGTGCCTGTCACCCGGTCATTGCGCTGCGATGTCACGGGCACCGACGCGAACGAATTGCCCGTCATCGGAATGCGAAATGTCTGTTCACCAGCCTGGCCCGCAACCAGGTCGCTCCGCATCCCGGAGGGATTGGGCTGATCCACCCACGGATCAAACAGGCTTGCCATGTAGGTGTTGCCATTGTACAAACTGAAACTCGGCATCGCGAACATGTAACCGGAGCAACTGGCGGACCAGGTTGTGGTAAGCGTAAAATCTTTCGCCGCGGAAACAGCGACATGCAAGGCATTGGTTGTGCCGGCCGGATAGAACACCGCCGAGGGGCGGGCGCCGGCTCCGATATTACGCTGCTGGTCAAACGCCATCACCACTGTCTGCCCGTCGTTGCTTACGACCGACAGGGTCGAGATCACCTCCACGGTGCCGGTGCCGCTGGCAAAGGCCGTAGCCGATGCGTATGCGCCTCCGCTATCGCTTGCATACTCCGCCGCGCCCGACTGGATTTCATGGGCATGCACGCCGGCGTGAACGCGCACCTGCACGATCGAACCAGCCGGCGCCGCCGCCGGCATGGCAAGCAATACCGCCCAACTTAAAGCATGCATTGAACGCATTATGCCGCCCTCCAAATTTAATCAACCAATGATTTAACCAAACTTCAACGCCCCACGGGGCTTAGCATAGCCGATTTCTCCGGACTGTCAATTTTAATTTCACCGGTTGTTTTTGGATGTTTTTGGATGGACTTGGTCCGGCGGCGGACTTATATTCAAAAGGCGAGTTGAATCCATCTGATAACAGGAGCCGACAATGCATTTTGGCGTATGCGGGAATGCGGCAACCGCCATGATTGCCGCGCGCGCAGGCTGCGATTTCGTGGAACTGAGCGTGGCGGAACTGTTGAAACCGCTCGCACCCGAGCAGGCGTTCCTGGAGTCGCTCGCAGCCATGCAAACTGCCGGCATCCCCTGCCCCGCCGTCAACGGCTTCGTGCCGGCCAACCTGAAGATCACCGGGCCAGCGGTTGACAGTCCGGCCTTGCGGTCCTATGTCGCCACGGCGGCGGCCCGGGCGGAACGTGCCGGCGTCCGGATCATTGTTTTCGGCTCGGGCGGCGCCCGGCGCATCCCGGACGGGTTTGACCGGCAAGCCGCGCAGGCCCAGCTTGCGGCGTTCTGCCGGATGGCGGCCCCGCTTGCGCGCGACCATGGCGTGACCATCGTGGTTGAGCCTTTGAACAAGGCGGAATGCAATGTCCTGACCACCATTGCCGAGTGCGCCGCGCTGGTCGCGGAAGCGGATGATCCGGCCATCCGGCTGATGGTGGACGCCTACCACCTGCTGCGCGACGGCGATGACTTTGCCGATATCGTCGCCCACGGCAACCTGCTGGCGCACGCGCACATCGCCACCGTGCCGGGCCGGAGACCGCCGGGCGCCGAGCCTTGCGACTTTTCCCGCTTCTTCCACGCCCTGGCGGAGGCGCATTACACCGGACGCATATCCATTGAAGGCAAGCTCGCCAACCCGGCGGAGGAACTTCCCGCCGCCCTGGCGCTCATGCGCCAGTTGGCGGCCGCCCGGGCGGACTGAATTTACCCAGGGCAAGCCGTTCGGCTATTACCCGGTTAACAGGCATTTTCACGCCGGCGGCGATACCGCATCCTCGGCAAGATCCCAGGCGTATATTGCGGCATCCTCCAGGACAATGCGCGCCAGCAGCCGGTGTTGCGGAACGGGCATGATCCGCGTGCCATCCCGCCAGGCGACCTTGGCCGCCGGGCAATCGCCATGCAGGGGGATGGCGTCATCCAAGCCGCTGCGCCCGCTGATCTCGATTTTATCGCCGCGCCCGGCGCGCGCAAACAATTGCACCCGTACGCAGCCCTGCCGGCCGGTTTCGCAGTTCAGGATCAACTCGCAGGGCCGGTTAAGCGCGCCCAGTTCCAGTTCCACCACGCCCGCCGGCGCGGCCTTAAACCCGAACATGCGCCAGCACGGCCAACGGGCAAGGCCGATCACGCGCTGCTCGCCGGAAGCCTGGCGCCGACGGAGCAAGTCCGGATCAACCTGCCAGTCCGGGGTGAACTCCCAGGCATGGCTGTATTGGTCGGCGGTGACATACATCCAATGCTCAGTGCCGGCCACAACCGGGGCGCTGGCCACGCCCAGCCAGCCGGCAGCCCAAGCCGGACGGTCGCCCCCGATAAACGCGGCGCGCCCCGGCGCATGCAGCCAGCGGTCGCGCGGGCCGTCCTGGTACGCCAGGGTAATGTCCGACATGCCGTAAATCCCGTAATGCTGCGGCGGGGTCTGCGACAAGGGCAGCCAATGCCGGAAATTCTCGATAAAGCCCACCAGCCCGGCGCCGGCCGGCAGCAGGCCCAGCTTGTAATAATCCGTGGAATTGAATCCGCGCGCCCGGGCGATGACATCATCGAATTCGTCCGGGACCAGGGCGCATGCCGCCTCGCCCCACCGGCCGCCGGTCAATTCGGCGGTCCAGATGGCGCGGCGGTGCAGGCCGCCGGACAGCCGGACGAATTTCATGGCGGCGATGCCGCGGTTCCAGCCGGGATGCCAGGCGCTGGTAATCGTATCGCCGGACATCCAGCGCGCCTGCCGCGCATCCAATTCCCAGCGCAAGCCATCCGCCGAATGCGCCGTGTAAAACCCGCCGGACAATCCCCGCGGATCATCCCCCGCGCCGAGCAGTTGCGGCGCATAGACCGTGGCGCGGTAACGCGCCGCCGGCAGCGCGGTGGGATCAACAAACACCCCGCCGACATTGAGATTGACGTAATTATTGCGCGCCGGCCCGTCGGACACCAGCCCCAGCGCCGGGCGGCGCCAGACCAGCCCGTCGTCCGATTCCGCGTAAGCCGTGCGGTACCTGGCGCGTTTCGGGCCTTGCCGGGCATAATCCGGTGCGCTCAGGTACCACATCCGGAAAAGGCCCCCGTCACACAGAACAGTTTTTACCTGTACCATCCGTCCATCCAGCGCGGGTTCCGGTAAAAACACCGGCGCCTCATCCAGGCGCGCCTGGCCTTGAATGAAATAAACCCGGCCTTCCACCAGGCTCAGCCGCCGCATGGTCTCAAAAATAACATTCATCCTACGTGCGCCTCTCTCCGGCAGCGTCAAGGCCTGGCATGGCGAAGCCGCGACAGCCCCGCCCGGACAATGACGGTTGCAAACCAATGCCAAATACGAGCGCTTATTTTACACTGAAAAACGTTCCTGGAAATATATATTCAAAACAGCCCAAATCCACCATGCGATTGAGCCGGTCCAGCCGGGGCCGTCCATCCAAATCCGTTGCTTGGCTCATCCATGCCTGGTTCAATCCGGCGTTAATGCAGGGTGAGCCGGGGCCCAGCCTGAAATTCGCGCCGGCCGGGTTGATGAAAAGCGGGTCTGTGTCAAAATTATTCCCACCCTCCAGCCCCGTGCCGGCGGCAGGCGCGACGCAGCAGTTGGTGGCATACAGGATGCCGGAATTGCGGAACCAGTTGGAGGATGCCATTCCGGCGCTGTTTCCGTAGAGGATGGTGTTGATCAGGCGCACCTCGCCGCCGACCCATAATCCGCCGCCCTCCCCGGTGGCTGACAGCGCGGCGTTCGAAGTGATCGTGCAATTCCAGTATTCGCCGGTCAACGCGGCTGCCGCGAAATTAATCCCGCCGCCCCGGTCGGTGGAGTTAGTGCCTGAACTATTGCCGGCAATGAGGCAGTTATATAAAACGGCGCCATGTTCATCGCAGATGCCGCCTCCCACGGCGGCATAATTGTCGAGTATCCGGCAATTCGTGAGCGTCACCCGGTCGGGCACCGTGTTGACGATATCCAAGCCGCCACCCTTGCTATCCGATCGGTTGCCGACGATTCGGCATTGCGCAAAGTCAGCGCTAAACCCGATGTAGCCCCCCCCGCCTTCCAAACTGGCCCGGTTGGAGGCGATCGTACAAGCGTAAAACTGCCCGGTTGGCCCGGCAATGCCGTAAATCCCAGCGCCGCGCGTGGCAGTGTTATTGGCAATCAGGCAATTCGTAAAAACCGCTGAACCGCCCATGGAAACCCCGCTGGCAAAGGAGGTGTTGGTGTTGTACGCGATCGTGCACGCGTCAATCCAGCGGTTCGTTGCGGCCGGGAGCAGAGACATCCAGAGGCCGATGCCGTTATTGGCGGCAATGGTGCAATCGCGGAGCGTGACGTTGTCGCGTCCGATATCCATACCCCCATTGCGGTTGTTTTGAATCCGCGTGCTGGTGATCAACGTGGACTCCTCGTTCGCCGCCGTGTCGCTGCGAATATAAACGGCTGCACTGCCGCCGCTGGATTCAATGACACAATTATGGATGGTGGCGCCGCGCCGCCGGACGCGCACCGCCGCTCCTGCTGAATCATATCCATTCCTGATAGTGAATCCCTGTATCTTGGTATTGGTGGACGATCCCACCGCCGTGTTTTGAAAATACACGCACTTCACGGCATTGCTACCGTCAATGATGGTGAGTTCCGGGCCATTGACGCTGCGCAAATCTATCGTCTTGGCGATATCCAGATATGCGGACAGCACATACGTGCCGTTGGTGACCAGCACCGTATCGCCGCTGGCGGATTTGACGATGGCGTTGGAAATGGTGGCAAAGGCCTGATCCCAACTGCTGGTGCCGTCATGGCCGCTATCCGCGCCGTCAGGCGGCGGGGCGACGTACCAGGTTTTAGGCTGGGCGGCCTGGATTAATCCCAGCGCCAGCGCGATACCAAGAACAAAGCGGCAATTCTTCATTGATCCCTCCCGATTTTACTGAACTTCGCTGTTGAACCAGTTGAGTCAGTTTCAAAAGTCTCGGACGACGTGGAAGCCGTCCCTCCAAAATGCAAAATCACCCCATTTTTGGAGGGTCGGGTTTCACCCCGACCTTTTTTTCAGGACTTTTGAAATTGGCTCAGTTGACACTCTTTTCAAATTTTCCCGCTACAGCCCACTGCCCGGCGGCTGCGTCAGCCAATAGACCGCGTTGACCAGCAGGTTGGCATCCGGCTTGGCGCAATGCTCAATTCTCCGGCCTTGCTTGATCGTTACGCCGAGCGCCAGTCCGCTGACCACGACTTTGCCCTTGCCAATCATGCCAACCACCAGCACCGGCTCGTTGCCGTCGGCGCCGCCCGCAACCACGCCGCGGGCCAGGACCGTACCGCTGGCGCCCGCCTTCAGCGGCACGTAATCGGAGAATCCTGTCTGGAAGGTGTCGCCGGGCTTGAAGGCCGTGGCTTCGAGCTGGGCCTGGAAAGCCGGGTTCCGGGCATCTTCCGGGAAGCGCGCCAGCACGCTGGCGGCGCTGGTCACCGGATGGTCGGCGGTGATGCGAATATCTTGAATGGCAACCGTGCGATCCAGCGCCGGGGCCGCGACCTCCTCGAGGTAGGCATATTCGCAAGGCCGGAATCCGACGGCATGGTGGCAAGCCAGGAGCGCTCCGCCGCCTGCGACATAATCCCGGACTACTTTTTCCCATCCCGGCCGCATGACCGGCGGGCGCGCATTGATCCCGATATTCGGAATGATCAAGGCATCATAAAAGGCCAGCGTGCCGGAATCCAAGCGGTTGATGAATTCCACCTTAATCGCTTTCCGGTCCTGCAGCGCTTCAAACATGCCGCGGTCTCCCGTAACAAGGGCGGTCTTGCCGCCCTCCTGGCCCTGGTCGCTTAATATAGCCACGTAGCTGTACCCGGGGTCTTTGGTCCGCGCCACCGCCGCCGGGCCCGCCAGGCCGGCATGTTTTTCAGACGGGACGGAAAAATCCTTGATGTTTTGACCTGGGGACGCGCTGTATCCCAAAACCGGCGCCGCGCCGGCTGGGACCATGGCCGGCGGCACAATGGTCTGCCGGTCGCCGAGATAATAAAAGCGGACGGCAAACGGCGGCACTTTCAAAACCGCGGCGCCGTTGAACTCTGCCGTCAGGCCGGATGCAAAATCACAGAACATCTCCGGCGGCTGCGCCTCGTTCCAGGTCAGGCCGATTTCGCGGGGTTGGAACGAATTGTTATAAACCGCCAGGAGATAGCGTTGGCCGTCGGTCAGGAGATTGGAATCAATGGCATTGCTGTTTTGATCTTCCAGCGTCACCAGCGCTTTGCCCGCCAGCCCATCAAATACCTGCCGAAAATATCCTGCCAGGTCGTCCTGGCTGCCCGCCTTGCCGCTCAGGAATAAGGGACAATACAAGACTTTCCCGCCGCCGACTTTGCGCTCGAACAGGAGCGGGGCGCCATCCGACAGCGACGCCAGGACATTCGCGCCCCGGGCCTCGACCGGCAACATTGCGCCGGCGAAGGTGAACGGCGACGGCGCCTGGCATTCGACCCGGACATTGGTCAGCGCTCCGGCAGCCGCCACCCCGCAGAGGTCGGCGATGATCCGGTTGTTGATGGTCTCGCCTTCGATGTAGGCGGCGCCGCCGCCCTGGATGTAGTCCCTGACGGTTCCGGCCAGTTGATCAGAAAGGACCGGGTCGCTGGTAATGGTTAAAACGGGATATTTTTTCAGCGTTGCAGGCGTCAGGTTTTTGGCCATGACAACATCGGTTTGCAGGTTGTTAATGAACACCAGCCCCTGGTTGCGGAGGTCGTGGTCCGACCCGTGCACGGCCCATAGTCCGCGGGTCATGCAATCCAGATTCGCCGTGCGGTCGCGCAGCAGCGCGATGCGCGGCACGGGGCGATATTGGGCCAACTGGTCGCCCAGCCCGGTGAAATCGAGCCACTTATACAGCAGGTTGACCTCGTTGAACCAGTCGTATTCCGAAAATGCGCGGGGCGGAAACACGGCCAGCATGTCGATCCCCCACATCAGGTGGTAGCATAGATTGGCGCTGATGTGTTTGCGGTGCATCGGACCGCCGGCGATGATCAGGATCGGCCCGTCGTTGTCGAACGTGGCGCGCATGAGCTTGATGAAATACTTGTACTGCTGCTGGGGTTTGCCGTACAAATCCATTGAGAGCGTGTTGAGGAATTTCCCATGGGTTTCCCAGTCGTGCGGCGCGCCGGCATAGACCCGGACCATGGCGGAGACGTTCACCTGGTCGCCCAGCCAGCCGTCGGGATTCTGCGCCCGGTAGGCCTCGGCCATGCCGCGGATGATTTCCGTGTAGGCGTCCATTTGAAACCGGGCGGTAAGATGATGCCGGGGCTCCGCCAGCTTCGCGACATCCACCGGTTCGACAGGATCCATCTTGTATTTTGCCCGGAAAGCCTGCCGGCTTGTTTCATGCCCGATCGAGTAGACTTGCTCGTCCTGGAGCAGAAACAGGTCTGCGCCCGCGCGGCCGACTTCGCCGGCAATGTCCGCCAGGGTGTCCCGGATGGCGTAGAGGTCGTATTGCTTGTCGTACCGTTCGTGCCAGAACGCATCGGCCGGCGCGTTCCGCGAATACCAGCTTTTATTTTTATGGACGGCCTGGCCGTGTCCCACGAACAAGCCCGCGGCATGCGCCTGGCGGACCAGTTCCTCCAGAAACCCAGACCGTACGCCTTCGTAATACTTGCTGTTCCAGACCGGGCCGCGGCTCCAGAATTCGATGGCGTTGGCCCCCGCGCGCCGCGCCAGGCGCAGCCAGACGGGAATATAGGACTGCGGGTCATCCGGCGCATAGTACTCCATTTCGGTCAAGCCTTTGCGCGACCAGTTCTGATGGTAGGCGCGGACCAGGTTGCGGCCGAAAACCGGCTTCTCCCACTTAGCCGGAGCCTGTTCCCGCGCCTGGATCGCGCCGGTCAGCACGGCCGGCGGCTGCTGGAATTCAAGATACTGGCCGCGGAATGCCGGCAGGTCGCTCCGGTCGGGCAGCGAAACGTAAGCGCCTTGCATGGGCCCTGCGGCGAAGGCGGTCCGGGTCGCTTCCAGCCCGACATACCCCTGAACCCGGATCCGCAGCCTTCGGAGCGCGGCCAGGTCGAAGAGTTCGCCGCACAGTTGGCCCGTGGCCGTATCTTCAAAGGCATACCAGCCTTCCGCCATGGTCTGCGCATCCAGGCTGGCCAGGTTAGTATCCTCCGCTACATCCAGTTGGCGGATACCGTCCGGCGCGGGAAAGAAGAATCGGTCGGGCGCGCTCTCCAATTCGCGGCCCAGGCCGGGCATCCAAGCTGCGCTCAGATTCACATTCTGGCCGGGCGCATGCCAGCTATAGGCCAAACGGCTCTGCCCGGCATACAGCGCGAACCGCGCCACCGCCGGCTTGCCGTTCAGGATGCCGGCATACTCGATGGCGGTCCGGACAGGGCCCTGCTCCACGACTTGGACTGCCTGGAAAGTATGATTGCTACCGCGCGGGGGAACCAGCCGCGCGCCCAGCGACTCGGCCGCCAGCGCATGTTCGTGGATCAACTGGTTCCCCGTGCTGCCCGCCAACGCCTCCAGATGCACCAGGTCCGGATAGTTCCGCAAGAGTTTGGCCTTGATCCGGCTGTTCACCAGCGTCAGGGAGCGGGCATCCTGGATGATTCGCAATTCGCTGTCATATACCGGCGCCGGCCGGGCGGCGTCGTCGAAATAGATGAAGAAGGGCCGGTTCTCGAGTTCGAGGAAGGACGCCAAGAAACTGATTTCATAAACTGCATTGGAAACGTCCGCCCGCGCCGCCTGGCTGGGCACTTCCTCCCCGTAAGGCGATACCACGCGGAACGATGACGGCGCCGTGTCCGGCGGGAACGCCGCGCGCACCACGACCGGCAGGCGCTGGAAATCACGGGCCATCGGGTTGTGCACGATGATTGGCATCCGGTATTTCCAGCCCGGATCGAACCAGGGTTTTCCCGCCAGTTCGCGCGCATAAAGCGGGTTCAGCGCATCCACGGCGAACGCCAGCCGGCGGCCGGCGCCGCCCGAAACGCCCGACGCCGGGGCCGCCGCGGACACAGACGCATCGGCCGGCGGCGCCGCGCCAGCTACCGCCGTGCCCTGCTCGAGTTGGCCGAAGCAATACGTCAGCAGATTTTCGACAACCTGGCGCCGGAAAGCGCAGTTCATCATCTGGCCGAGCGCAAGGTCCCGGGAAACGATCAGGCTGCCTTTGCCCAGGACGCCCTCCCGCAACAGGACCGCGGGCCGGTCGGGATAGTCCTGCTGCACCATCAGCACGCGCATCCCCTCGGGCACCCGCCCGAACCAACGATCGCCGGCCTGCAAGCGCTGGCCGGGGTTGTTGGCGGGGAGGTTGTGCGGCGTTCGCAGCAGCGGGCTGTCGAAGCCGGGATTGATGGCCAGCTTGTAACGCGGGGCATCCCGCAGGTCGGTATGCGCCACGAAATCCACGCCTATTCCCTTAAAAAAGGCGGCGACCTCGCGGCTGGGAGATGGCAGCCCGTTGACCGTGAACAGCACGGTTCCGCCCGACGCCAGCAGGTTGCTTACGCCGGCAGCCGCAGCGTCATGCTCGAAGACCGCCGACGATGTTGCGTACAGCACCAGCAGCCGCGCGCCGGGCAGCGCGGCGGCCAAGGCGTCCAAGTCCTGGCCGGTGAACCAATCGGCCCGGATGCCGTAATTCTGGAACGGCCAATCCAGGCCGGGTTTGAACGACTCGCCCGCATCCGGCGCGCGCTGGAAAATGACCGCGCGTTTTTCCGCAGCTTGGGCGGGACAGAAGCCCGCCAGCATCAAGAGCCCCAGGCTGAAAGCGAACAGGTGTTTTGATGTCATGGTATTTCCCTGTGGATGAATCATTGCCGACCGGACATTGCGCCGGCCGGCCCGTGCCAATCCGCCAGCAGCGGCAGGAGCGTTTCGAAAAACTGCCGGCCGTGTTCCCGCATATCCGCCGGCAGCCGGGTGTACCAGGGAAACTCCGTCAGGATCGGCACGGTCCCGAAACGCTCCCGGCATAACCGCGGCAGGTATCCAGCGGGCGCGGGCACCTGGTTGATATTCCAGAATTTCTGATCGCGCGACCGGTCGGGCGCCCGCGCGCGAAATTGCTCCGCCAGGCCCGCGTCACCAGATCTGAATGAATCCGCCAGATGCGGCCCGGTATTATTATGCATATCCAAATAACACGCCGGACACAAGCCGCAAATGAAATCCGCCAGGGCCTGTGCGCCGGCATCCTCTCCACCGCGGACGGCCAGTTCCCGTCCGAAATTCACGCCGGTGGGCGCCAGGCAGCAATTGCCATGCGCCACCGCGTCGGGATTGATCATAGGGAAGAAATGGACATTCAACCGATCCAGCGCCGCGCTGCCGGCGCGCCCGTGTTCCGCCGCAAATTCAAACCAGCCGGCCATGCAATAGGCGCCGGCCGTCTCGTAGCCATGCGCGCGCGTGGTGACCACCACGCGCCGGCCGGCCGGATTACCGCAGCGCAAACATGCCAGCGGCCGGCCTTCGGCGCTGCGTCCAACGTCAATCCGCTCGAACGGCCCTCTGCCGGCAAATCGCTCCAGCAAGGCCAGGTAATCCCCGACGTCGAATTTCGGGGTGCAGCATAACAGATGCCGGCCGGGCGGAACCACCACCTTCAGGGCCGTGACGGCATTCGAGGCTGAAATTGACAGCATGCGCCAGGCCTTGCCCGCATCGTAGCCGATATACATGTAATCGCGGCAATAGTCGAAACCGGGCTCGGCCCAGACGATTTTCAGCGCAACCAGCGCCGCGCGGGCCGACGCATTGAGCAGCGCTATATTGAAATGGAAGGAATAGCCGGCCGGCGCATTGGCTTCAAGCTGCTGCCGGATTTCGCACACGCCGGCCTGATCGAACTGCACCATTCCGGCTGTGGCCGGGTTGGCATTGTCGAATCCGGTTTCAATCGTGATTTCCGGCTGTTGCGGACTGGCGACCAGCATGCAAGCCCCCTT
>CAYXEK010000031.1:27906-37336 GCA_964463985.1 uncultured Verrucomicrobiota bacterium
GCCGGAATGAAACATGATTCTGGTTTTATTGGTTGGATTTTGGTGCCGGCAGGGTTTCCCCGACGATGTCCATCCACCGCCCCAGCATGCCCCGGCGCAGGCGCTGCTGGTATTGGAGCCACATGGCGGCGATCCAAAAGCCATCGCGCCGCTTGTTTACCCACTCCATCAGCCGGGCGCGGCAAGCCGCGGCATCTCGGATCAATGACCGCTCCGGAAAGGCTTCCGCCCACCGGCGCAGATCGGCGCCATCGTCCAGCAGCACCGGCGGCGCGCCCTGCCCGACCAGAGCCCCGGCCGCCGTGCAGGCGCCGGCATACAGGTCCAGAAAATCAAGGCCCTCCCGCACAAACTCGATGCGCGCGGCGACCCCGGCATTACCCGCGGCGGCGCGTTTGGCAGCGCGCAGGTCGGCGCGGCGCGCCTGCCGCCAGGCCGCGGGATACAGCGCGGACACCAGCGCCTCATGCCGCAGGCCGGCCTGGTCGAAATTTTCCCAACGCTCCTGGAACGCCATCCAATATTTCTGCATTACGCCGGCAGCCGGACCGAAGCCCGCCCGGCAGTAATCCTCCAGGATACCATCAAAATCAAGCTCCGGGTTCCACAGCATGCGGGCGGCGGCATAATAAACCAGGCCGTTGGCGGCGAAATCCAGGCCGGACTGCGCCGCAAAATACCGGCAGCCCAACCGGTAATAGTCCTTCAAGTTCCGGCACAGGATGCGGGCAAAGCCGCGCGGCAGGCTGCCGTTGGCGCCGTTGACGAAGTAATCGTAAATACCGCGCTGCTCTGCGGCATCGCCTAACCGCGCGAGCAGGCGCCGATCTTCCGCGGCGACCTTGGCGTCCGCGTGCAGGAAACTCATGGCGCAGAACTGGGCGATGACATTCGGATGCAGGCGCACGCCGCGGGGCGGCCGGCGGTAAACGCTGTAAACCAGCATCACCAGCAATTTATCGGGATAAACCCGCGCCACCTGTTCCGCCACGGCGTTGGCAAACCGGAATATCCGCGCCGTGATGGCGGCGGGCGCGCCGGGCGCGGTTGCCGCCCCGGCCGACTCGTCGGTCAGTTTTTCCATGGCGGCCGCTTTGTCCGCCGCCCCGGCGGCTTCATCCTGCGCCCGGCAGGCCGGGCACTCGCAAAAGCCCATGCCATCGTTCAGGCTGATGCTGAAGGCGTCCAGTTCCGGCCGCGCGCGGAACTGCGCCATGACATATTCCGCCGTGAGGCGCACCACCGCCGGATTGCTGGTGCAGGGCTGGTTGCCATGCTTGCCGTCCCGGCGCACCGTATCGCGCGCGCCGTTGACCAAGGCAAAATATTCCGGATGCGCGCGTCCATAAACTTCCGGCGGGCAAATCTGGCACCAGCGGTGTCCATCCGCGATTGTCAAACCGCCCAGGCGGTTGCGCTGCTGCCAGAGTTCCAGCGCCGACAAGGTCGCCGGGCGCACCCCGCCGAACTGCATTTCCGCCAGCCATGGATCGCTGGCGCCGTAAAACGCGCCCCCCAGCCACAAACGCCGCCAGGCCCATGCCGGCCGATGCCGCGTTACGCCCAGCGGCCAGGCTGCGTCCACCGCCGGCGGACACACGGTCCCCGCGTCATCTTCCCCCGGGCCGCCGGCCCCGGGCCAGAGCCAGCGCACACCGAACGCCTGCTCCAGGAAGTAATGCACGGCATGCCCCATGGCGGCAGCGGTGGAAGCGGCCACGGAAACACAATCAACCTGCGCCGATATTTCAAACTCCTCGCGTTCCAAGCCGCGTTCCGGGCAAAAACACAACTCAATCCGCACCGGCATGGCCCGCCCGCCGTTCGCCCAGGCAACCGGCTGCCCGAGGCATTTTTCGCAATGGAGCGCCATTTCCGCGATGGCCGCGCGGATAGGTTCGGCATCCTGCGGCGGGTGGACATCCAGGGCAAAACGGGGTTGTCCGTTTTGCACCAGCCGGATTGGTTGATCGGCATGATTCATAAAGGGGTTAATTTAAAAAGTTTGCACAGAACGGTTGGGGTGTAACCCAACCCTCCCAAAACCTTTGATTTTTGTGTTCTTGGAGGGCCGGCTTCCACGCCGGCCAAGACTTTTGAAATTGGATCACTGGTTTGATGTTAGCGGTTGGCAGGTAAATTCCTCCGTCAGACTTCATTGCGCCACACAGTGGCGCTACTACAATCCGGAACAGCCCGGACATCCGGATGCGCCACACAGTGGCGCTACTACAGTCCGGAGACCAGATTGCGCCGCACATTGGTGCGAATATGATCAAAATTCCATTCTTTTGTAGTAGCCGAACGGTGTTCGGCAACCATTCTTTTGTAGCGGCCGAACTGCGTTCGGCATCCGGCATCCGAATACGCCAAGCCGTGGCACTGTTACAGCACATTCCAAGTTTGCATTGCATTATAACGGGAGCAAGTTACAATCCAACCTGTTTATGGTTTATTCGATTGGATTCTGGTGATGCCGCTGGAAACGCTCCAATACCTGCACCGCACCACGCCGGGGCCGGTCAGCCGCCTGCCATTCGGCGTCCTCTGCGCCGGCCATTACCGCGTTACGCCCCCTTTTACATGCTCCATCCGGGTCAAGCCGATCGTGCAATTGTTCTGGAGCTTGCGGGGAACGGGATGGATAGCTCTGCAGGGGCACCGCCTGCCGATGCGGCCGGGCGACATGGCGGTTTACCTGCCGGGCATGCGCCATGAATGGGGCGCCGGTCACGGGCTGTGGGAGTTTTTATGGATGAGCCTGGATGGCCCGCTGGCCGAAGCCACGGCCGCGGCCTTCGGCTTGTATGCCGAACGGCATCCGGCCGGACCGGCGCCGCGCGGATTGTTCATGGAATTGCTTAAGTGTCTGCGCAGCCCGGCGCGGGGCAGCGAATCGCGCGCGGCGGCGGTGGCCTTCCAGATCATGGCGCGGGCGGCGCATCGGCCGGCCGATACGTCCGATGTCCTGGCGGCCGGCGCAGTGGAATTGATGCACCAGAACTGGCGCGAGCCGACTTTCAACGTCAAGACCCTGGCGGCCGAGCTGCGGGTTAACCGCTCATCGCTCAGCCGCCGGTTCCACGGCGCCCTGGGCGTCAGCCCCACCGATTACATCCAACGCCTGCGGCTGCAGCATGCGCTGGCGCTGTTGCGCAACACGAAACTTACGGCGTCGGAGATTGCCCGGCAATGCGGCTTCCGCGAGGCGGCATACTTCTGCCGCTGGGTGCGGCGCGCCACAGGCCAGACGCCGTCCGCCTGGCGCCGCTCCGGCGGTTGATTTTTCCAAGATGCTCTACCAGGCCGCCGGACGACACAATTCTGCCACGCCAACGCATTTTCAAAAGTCCCCCGGCTGGTTTACCCCGCCGGAGACCAAGGTTACGCAAAAAGAGGTTGAATCAGGTTCAACGGTTGTTTGAGGTTGGCGGTCATCCGTGCTATCCGTGCCATCCGTGGTTACGCGGGTATCGATTTACAGGCAGTCAGGAATGAATTCCGCCCCGCGCGCATAGATTGCATGTCGTTGTTCCGGAGCGGCGGAAAATTCCAGCGTCCACACCGCGCCTTCCGGCGCCAGGACCGGGCAAAAACTGCCGAAACAGTAATGCCGCTCCTCCAGCTCGCGCCAGCGCTCCAGCGGGCCGACGTCGAGGTTGGCGCTGTCGAATAAAATCCGCTTGCCTTCCAGATTGCCCGACTTGATCAAGTTGCCGATTTCGGATGCGGATAATCCCAGGATGATAATGGGAATGTCCGGCGGCGCCAGCCGAATGAAAGCCGCCAATTCATTTTCATCTTCGCCCGCTGCGCCGGCCGCACGGTTTCGCAGCAACGGATCAACATGCTTGAGTTCCGGCGCGCCGACCGGACGGGCATCCAGCGCCAGGGGCCGCATGCGCTGCTCTTCGATGCCCGCCGAAACGAACACCGGCCCGCGGATATTGCTTTTTCGCCGACACTGGAAAAACGCCGCGACAAGGGATTGGTCGTCCAGCCGGAAATGGCGGGTCGCGGGATGCAGGATCAGGCCGGCGAATTTCTGCGCCGTGCCCAGCCGCGCCATCCGCTCCGGCCAATACGCTTCTTTTAAATTCAGGCCGGCCACCGGCAGCAGGAAATCATTGCCGCGCAAATCGGCCAGGAAGCGCCGGTCCAGTTCAAATTCGTCCTTGCAGAGCGCATGCCCGAACGGCGACACAAAAGCCCTGGCGATCCCGGCCTTTTCCAGGCGCTCGCGCAGCCGCGCCCCGTCCCAGAAGCCGGTGTTGGAAAACGGCCATTCACCCCAAAACACATGCATGTCAATCACATCAGATCCCATTCCCGCAACCTCCAAAAAACAAACATTCGGCATTGTCATGCAAAATCATGCGCCGCGCGGCGGGCGGGATACCGGCGCCGGCCAGTTTCGCCAGTTGCGACCATGGACCGCGCCCATACAAATCGCTCCCATACAATACGCGCTCCGGCGCCAGCCATTGCAGAATGGTTTCCACCATGCCTTCATAACACCGGGTGCCGCTGATATCCACCAGGATATTTGGGATATCGGCATAAACCGGCAAAGCGCGCTGATAATCGGCGCCGGCATGCGCCAGGATGATCCTGGCCTCCGGGTACCGCCGCGCAATGCCGGCCACATCCGCCGGAGTCAACTCGCCGGGGCGCGCGGCGCAGGGGCGCAAGTAATCATGGAACAAGATCGGCTTCCCGAATTCAACGGCCGTTTCCACAAACCGGTAAACTTCCGGGCAGATTGCATCGCCGTTTTTCGATGAAAGCGTCACCTTGAACCCCACCGCGCCTTCTTCGACAAAACGCCGGCCCAATTCCCGGATGGACTTCCCGCGCAATCCCGGCGCCGATAGGAACGCCATACCGAACCGCCGCGCGCTGTCGCGGGCGGTCCATTGCCGGAGGCGTTCCCAGCCGTTGAGCAGTTGCGCCAATGTGGGGGCCCAGCGATTCGCTTCGCCGTGCAGGGTGTTGACGACGATGATCTTCCGCAATCCCACCGCCGTCATCTGCTCGATCAACGCTTCAAACAGCGCCTCTTCTGCCGCCGCGGCGGCCGGCAGATGCACATGCATATCAATAAAATGGCCCCACTCCGTTATTTTAAATGAGGGCATAATTTAACCTGCGACCTGAAATCCATATCACGTTGAGCAATTTTCAAAAGTCACGGACGACGTGGAAGTCGTCCCTCCAAAATGCAATATCACCCCGTTTCTGGAGGGTCGGGTTACACCCCGACCTTTTTGTCAGGACTTTTGCAATTGGCTCACGTTGCTACCGCAGGATGAAGATCGTCGCCGGCGGCGGCCATGATTCGTAGGCGCCGATGTCCGTGCGCATCATCATGATCCGCCGGTTGCCGGCCAGGTCCAGCGCCGACTCCATCCAGGGCTGGTTCAGCCCGCGGTTGATGCAGGGCGAGCCGCCCGCCAACTGGTAATCGTCCGCGGCCGCGTCCACGAAGGCCGGCGGAGCGGCCAGGTTGCCCTGGGCGGCCGGCAAATCCGCGGCAGCGCAGCAATACCAGAAATCATTCGTGGCGGCGGCCAGGCGGTTGGTGACGTCAATCCCGTTATAATACACAATGCAATTCGTCGCCGCGGCGCGGAAGCCGTCCATGCCGTCGAAAAACACGCCGTAATTACCGTTGGACGCGATCGTGCAGGAAGACAACACCGTGTTCAAGCCGTTGGTTTGCACGTACACCCCGCCCCGATTGTTGCCGGCGATCAGGCAATTCTCAAAGACGGTATTGCTTGAAACCCATGCCGCCGGGCCGTAATGCTCCGCGAACATAGGGTCTTTGGTTGCCTGATTATGCATAATCCGGCAGCGGCGGATCAGGTTGGTCTTGCCGGCGGCAATCCTGATGATGCGCATTCCGGCGGCCACCGGCAGAGTCGCAGAACCGGCGTCGGATATTGTATTATGTGATATATCGCAATCTTCGATAATTGCCGCCCGCGCAAGCCAGATTGTTGTGTAATTGTTCGCATTGGACACAAAACTGCAATTTGATATCAACACCGGCGAACTGTTATCAGTATTCACCACTATAACGGCGAGAGAGTTAGTGTTGTACGCAAAAGAACTGTTTGACACAATCCCATTCCCGTCAATTTGCACGGCTCCGCCATAGCACCTGTTCGCGGCAAACTTGCATTTTTCCACCAGACCGCCATTGTACAGAAAAACGCCTGCGCCGCGCCCGGAGCCAGCGCCCGTGTTGTATCTGTTGTAATCAATAGTGCATCCGCTTATGAGTCCGGAACCAATGAGATATATTCCGCCGCCATTAGGCACCTGGCTTGTATCAGTCATTACATTATGCATAATGTCACAATTAATAACCTGCCCGCCGGACATGTAAATGCCGGCGCCGCGGATTCCCACGTTCGTGCTGGCATTATGCGTAATCACGCAGTTGCTGACCGTGCCCCCGGTCATGCGGATGCCGCCGCCGCCAAAATCGGCGCCAATGAGTCCATTGGAAATAGTCATGGCGCTGACCACCGCGCCGGTATGTGTGATCAGCAGGCACCGGCCGGTTTGATTGGCGTTAACCACCGTATCGGCGGGATCGCCGCTGTAGCTGCGCAGGTGGATTTCCGCCGCCACTTCCAGTTGTTCGGCCAGGTCATAGGTGCCGTTGGAGACGATCACCGCATCGTCCACCACCGCGTGGTACAGGGCATTGCTGATCGTGCGCCAGGGATTGGCCGCGGAGCCGTCGCCCGGCGCCTCGTCCTGTCCGTCCAGCGTCACATAATAAGTCGCCGCGCCGGCGCCCAGCGCCGCCCACGCCAGGCCGGCGGTGACGGCAATGATCCTGCAAAAGCGGGATACACACAATTGACATCTGCCTGCATTCATAAATCCACCCTCCATACATGGTTCAAGCATGCCGTGCCGCCACATGCTGTACTGAACCTTTTATTTATTTGCACGCTCTGTCCGGACCGGCCAGGGGGCTATGCTCTCAAGGAAAACACCGCTTGCGCACATCGCCGCAATACTTCACTCATTTTCAATCTGTACCGAAATATAAAATATTTGCAAGGGAAATTCATGATTCCGGTAATTGGCATCCACGAAATCGAAGGGATCCTTGAAAAGCGCCAGGTCGAATTTATCCACGAATGGCGGCAGCCAGGTTTCGGCGTAAATCTCGCTCCAGCCGATCTGGACCGTCCGCTTGATCACTTTCCATGAAAGCTTGTCCGTCATTTTAAGGCCAATGCACAATGTCCCCAGGTCGTAACTATCGGGCGTCACGGGCGGGACATCGGCGATATACCCGTTGCAGGCATCGTCCAGAACCGCCCAGAACTCCGAATCGGGCGCCGGCTCGTTCCCGACGTTCCGGGCGCCGCCGCCGCGGTAGGTATATGACTTGCCGGTTTTATTCCGGTAATAACGGCCGTTATGGAAAACGGTGGCGTTATGGATATAATTTTTCTGCGGATCCCAAGCATCGCGGGAAATATAATTAGGCGGATAAACCCGGGCAATGGCGCGGATTACCATTTTGCGGTATCCCACGGCTTGGTTTTTCAAATCAATCGTGCGCCTGATCATGCCCGGAGAGCCGGCGGCATCAACCGTCAAATTGCAATGGCGCATGCCATGCTCGCGGATATGATCCAAACCGGCATAGCCGCCGCCGCGGCGCAAGGGCGGATAATCGGCAAATTGCTCAGGCAAGGCCGCCACGCTGACGGCATTCGACGCGCCGCTCACTTCCCAGCCGCTGTCCCGGAGCTCCGGCAGGATGAGATTGACCGGCAGTTTTTCGGCATACTGCCGCTTCGGCGAAGGCAATGTCAATGGCGCGCGCGACTTCGGCGCGCCGCCCGTGTATGACACAAACACATCCTCCAGCGCAAACCCGGCACGGTTGACTGCCAGCAGTTTAATGTTGTCGAAGTCCGTAAAAGCGCGCAATTGATCATATTCCAGCCGGATGATCCAGTAACCATTTTCGCCGCGTTCCGCCGGAACCCGCTCGAATTCGCCGAAGCCCTGCCCCAAGCTGTGAAAGAACTGGTAATCCTTGCGTAGGTGGACGAAGCCAAGATGCGGAATATCCCGGCTGCCGTTGGTGTTTTTCAACACCCCCGGCTTCTGCTCCCGCCAGTTGCGCCTGCCAATGGTCGTGCTGGCCGTCAGGCAGACTACATAACCCACATTGTAATCATGGTATTTGCCTTGATACACCAGCACGCCGTCACCGGATGCCCCCAATTCATCGCTGGCATATTCCAACCCGACATACGAATCATCCAGGATGTCGAAGACGGATTGGTCAACCGCAAACACTCCGCCCTTGACATATTTCAGCTCGCCCGGCCGGGCGAGATTGTTTTTGATGTAAAATTCGATATCTGGCGCGGCCGCCTTCACGCAGATGACCGTCTGCGTCGGCATGGATTCTGCCAGCGTGAAATCGAGCAAGGCCGCGGCATCACCCCACCGGTCGGGATCAAACGCCACGCGGCCGCGCGACAACAACACGGTATATTCGTTGGGCGAAACATAGCCTGTATCAAAATACTCGTCCAGCCGGTCATAATATTTTTCCGAATCGAGTTTAAGGCATGAATCGCCCATGTCAATTTCCTGGAATTTTCTAGCCCGGCCGGCGATATCGTCGTAATTCAGGCGATTGACATCGCCGTTCAACGGGAAGGCTGAGCGCTTGCGGAAAATTTTAATGCAACGCAATGGCGGCGGGAATTGCGACAGGAAATACAGCCATTCCTCCGTATTCAGGGCGTTGGACCGGGTGGCGGGATGATTGCCGGGCCAGTACGGCTCGAACCTGATATTGTTGATATGTTCGCCGATATTGCCGATCCCGGCGTAGGGAATGCCGTTTTGCGCCGCGTAATCGAACAGCAGGCTGTCCAGCATGGCGCTGCCGGACATGGAATAATCCGTGCCGATCACCGGCAGGGCGCCCAGGCTGCGCGCAGCTTTGACGGCATTATTGATGCTGTGCATAACCAGTGTTGAATCCCAGGATTCCATCGGGCCGCCCCACCCGCCGACACCGGGGTTGCAGATGGAACTCACCAGGAAGATGCAAGTCGGGCGCAAATCGGCCAGCACCACGCCCGGCGCGCAGCCGACCAGGTTGCCATCCCGTATATTATAGGCATATTCATCGTACAACTGGGTTGAGCGCCCCTGGTTGATGCAGATATAGTTCAATTCTTGCGCCAGTTTGCTGATCCAGGATTTGCCTTTCAAGGCATAGGCGGATGCCGTGCCGGAGACTCCGTAAAACACGATCTTGTCGGAATTCGACAGGTCCAGCAAGGCATGTCCCTGGGCCACCGCCGGCCGGACGGCCGGCGCCGCATCCGGCGCGGCGTCATCCGCGGCCGTAATGTTTCCCGTTGCA
>CAYXEK010000032.1:0-8732 GCA_964463985.1 uncultured Verrucomicrobiota bacterium
GCCGAGCCTTCTTTTCCGAGAATGACACAGCCGTGGTGGTAAAGCCAACCTGCCGGAGGTGCCGCGTGAAATATGCCGTGGTTTCCGACATTCACGCCAATCTGCCGGCGTGGAACGCCGTGCTGTTGGATATCCGCAGCGCCGGCGTTGACGCCATCATCTGCCTGGGCGACATGGTCGGCTACGGCCCCCATCCCCGCGAAGTGCTCGAATCGCTTTACACCAATGTGGATCATTTTCTGCTGGGCAACCATGATGCCGCCATCTGCGGCAAAATTGATCCGAAATTTTTCAGCGACCCCGCCCGGGAAATCATCCAGTGGTCCGCCCGGCAGCTGGGCGAACCGGCCAAGAAATTTTTGGCGCGGCTGCCGCTGTGCCTGGCCGGCGACAATTTCCGCTGCGCACATGCCAATTTCGACCAGCCCGCCGACTTTCATTATATTTTCGAGCCGGAGGATGCCCTGCCCGGCTGGCGCAAGGTGTCCGAACCGCTCCTGTTCATCGGGCACACCCACCAACCCGGCATTTTCGTCATCGGCCGCAGCCAGACTCCGCGCCTGATCCCGCCGGAAGATTTCATGCTGGAGGAAGGCAAACGTTTCCTGGTCAACGTCGGTTCCGTCGGACAGCCGCGCGATGGAGATTACCGGGCGACTTATTGCATTTTTGACGAGGCTACCGGGTCCGTGTTCTGGCGCAAGGTGCCCTTTGACCTGGACGCCCACCGCGCCGCCATGGAAAAAGCCGGATTGCCGTTAGCGGCGGCGGCGTTCCTGAATGCCGCCCCCACTTCCCTGCAGCCGCCGCTCCGCGAACGCGTGAATTTCAGCCCGCCCGCCCAGCCGGTCGTAACCATGCGCGACACGGTGCCGGTGCAGCACCTGGCGCAGTTGAAGCGCCGGGTGCGGCGGTGGCAGGGCATGTTCCTGGCCATGCTCCTGGCGGTCTGCGCGGCGTCCGGCGCCGGCGCCTGGCAATGGTGGCGTTTCCACCAGCGCCGTTTGACGGTGCCGGGAGTGAAGATGGAAGTCGTGCGCGGCGCCGATCTGGCGCCCGGCAGCAATTTCCTGGAATTCCCCGGCGCGTCCACGGAACCCAACCAGCCGCTGTCCGGCTGGGACATCCGGCTGGACAACCGCTACCGGCAATCCGTCGCGTGGCAAGCGCAGCCGGAATTCGACGGCGGATTCGCTTTCCACTCCCTGGATGCCCGCGCCGAATGCTGGCTGATATCGCCCGAGATTCATGTTAAAAACGGCTCGAAACTGATGATGCAGGCCCTGTTTAAAAAAAGTCCGGATTTCAAAGGCTCAATTGCCCTGGTCGTGGAATTGACCAAGCGGATCGAATCCGCCGGTTCCGACCCACTCCGGCCGGAATACGAAGTCATGCGCCATTTCATGGTCAAGGAGCCCAACATCAAACGCGCCAATGGCTGGTGGCTGGCGCAACAGACCTTCGATCTCCCGGCCCGGAATGTTCATTCCGTCCGGCTGCGCATCGGGGGCAAATTCCAGGGCGCGGTGGCTGTGCGCGGCGCGCGCCTGGAATGCCCGCGCTGATTTCCGGTCAGGCCTGCCGCCGGCGCGCCTACCGGCGGATTTTCCAGAGCATGACCGCCAGCAGCACCGGGGACAGCAGGCAGAATTCCCGCGCCATCACCTGCAGATTATGCAGCGATATCCAGGCGCGTTTATCAGGCGCCGTGAATAAAGGCCAGGGCGAGATAAAAAAACGGTCCGACAGCGGCCAGAAAGCCATGATGCCGTAGGGCGGGCCCAGGTCCTGCCCGAGGTAATCCGCCGCCAGGTGGCTGGCCAGCAGCAGGAAAATCAAGGCGCCGGACATCCGCACCGTGCGGGGAGCGTAATATCGCTGCGCGCACCACAAGGCCAGCGCCACGGCGGCAATCCACCCCAGGGTGTGGGTGACCAACTGATGCCGGCTGTTCAAATCACCGGCGGCCAACCCGAACAGGTAGTCAATATCCGGCGCATTGGCCAGGATCACGCACACCAGCAGCAAACCGCGCCAGCGCCATATCCGGCTGCCCAGCCGGCGCCAGCCGTCGCCGCGCGGCAGGCAAATACCCACCCCGAGGCCCAGGCCGATCATGGTATGCGCGACTGGCGATGGCATGAATTTTCAAGCGGAAACAAATCCGCAACCTGATTTATAAATTCCTGTTCAGGATGGAACGGGCAATTATCCGGGAAATATTGCCGTAAATATACATCACCAAGTCACGGCAAGCAACTTTTATGGATTCGATATATGCTCGCAAAACTCTTTTGCATTTTGCAAAACCATTTGACAAGATGCCAAACATTCTGTTCAAAGCCCCCTTTGGGGCAGATACTTATGGCGCCCCATATCCACCACATCGTCAAACCGGTCTATCCGCGCGGGCGCATTTCACTTCCGTAGGGATTGCCGCCACTCTTTCATGGCGAAGCCGCTTTGGACTGCGGCGGCTTGACGCCGCTTTCGCCTGGCGAGACCCAGGCGGCACACAGATACAACAAGGATTATATACCATCACCCGGCCTTATGGCATAAAGCGGACGGCTTCATGGTGACCGGTCTTTCCAAAGCGGCGTCAAGCCGCCGCAGTCCAAAAAACCCATCACAAGAAACCCCTGCGGCAATGACATACGCCCTATCCGCGCGCGCCGTTCCGAACGGTCTTGACAAACCTGGGTGGTTTTAGAATGATGCATGTCATTGAATCTGGGCGAAAACCCAATATTTTTCGCAAAAGGAATGCATCTATGCCGCAGGGCGTCATTGAAAAACTGATCACCAGCCACATGGCCAGGGGCGCCTGGGTGCCGGGCGCCGATATCGAAATCCGCATTGATCAGACTCTGACCCAGGACGCCACCGGCACCATGGCCTTCCTGCAATACGAGGCCATGGGCGCCGGGTCGGTCAAGACCGAGCTTTCCGTCAGTTACGTGGACCACAACACCGTGCAGGCCGGGTTTGAAAACGCCGACGACCATGCCTACCTGCAATCCGCAGCCGCCAGGTTTGGCGTGAAATTTTCGCGCGCGGGCAACGGCATCTGCCACCAGGTGCACTTGGAGCGGTTCGGCCAGCCGGGCAAGACGCTGCTGGGTTCCGATTCGCACACGCCGACCGGCGGCGGCATCGGCATGCTGGCCATCGGCGCCGGCGGCCTGGATGTGGCCATGGCCATGGCCGGCCGGCCGTTCGCCTTGAAATGCCCCCGGGTTTCCCTGGTCAACCTGACCGGCCGCCTGCCGCCCTGGGTGGCGGCCAAGGACGTCATTCTGCGGATGCTCCAGATGCTGACATCCAAGGGCAACGTCGGCACGGCCCTGGAATATGGCGGGCCGGGCGTGCGCGCCTTGAGCGTGCCGGAACGCGCCACCATCGCCAACATGGGCGCCGAGTTGGGAGTAACCGCTTCCGTCTTCCCGTCCGACAATGTCACCCGCCGGTTCCTGCGGGCGCAGGGCCGGCCGGCGGATTACACGCCGCTCCAAGCCGATCCGGGCGCCAGCTACGACCGGGTGATTAACCTGGATTTATCGCAGATCGAACCGCTGGCCGCCGCGCCGCATAACCCGGACAACGTCAAAACCGTCCGGGAACTGGCCGGGCTGGCGGTGCAGCAGGTGTGCATCGGCTCCTGCACAAATTCATCCTACAAGGACCTGATGGTGGCGGCCCGGATGCTGGCAGGCAAACACATCGCTGCCGACACCAGCCTGGTGATTGCGCCGGGGTCGCGCCAGGTGCTGGAGATGATTGCCCGCAACGGGGCCCTGGCCAGCCTGATTGCCGCCGGCGCGCGCCTGGCGGAAAGCGCCTGCGGGTTCTGCATCGGCAACTCCCACGCCCCGCGCTCCAATTCCGTTTCCATCCGCACCTCCAACCGCAACTTCCTCGGCCGCAGCGGCACCAAGGATGCCGCCGTGTATCTCACTTCCGTGGAAACCGCCGCCGCGGCCGCCGTGGCCGGCAAGTTCGCCGACCCGCGCGAGTGGGGACCCGAACGCTACCCCGCCGTCAAGCAGCCCGCCAAGTTTACGGTGGACGACTCCATGATCATCGAACCGCCGCCGCCGGAAGCGCGGTCCGACGTTAAACTCATCCGCGGGCCGAACATCGGCGCGCCGCCGCGCAATACCCCGCCGCCCGATCCGCTTAAAGGCATCGCGCAGATCAAGGTGGGCGACAAGATCACCACCGACCACATCATGCCGGCCGGCGCGTTTCTCAAGTACCGGTCCAACGTGCCGAAATACGCCGAATATGTATTCCACCCCGTGGACCCAAAATTCCCCGCGCGCTGCAAACAGGCGCAAGCGCGAGGGCTGGCGTCCATCATCGTCGCCGGGGAATCCTACGGCCAGGGTTCCAGCCGCGAGCATGCCGCCCTCTGCCCGATGTTCCTCGGGGTGCGGGCGGTGGTGGCCAAGAGTTTCGAGCGCATCCATACCGCCAACCTGGTGAATTTCGGCATCCTGCCGCTGGTCTTCCAAAATCCCGGCGATTATGACGCGTTGGAACAGGGCGACGAACTCGAACTGGCCGGGCTGCGGGCCGGGCTGGCGCAGGGAAGGCTGACGCTGAAGAATCTCACCCGCCAGACCGCGATCAATGTGAGTTGCCGGATGAACGAACGCGAACGCAGCGCCATCCTGGCCGGCGGCATGCTGAATTTTTTCAGAGAGTGATTAATGCCGATAACAATCGCCTTTAAATTGGAGCCGGGGCGCCCCTGCCCCGGTTTTCGGTCAGCCGTCGGACCGGCGCTAAAATAATACGCCGCCATTACAGGAGAAAACATCAATGTCGCCGACCGGTCAAAAAATCCGCATGGGCCAACACGGCCTGGAAGTGCCCGACCACCCCATCATCCCCTTTATTGAGGGCGACGGCACCGGCCCGGACATCTGGCGCGCCGCCGTCCGCGTGCTGGACGCGGCCGTGGCCAAAGCTTACGGCGGCGCCAAACAAATCGCCTGGCAGGAAGTGCTGGCCGGCCAGAAAGCTTTTGACCAGACCGGCGACTGGCTGCCGGCGGCGACGCTGGACGCATTCCGGGAGTGCCTGGTGGGCATCAAGGGGCCATTGACCACGCCGATTGGCGGCGGCATCCGGAGCCTGAACGTGGCGCTCCGGCAAGCGCTGGATCTTTATGTCTGCCTGCGCCCGGTGCGTTATTTCCCCGGCACGCCATCGCCGGTAAAGCACCCGGAAAAGGTGGATATGGTGATTTTCCGCGAGAACACGGAAGACGTATACGCCGGCAAAGAAGTCCAGGCCGGCACGCCGGAAGCGGCCGCCCTGCTGGAGTTCCTGAAGCAAAAATTCAACTGGGATATCCGGCCCGATTCCGGCCTGGGATTGAAGCCTGTCTCCCGCACCGGATCCCGGCGCCTGGTGCGGGCGGCCATTGAATACGCCTTGCAGAACAACCGCCAGTCCGTGACCCTGGTGCATAAGGGCAACATCCAGAAATTCACCGAAGGGGCGTTCATGCGCTGGGGTTATGAACTGGCCCGGCAGGAGTTCGCCGGCCGCGCGGTCAGTTGGGAGGACTGCCAGGGGCATCCGGCGCCGGGACAAATCCTGATCAAGGACGTCATTGCCGATATCTTTCTCCAGCAAATCCTGACCCGGCCGGAAGAATTTGACGTAATCGCCACGCTGAACCTGAATGGGGACTACATGTCCGACGCCCTGGCCGCCCAGGTGGGCGGCATCGGGATCGCGCCCGGGGGCAACATCAACTACGCCACCGGCCATGCCGTCTTCGAGGCCACCCACGGCACGGCTCCCAAATACGCCAACCAGGACAAGGTTAATCCCGGCTCGGTGATTCTCTCCGGGGCAATGATGCTGCGCTACCTGGATTGGACCGCCGCGGCGGACATGATTGAAACCGGCCTGGCGGGCGCCATTGCATCCAAACACGTTACGTATGACTTCGCGCGCCTCATGGAAGGAGCATCCGCCGTCAAGTGCTCCGAATTTGCCGACAACATCATCGCCCATATGCGTTAACCGGCCGCCGATGCGCGGGGGAAACGCCGGCACGGCCACGCCCATCCTCCCCGCCCGGGCCGCCGGACAGCAAGATGCGCCAATTGATCAACCATTTGAAATTCCGGCTCTTCCTGATGATGACGCAGGAGCGTTACGTCCAGGCATTGGCCGCGGCGGACGCCGAGGGCATGCTGGCTGCCAGCGGCACGCTGTGCCTGGCGTATTCCTCGCTGGGCAACGCCGCTTACGCCAAAAAATGGGCGGATGAATTCTGGCGCGGCAGGGCTTTGCGCAATCGCGGGCCGGGCGGGTTAATCTTCAAGCTCAATCTTTAGCCCGCTCCGCCGGACGCGGACGGGCAATGACGCGCAAACCGAGATACAAATTCTTGTCGGCCGGCACCAGGGTGTAACGCGCCGCGGAGCGGCAGAACCTGGCATAATCGCCCATGCTGCCGCCGCGGGACACGCGCACTTCGCTCTTGCCTTCCGGGTCGGTTTGCCCGACCGGATCATAGGCGCGCTTGCCGTCGCGGCACCATTCCCACACATTGCCCAGCATGTCGCACAGTCCCCACGGGTTGGCATCCTTGCGCCCCGCGGGTTGTGTCCGGCCATTGCTGTTTGCGCTGTACCAGGCAACCTGGTCCAGATTTGGGCAGCGCCCCATGATCGAAGTCAGGGCCGCGCCGTTGTTGAGCGCCGTTTCCATCCCAGCCCGGCAGGCGTATTCCCATTCCGCTTCCGATGGCAGGGAAAATTCCAGGGGGCGGTCGGGCCATTTTTTGACGGCCGACCCCAGTTTTTCAAGAAATTTCAGGCAATCCTCCCAGCTCACCTGCTCGACAGGATGGCCGGCGGCCTTTTGCCGGCTGGGGTTATCGCCCATGACCTGGCGCCATTGCTCCTGCGTCAACTCGTACCGGCCCATCCAGAAACCCCGGGTAATTTCAACCAGATGCTGCGGACCTTCGTCGGCATAGCGTCCCAGTTCGCTCTCCGGACTGCCCATGACGAACTCGCCGGGTGGAATCCAGACCAACTCCAATTTCACACCACTCCCCAGGTCCAGGATCAAAGGCTTTTCCGGCCGGTACCGCGGCGCCGCCTTGAGTCGCCGCTCGGGCGGCGGCACCGGTTCCAGTTCGACCTTCTGCATGTTGAAAAATTCCGGTTCCAGCCCGGCCAATTCTATCATGCGCGGCAGGTAACCAGGAGCGCTTACGTTCAGGATCAACTGGCGCAAAGCCGGCACTTCGGCGACAAGCTGGTTCAGGGAATTGGCTTCCAGCGGCAATTCTTTTTCCGCGCCGGCAACCTGCAGGGCGACCACGGCATGCCTGACATTACAGGCGACCGCCAGGGTCGCCGGCCGGGGTGTTGCAACGAATTCCACTTCCGCGGTAGCGCCCACCGGAATCAGCACGCGGCGCGAAGGCTGATCCACGTCAAACCCCGCGATGCGGAGCGCCACTTCCGCGGGACCGGCGGGAAGATTCGTCAGCAGGCAGGGGAACTCGTCCACACTGATCCAGGCATCCTGCTGCGGCGGAGCATCCTGCGCGAACACGGGCCGGGCCCAGACGCTTTTTTCAATGGCGGCAAGGTGTTCCCGGGCATGTTCCGGCGCGTCCAACACCAGGCGCAAATCTCCATGCCGGAGCATGCCGGGACGCGCCGCCCGGACCGGCGTACCGGTAACCGCCAACGCGCCGGGGATCACAGCCGGCAGCGGCAGCGGCGCGGGCTGTGCCGGACGCGTCCGTGCCATTGGCGGCGGCGCGGCCGGCGCAGCGCCGGTCCGGCTCATCCGCCAGAGACCGTATCCCGCGCCGGCCGCCAGGACCAGCAGGATGATCCAGACCGGCCAAACACGGCGGCGGCGCGGCGGCGGAAGCGGCGGCGGCGCTTCAGCCACCTCGTCTGGCCGCAGCGCCCGCTCCAGTTCTATTTTCGGCGGCGGCAGGCGCGCATCATGGATTTCCGATTTGCGTTGTTGGTCCATCGTGCAATCAATTGCGCATGCTGCGCAGCAGGGCCATATCGGCGGCCAGGCCCTGGCGCAATTCCTCCAGGCTGGAAACCCGCAGGTAAGGCGAAAACCAGCGGCCGACGGCGGAATCCGGATCCCATGGCCGGGCCGGCAGGGTTTTCCATCCGCCGATTTCCCGGTGGACCCAGGTCAAATACTCCAGCAGCACATCCGGCACCGTTACAACCCGTTCCCGCTTGTTCACCTTGGCCTTGAAGTGAATGGCGCAGAATTCCGGCCAGGCCACCCGCAATTCCCGGCGTCCCTGGTTTTCCTCCCGCTGCGGATCGAGATGGACGAAGGTTTTTTCCGGAGTCGGCCCCGGCTCGATGTCGGTGATGGGAATTGCGTCAACCGCGACCAGCATGTAAGGATTCAAAACTTTAAACATATGCGCTCCCAAGGCGGGCGTATGCCCGCAACCCAATTTTGCTTTGCTTCCTCTCCGTCGCAGTGTTTTAAATTCGGTTCGAAAAGGGCGGCGGCGATCTTGCCGCATCTGGGGCAAGCTTGCCTTGCCTTTTCGAATCCCTTCGGGCGCCCGAATTCAAACCACGGTGGCATCATGCTGAGCGCAGCGCTACGCATGACAAGTGCCTGACGCCTGCGTCAACCCGCCCCTGTAACACTAACTCTTTGGGCCAGATAATCCTACCATAAAAACATTCCGACAC
>CAYXEK010000032.1:8832-37146 GCA_964463985.1 uncultured Verrucomicrobiota bacterium
CGACACGCGACACGAAAACATTTGCTACGAAAAATGTATCATGTCGAAACGGAGCGGTCTAAACCTGCAGGACGGCGCACGCCAATTCTTCCAGGCGGGCATTAATGTCATCCGGCCGGAAAAATTTCTGAAACGGCACGTTTTCCGTCGCCAGGTGTGTTTCCAGTCGGCCTGCGGCGCCGTCGGCGCCGCCCAGCCAACGGCAATAACGCGCGCGGCGCTCGGCCGTTTCCACCAGCGAAAATCTGCGCCGGCTGGTTTCCTCGCGGCAAGTCAGATCGGCCGGGGATTCCGGATGCAGCCGGCTTTGGTGCAAGTCGCGCTCGCGGTTGACCTGGAGCACCATCAGCCGTTTGCCATGCCGCAGGCGGGACAGGGCGCTGAGCATCAATTCCTCGTCGCCGCCATGATCCTGGACCGGATCGAGAAAATCCGACACCACGGCCACGAGCAAGTTGGAGGGCGAGGAGGCCAGATCCTGCAGCACGCCTTCCATCAGCCAGAGCCCTTCGGGCGGATCGGGCCGCAGGGCGATCAATTCGTCCAATTGTTCCAGCACGGCAAAAGAAACTGCTTCATCGTCCCGGGCCGACAATTCGCTGGTGCGTCCCTGGTCCGCAAACACCACGCGGCAGGCGAAATCCTGGGCAACCGCCGAATTCAGCAGCGCGCACGCCAGGTACTTCAACCGGTAACAAACATCCGCCCGCCAGTTGCCGGCCGCCACGCTTTCCAGCCAACTGCCGGTAAGCGACCGGCTGATGTCCAATACCAGCACGAATTCGTATTCCAGTTCGCGGACATAGCGCCGGGCCAGCAAATCCCCGCTGATCAGCGCCAGGTCGAACCGCCGCCAGTGCCGCGCGGTCATCCGCCGGGTTTCCAGGCGTTCCGGCTCCATATTCAGGTCGAACGGACCGGGTTCGGCGACCTCGGATGAACGCTCGACGTACATCATGGTCGGGAAGCATCCGGCCAGAAAATGATGGGCCAATTCGCCGGCATAGAGCGCTATCTCGTCGTTGGCCAGCCGCAGGGCGGCACGGTTGGCTTCCAATAATTGGCCTGGAGACGGCTTGCGCATCTAACTATATCCGTTAGTGAGTTTCGAAATCGTTGCCTGTGACTGAATTCATAATGCCCGGCGGCGCGGCTAATGCTCCAAAACCTGTTCCATCAGAGCGTCCAGAAGCTTGTGGGCATTCAAATCGCGGACACGCGCCTGGGAATTCAGCCGGACGCGGTGGCCGAGCACGTTTTCCGCCACCGCGCGGATATCCGCATCCGACGCTGCCACGCGCTCGCCGGCGCCCTGCAACAAGGCATGCGCCAGGCTGGTGCGCGCGAGGCTCAGCATGCCGCGGGGGCTGGCGCCGCTGTTGATGTATTCAAACACCTCGCTGCGAACCAACACGCGCAAATCCTCCCGCAATTCCGGCGCGCGGTACATCCAGCGCAGGCGATCCTGCTGTTCCGGATCGCACAACAGCGACAGGGCTTCCGACTCGCGGGTGGTGCGGGTAAGTTTCAAGTGGGTGTAAAACACCAGGCGCAGCATCTTGCCGGCCGGCCCGCCCGGGGCCGTGGCGGCGTCCGTCAGCAGGTCCGCCAGCGCGCTGCCGTCAAGCCGGCCGGGGGCGCCGTAGAGCAATTCCCGGCAACGCCGGAAAAAGTACATCGAAGCCCGGATGGCCAGATCGCGCCGCGCGCGCTGCGCGGCGGTCCGCTCCTGCTCGGGCGGCAGGGTGCAGGCAAGATCGGGATCGGTTTGCCGGCGGGGCCGGTTGATCATCCGGGTAATGGCCAGCATGCTGTCATGGTCGGGGTACGGCACCGCATGTTTCATGTTGAACCGATCCACCTGGGCCTCGCTCATGGGGTATGTGCCGGCCTGCTCGATGGGATTCTGCGTGGCGAACACTGTGAACTGGGCGTCCACACCGGAATCCAGGGTAATGCCGGTAGCGCCGAACAACGGCGCCGGATCGCGCCATCCATGCCCGCCAAACGGGAAATCGGGGCCAAACCGTTCAAAGCGCTGGTTGCACAATGACATGACCGCCGGCTGCAAGGCCGCGGCGGTCAGTTCTTCCGGGGGCCGGCCGGCGATCTGGGCGGCATGCCGCCCCCAAATTTCACCTTCAACCGTCTGCCGGATTTCAAGCGCGCGGATATGCCGCAGCCACATTTCCCACTCGCGGTTGGAGCGGATGACATGCGTGCTGTGGCCGAGCGGTGTAATCTGGCGTTCGCCCATGGCTTCCAGCAACGCCGCCTGGACCTTGGACGGCGCGCGGTTGATCTCGTCCGCCACCAGCAGGTTGGCAAACAGCGGACCGTTATGCCAGTGCTCCACGTCCACGGACTCGGGATCCGCGGCATGGGCGACCGCCTGGAGGGCGCGCACGTCGAAGGCGCTTTTGCCGATCAGGTCCGACGGCAGCATGTCCGGCAGGAATTGAACCCGCAGGTACACCATGCCGGTGTCATCCGCCAGGAATTTCACCGCCTGCGTCTTGGCCACGCCGGGCAGGCCTTCCAGGAGCAGGTGTTCATTCATCACCAGGGTCATGATCGCGCGTTCGATCAACGCATCCTGGCCGATGATGCGCAGGCCCTTGATCCGCGCCAGTTCGGACGACTCGCCGTCCGACCGCATTTGCTCGTAAAGGCGGCGCAGCAAATCCCGGCAAGTGGCGGCATTCAAATCCGCCGCGGAAGTTTCCCCGGCCGCGCGGCAAATCTGCTGTAAAAATGTCGGCATGAAGTTCCCCGAAACCAAGGCCGCCGGCCGGACCGCCGTTATCCATGCGGTCGCGCTCCGACAGTCTTTTGGTATTTTTTACCATGAATAGGCGGCACTGTCACGGAGGAATTTAAATGCCACCCGGACGCCGGACGGCAGGGCGCGTCGCGCGGCAAGTTTTAATATCACACCGCGGCTAATTCGGCCAGGGGAACAGCAGGACCAGGGGCGCCAACACACCGATCATCCATCCATAAATCATGCCCGCCCACCCCAGCCCAAGACGCGCGCGCGCGCCGAAATTTCCCCATTTCCAGCGGGCGGACAAAGCGCCGGCGGCGGGCAGAACGCAGGCAACCAGGATCGTCCCGGCCCAGATCCAGGGCGTCCAATGCCCGGCGTCTCTGCCGTAAATCCCCCAAAGCGGCAGCGCTAAAAGCAACCCCAGGCCGGCCGTCCCCAGGCACCAGGTGCGCCGGCGCGAACGCCGCCAGAAACTTACCCACTGATAACGCAATGCCAGCGACAGGAAGGCCGCCGCCGTGATACCCATGCCGGCCAAGGCCGCCCAGCCGGGCATTTCCCGGCCCGGCAGCAACGCCCAGCAGCAGCCTGCGCCGACGGACAAAACCGCCGCCGCCGCTGCTGTTAAAAACCAGCCTGCCAAATGCCGTACGCGCAGCATTTTTTCCGGCGCTGGCAGAAGTCCTAATCCGCGCCCCAGCAGCATCGGCAGCCAGGCCGCGGCATACCAGAGGCACACCGCGGCCCAAAGCGCCAATCCCGGTCCAACCAGCGTGCGCCAGCGCAGCGGCTCGGCCGCCATGTAACAGATCAGCAAGGCTGCGCATAATCCCAT
Organism: uncultured Verrucomicrobiota bacterium; assembly: GCA_964463985.1. GTDB lineage: Bacteria > Verrucomicrobiota > Kiritimatiellia > JAAZAB01 > JAAZAB01 > JAXGPF01. Next base: position 12,438 of record CAYXEK010000032.1, read on the forward strand.
GCCGATGCCGGCCAGCGCGCCCAGCCATTCCAGATTGTCCGCCGGCCGGCGGCGATCCAGCAGACGGATTTCACGCTGCAGCCGCAGAAAAAGCAGCAGGCCCGCCGCGGCGCATACCCCCATGATCAGCGCCGCCGGCGCTGTTTGAAAGATTGCGCTGCCCCGCACGTCGCTCATGCCCTGCGCTTTTTCGGCGATCCGCGCCGCCGCCGCCCGCATCCGCCCCGGGTCTGCCTGAAATTGACGGGTACGCTCCGCATCCAAATCCGCGGGAAGCGCCGGCGGATTGGTTCCCGCGGCGGTGAAGACCGGAATCCATGCAACCGGCGCCGGCAAATCGCCGGGCGCGCTGCCGCGCGCTTCCAGGGGCAGAGCGGCCAGAACCGCATCGCTCACCGCCGCGGCGTTGCGAAGCCGGTCGGCCGTGCTCCAACCCGGATGCTTGCTGCGCGGCAATGCCGGCAGCAGCACCGTCAGCACGCGCAACCCCGCGGGTTTGGCCGCGCGCAGCCGCGCGCGTTCCGATGCCAGCCAGTCCGCCTGGCGCAGGGAAGCCGGCTCGCCGCCGCCAAACGCAACAATCAATTCATTTTCCGTTCCCGGCGGCAACCCTGCCCATGGCAGAAAGAATCCCGGCGGCTGGCCGCGGTGTCCGGCTTGCAGCAATTCCGGCAATCCCTCCAGGTCCACCGCGCCGGCCGGCGGCGCGGCAACATCCTGCGCCGCCCCCGCCGGCGGCAACCCGTGATAAATCCGCACGTTTTCCGACGCGCGCAGCAACCCGGAACGCAGACGCGCGCGGCCCAGATTCTGCCAGGCATAACGCAGCCAGTACCTGAAGCCGGCGCCTGCCGGAGCGTTGTCCGCATTGACCGCCCGCGCGATGCGCCGGACGCTTTGTTCCACAAAACGGCAAACATCGTTCATCGCCGGCGCACTGGACGCTCCATCCCAAGCCGGACGCTGCATTGCGCCGGCCGGTGGAAATCGCACAGCATCGCTGGTATCCAGGACCACTCGCACGCTCCAGCGCGGTATGCCGAACTGCCCGTAGCCCGGCGGCGCCAGTTCTGCAAACATCATTGTCAGAAACAACACCACGACCAGAACGGCGCAAAGATTCATGCAAAGCGACCGGTCAAACTGCCCCGTGAATGTCTGCCATGCCGCCCAGATGCCCAATCCCCCGGCGGCCGCCAGGACCGCCAGCGCCGTCAGCATGATCCACCATGGCGCCCGCCGCGCCGGCCGCACAAACCAATCCCGGCCGTGCGCCGGACAAATCGCGCGGAAATCCGACGCAATTGCCTGACCAGCCGCCGGCTCATAGCGGATGATGCCCTCCAATTCGTCGGCGGCGGCCCCCGGGTTATACTTCCGCAAGACCAGAAATACGGTCAAATCCGGCGGCGGCGCGGCATCGGCGGATACCGGCACAATGGCGCCGGCGGCCGTTTCCGAGCGGGCCAGCACACGTTCCCAGTCGCTGGCGCGCAAAGCGGCGAAACGCCATTTTGGAACGGCTGACAAATCCATCCGGATTGCCGTTCGCAAAGGCCGTTCGCGGGTAGCGCCCGCAGCCCTGGCCCGCGCGCCGACTTCCGCGGCAAGCCGATCCTGAACCGGCCACCAACCCTGCTGCCAGGTTTCGCGGTTGCCGGGAGGCATTTCCGCGACGGCCGTCCACCAGCCGCGCTGGAAACCCGCTGCCATCAATGCCGCAAACGCCGCGCTTAATGATATTTGCAGAATAAGTCGCATATCCAAAAAGCAAATTTCAAAACTTACGTTTTAAAAGAATTCAGTACATCCCACAGGTAATAAAGCAAAAATACACCGTCGTGGTCGGAATCGCTATCGCTATCGGGATCGTTGCCGATTCCGATACCGATCCCGATATCGATCCTGAACCCGCATAACCACGGATGGCACGGATGACCTCCAACCCCAAACAACCGTTGAACCCGATTCAACCTCCGACAACTTCCACCCACAAACAATCGTTGAACCTGATTCAACCTCTGGCAACCCCGAACCCCGACCGCTGCACACTGAACACTTTTGCAAAACTGCAATTTTACTCCGTGTTTTCCACGGGCCGCCGCAGGTATTGATCAAGATAATGCCGCCGGCCGGCCGCGCGCGGCCGCCAATGCCACAAACCCTGCCCGTCCCGCCAGGCGTCAGACTGCAGCAGGCAAAGCGCGGGCATTGGCGGCGGGTCGTCGTCTTCCGGCGATTCAGGGCGTAATCCCGCCGTATCCGCGCCCAGCGCGATTTTTTCCTCTACGCACCGCAGCCAGTTCGCGTTCACCTGCTCGATACGGAAAGGCGACAGGCAGGGCGGAAAACGCGCCAACAGCATGAGATAGTAGCTGTAAAGCCGCGCCGCATCCATGCCCCCGGCCGGCTCGCCGGCCTGGCGGACGCGCAGTTCGGCCGCCAGAACCGTGTAACGGGCGGCACGCACATCGCAGCCCGCCGCCACAGCTTCCGCCCCGCGTTCCTGCCATACAAATCCATCGCTTAACACGGATGCCAGGACTGCGCCATCAAGGGCGGCGCGCACCGCGCCGCCAGCCTGCGCGCAAAAAGCGTCATATACAAAATCCCCGCCTTCCAGTATCCAGCGATCCAGCAATTCCGGCTGGAAAAGTCCGGCAACCGCGCGGCAGCCGATCAATGCCTCCATCCGTTCATGGAAAAGCTCCGGTGCCGCCAAATCTCCCAGGGCATACGGCACAACCAAGGTTGTCTGTAAATCACGCAGCAAAGCCTGCAGGGACGGCGCGGCGTATATCCGGGCGTCGGCATCCGCCGCGGATCGGCGCAACGCGGCCAGGAAAGCCAGCCAGGACCAGGCAGGATCGGGGGCATGCGACGCCGGGGCCAACCCCAGGGCTGACGCGGTTTCCCTCGCCGGGGACGTCAAATCCAGGCCCGCGGCCAAGGGCGCCCAGGCGGCGGCAATCCAGTGCCGGCGGGCGGCGGGATCGGGCGCCGGACCCCCGCCGGGCTTGGTGTTCAAGGCCTGGCTTAAGGCCGCTTCCGTCCACTGCGCGCCGGCCGCCAAGTTGGAAGCGATGCCGCCGCCCCATCCCTCGATTTCCGCGGCATGCTTGCGTAAAAGAGCGGCAACGGACAAAACATCCCGGCCGAGTTCCGGCTGCATTTCTTCCAACGAATCCAACGCGCGCTCCGGTTCCAGCCAGACATTGGTAGCCGACCCGCCCAGCAGCGATTCCCGGGCATCCATCCTCAAAAGGCAAGGATACGCCAACTCTGCGATCCGGCGCGCCAGTCCGGTATCGAGCGCCGCCTCCGGCATGGGGATGTCCCATGGCTCAATCCCGCCGATGTCCGCGCCGTGCATGCCGATGATTTCCTGCGCGCGGGCCAGGCCCAGGCACAGTCCCAGGCTGAGGCAGAAGCACAGGCGCAGCGCCAGCAGATTGATCGGATTGATGCTCATGTCAAATTTCCGGACATGCCTTTCACTTCCCGTCCATCCCCCGGGCCGGCGGCGGAAGCGGCCGGCCTCCAAAAAAACGCCGGATAAACGGCACATCGGCATAACGGGAGGCGCCGGCGGCGCGCCAGGCGAAATTATCGCGGATGGCGGCATTATGCAGTTCCGGCGCATTCAATGCATCCTCCGGCACCGGCGTGTTAATATACGCTTTCCCGGTTTCGTCCAGGCGCCAGGGGAAGCTTACCGTCGGCGCCTGGCCGGCGCCGGGCGCGTCCCGCGCGCCGCGCCAGTATATTTCCGAGACAAGCTGCATGTAAGCATGGACAAAATCGCCCGTAAACCAATAACCGGGCGAATTGGAAGTGTCCGCCAGAGCCCGGCGGTACAAGCCGGCCAACCCGCCGAATTGCGGAATTGCCGCGAGGGCGGGGCTTTGACCCGCGGCGGCATCCGGCGGCGCATACGGTTCAAACAACGCGGAAAACCGGGCGCGGGCCGCCGCCAGCCCGTTGGTGGCGCCGGCAATATCCCCGGCCAACTCCTCCGAAAATCGGGCTGCCAGCGATTCGCGCATGAGGGAGGGAAAGACGGGACGCCCGGCGCCGGTATCGAACAGGCAATGACGGCAGAATCCGGCATAGGCATCCCGCTGCCGTTCCGCCAGCGCCGGCAGGGCATCCGCGGCTTCCGTACGATACAGGCCCAGTCGGTCCGCCATCCGTTCCGCGATGGCGGCAAGCGCCATAGGCGTTCGCGCCGCGGCAAACCCGCGCCCCATGGCCGCGCCGCCGCCGCCGTCCAGCCAGGCGGATAACTCGCCCTGGAAGGTTGAAGCCACCGCCCGCAATGGAGCCAGCCCCGCCGCTTCATAGCGGCGGTCACCCGGAATTTCCGAAGCGGAAATCAAAAAGCGGTCGAGATTGAATTGTTCGGCAAACTTGCCGCCCTGGCCGGCGACGGTTCCTCGAAGATCGCCGAACCAGGCATTGTAAATGAACTCATCGCCGTCGGATGGATTCGCCGACGCCATCAGCAAATCCCATGACCGCAAGGCTTCCTCAAACATGCCGCGCGGGGCGAGTGTAAACGAACCGCCGCTCTCCAGGACGATATCCAGGTCGAAGAAAGTTTCCGCATATTGCCTGCCATTAACCACAAACTGCATCAGCGTGCCCCCGCCTTTCACGGCATTGGTTCCGCGAGTCCAGACCCCGAGCGCCAGCAACGGCTGCATGGCGGAATGCACTGCCGTTAATTCGCGCGGCGCCAGCGTGCCGACCGGCGCGGTCATTGCGGCATCGGCCGGCAAGCGCCGCTCCAGCGCCGCCGCGTCCAGTAAAAACGACTTGGTAAAGGCATCCAGCATGCTGAAAACCGCCAAAGCATCGCCGTTGGCCGGCCGGCCGGAAGAATCGCCCAGCAAGTCATCCTGCGACAGATTGCCGTGGATGGGCAATAATTCGCTGAAGGTAATGGTGTAAAAACGGGCCACCCGCACCATGGCCGCGGCCAGCGGCTCCTCGGGATCAATCCAATCGGTCCAGCCTGGCCGGGCCGTCCAATGCGGCGGCAGCAGTTCCATGGCGCGTCGTGACTGCGATGACAGGTACCAGGCCGACTTCACCGCGTCCGGTCCGATGCCGGCAATTTCCTCCGCCGCGTCATCCAGGCGGCGCAGGAACACCGCCAACTGGGCGATAGCTTCCCAACGGTTTCGCGGCGCCGCGGACGGCGTCATGCCGGCCTGCGCGGTGCAGAAGCGCCGCAAATCCTCCAACTCGCTGCCGCGCGCATCCATGGCTCCGGCCACGGCATCCCGGCATGCGCGGCACTCAAGCGACGGCAACGCATGTTCCCGGCAGGACTGAGCGTTTTCGCCCGATTTCGGAAAATGATGCTGGAGTGACCATTGCTCCACCAGCAGCCGCCAACGGCCGGCAGGGTCGAGCCGGGCCGACATCCCACCCGCTATCTGACGGGCGCCCAACGGCCGGCCGCGGCCGCGGCGGCAGGCTTCCAGCCGCAGCATGGCAATCAAACCATCCGCCAGGCGGTCGGAATAAGCATTGGCATCCAAGGCCGCTTGCAAACCTTCAAACGCTGACCGGCGTATTTCGTCATACGCCTCCAACCGGTCAGGTTCCGATGCGTTTTCAGGCGCATTCGGCAGCATCACCGCGCACTCGGCTGCGGCGATGGCATCGTCCAGCGTCCGGGAATATTTCCGGGCCAACCGGCAAAATTCCGCGCGGCGCGAACCGTCCAGCCGGCGCCGTACCGCCGCTCCCGCCGGCGATTCGGCCGCCGGAATATTGCCGGCCCGGTTGGCTGAAACCGCGGCCTGGGCCAGGGCGCGCGCCAATGCCTCAACCGGCGGCGCGGCGCCGCCAGGCTGCGCGCCGGTTTCGACGGTCAAGGGAAATGACAGCAATTCCTGGGCGCGCAGCAGGCGGTCGGCGCGCCAGATGTATTCGTTGACATCGTGCAGTTCCGCGCGGACGGACCGGCCGGCAGCGTCATATTGCACCTGCCGGATCAGCACGCGGTCCGGCCCGGCCGCCAGCCCGGCCCGGACCGCGTCCAGCACGGGCAGAAAAACCGGCGCCGGCCAATCGGCCGCATCCGCCCCGCCCGGCATATCCGCCGGCAACGGCAAAGGTTCATCCCGCAGCAATTGAAACAACACCGGCAAACCGACATTCGCATTCAGGCCGCAGAGCAGCGGGTTGCGCCAGAATGACAGGCGCAAACGGGCGCGGTAAAGTTCCAGCAGCGCCGGCAGACCGGCGCCGGCATTCAAAAACGCGCTCCGGTCCAGCAACTCGACCAGACGGATGAAGGACTCCCGCGCCGCCTCGCCGGGCAAGGCGCAGGGATGTTCCGCCGGGCCGGCATGCAAGAAGCGGCGGAAAGGCGTCAACTGCCCGTCCACCTCATGCAGCCGGGCAAGAAAGCCATCCGTCGCGATAAGTCCAATCTGGACGTCAATGTGGTAACGCGCCGCAAAATCGCGCAACATATCGCGCAACTCGCGCGTTGCGCCGGGCGCCTGCGCCAGGCCCTGCAGGCATCCGGCCAAGTCGTCGTCCAGCATCCGGAACAATTCCACCTCTTCCCGCAATGCATCTGCCGACTGGACCCTGATCGGCGCGGCGCCGGACTCCGGCAGCGCAAAAATCTGTCCGCGCATGATGGCCAGCACCGTTTCCAGTTGCGCAGTATCTTCGATCAAGGCGCTGACGGCAAGCGTCAGCCGCACGGCGCGCACGAGCCGTTCCCGGCGGGAGCGGCCGGCTTCATAATCGCCGCCCTTGCGGCGGAACTCATCCGCCGCGGCGGACAATTCTTCGGTCAGGCCCGCGAACAGGGATGCCAGACCCGACTCGTTCTGACGCAATGCAAACCGGTTCCGCGTCTCGCGCCATGCGCGGCTTATTTCCAGCAAACACTCCTGCACCCCTGGCGCGTCAAACCGCAGGGTGGCGGGACGCTCCAAGCCTCCGCGGAGCATCCAATCCATCCAGCTTGCCAGCGCGGCGGCATGCCTCAGGCCGTCCTGCCGATCGGCCTCTTCGTCCTTCCAGCGCGCCCCCATCGCCAGCAGGATGTCGGCGATAAAACGGTAGTTTTTAACCGCCCCCGCAGACAGGTTGATTTCGTCTTCCCAATCCAACCCGCCCTGAAAAGCGCCGGCCAGGTCCCGTGAATGGCGCGGCGCCAGGAACCCGTCCGGGCCGGACAGCGCGGAAGTCCATTGCCGCCGGACAGGGTTTTCAGCGCGCGCCGGCTCGAAATCCGGCAGCAGGCGCGCGGCGATGATCGGGCGCGCGACGGATTCATACAAATCGTCCTGGTCGCGGCGCCGCGCCGCAGTGTAATACCGGGGCAAGAGGCCGGCCAGCCGGGCATCCCATTCCGGCTCGCGGGCGGGCGCAAGGAACTCCGCCAGCATGCGGCGCGCCGCCGCGCGGTTGCGCGGATCGCGGATCAAGGTGTCCATCACGCCATTGGTCGGAGCGTGCAGCAGGCAGAACAACTCCTGGCGTTCCGCCAGCAAAGGCGCCAGCGCCGCGAAAGTTTCCCGCGGCTCCGCATGCGCTTTCACCATCGCATCCAGGCAATCGCGGAGAGAGGCGGCAGCGGGTTCCGCCGGCGCGGCGGCCAACGCCGCCGCCAGTTTGCGTTCCCATTCAACCAGGGGCGCGCGGCCGGCGCGCGCCATCGCCAGCAGGATTTCCCGGTCCATGGCCGCCCAATCCGCGGCGGGGATATTGCGCAAAAGCCACTCCGCCAAAGCCGACTGATAAGCTGCGCGCGGACGGGACGCCTGCCGCCAATGTTCCTCGTCCAGCAAAACAAACACATCCGACAAAATCGAGGGATCGCGTTCTCCGCCCAGGCGCGCTTCGAACAATCCGCGCCATTGCTCCGCCTGCCGCGGGTACAACGCCTGGGCCAGCCAGAGCGCATCCAGCAGTCCGGCCGGCGCCGCGCCGAAAACAGACACCAACTCCGCCAATATTTCCGGCGCCGCGCGCTGTTCCCGGCAGAAGCTCGCAAAACCCGGCAGCCGGAGCATGGCGGAATCGTACCAGACAGCGTTATCCGCCAGATCCCGCATCAATCCGTCAAAAATCGCGCGCCGGCCGCCGGTCCATGGCAGGATTTCCAGAACATCCCAGATGGCGGCGCGGCGCGCCGCCATCCCGGCGGCAAATATATGCAACGCGTTAGTTGCCGGCTGCCGCGCGGCCTGGCAGACAGCCGTCTGCAGAAAACGCGCCGCGTCGGACCGTTCGGCCGCCGGCAAACTTCCGCCGGCTTCCGCCAAATCAGCCAGGGCGCGCGCCGCCTGGGAGGTATTGCCCGTATACAGCGCCATCGCCGCCCCGGCCTGCCAGCGGGTATAACCGGCGCTGGAAATAGCCGGCGCCGCGGCGGCGCCGCCGCCCGCCAGGCATAAGGCAATCAATCCGATTACTATACGCGCGTTCATCCCGCCAAGATTTATGGATAATCCGATTGAAGTCAAGTTTGTTCTGCGGCGCCGGCCGGACGGCGCCGCCCCATGAGGCGCCAGGCCGGGTTTTTATTCCCGCCTTTCAGCCAGCCGATAATTATTTTTTTGTTTTCCGACAAATATGCTTGTTTGTTCATGCCTGTTCTGCGATAATTTACGGCTAATTTGAAATCTGAGCAACAAAACTGACGGTTGCATGTCAAAAAAAATCATGGAAGCATGGACCTGGCGGGAAATTCCACCGGTCAATCCCGCACCGGCAGCCGCGATTGGCAAGGGAAAGAAAACATCCTGGCGCCTGGCGCAACTGGCGGTAATGCTCGCCGCAGGCGCCTTGTTTTTCCGCCTGGAGCACTCTCTGGCGGGATGCCTGGTTTGGGCCCTGGCCGGCCTGTTGCTGGCGGGCATGCTGGGCTGCCCGAAAATACTGGCGGGGTTCGACCGCGCCGGCGCCTGGCTGGCATGGGCTGCCGGGAATGCCATGACCTGGCTGTTGCTGGCGCCGATGTTTTACGCGGTATTCGGCCTGGGCCGGCTGGGATGGCGTCTGCGCGGGCGCGATCCGCTGCGGCGCCGGTGGGATCCGCGGGCCGGCACGTACTGGGATGACCGCGCGCCCATCACCGATAAAGAACACTGGTCGCGGCAATACTGACATGCATATCCTGGGCATCAGCGCATTTTACCACGACTCCGCCGCCGCCCTGCTGCGCGACGGCGAGATTGTCGCCGCGGCGCAGGAAGAACGCTTCAGCCGCAGGAAACACGACGCCGGCTTCCCGGTCAACGCCGTCCGTTACTGCCTGCAGGCCGGCGGACTTACCGGCCGCCAACTGGACGCCGTGGCTTTTTACGACAAACCCATCACCAAATTCGCGCGGATTCTGGAAACCTATTTCGCCGTGGCGCCCCGCGGTCTGCGGTCATTCATGATGGCGGTCCCGCTCTGGCTGCGCCGCAAACTCTGGATTCCCCTGGAAATCGAGCGGACGCTGGCGCAATTGGGCATCGCCGGATACAAGCTGTATTTTCCAGAGCACCACGAATCACACGCCGCCAGCGCCTTTTTCCCATCGCCTTTCCGCGAGGCGGCCATTTTAACGCTGGACGGCGTCGGCGAGTGGGCCACCAGCACGATCGGCCATGGCAATGGCAACCAATTGCGGCTGCTGAAGGAATTGCGTTTCCCCCATTCGCTGGGACTGCTTTATTCGGCTTTCACCTACTTCGCCGGATTCAAGGTTAATTCCGGGGAATACAAACTGATGGGATTGGCCCCGTTCGGCGAGCCGGTCTACCGGCAACTCATTCTGGATAACCTGCTGGACCTGAAAGACGACGGCTCGTTCCGGTTGAACCTGGATTATTTCGGCTACCTGGACGGACTGCGGATGACCAATCATAAATTCGACGGATTGTTCGGCGGCCCGCCGCGTTCGCCGGAATCGGAAATCACCCGCCGCGAAATGGACATGGCGCGCTCCATCCAGGATGTCACGGAAGAAGTGGTCCTGCGCATGGCGCGCTACGCCCGGCGGATCACCGGCTGCACCGCCGCGTGCCTGGCCGGCGGCGTGGCCCTGAACTGCGTGGCCAACGGCCGGCTGCTGCGCGAGGGACCTTTCGACAATCTCTGGATTCAGCCGGCCGCCGGCGACGCGGGCGGCGCGCTGGGCGCAGCCCTGTCCGTATGGCACCAGGTCTGCGGCGGCGCGCGCCACCCTGATGGCCGCAACGACTCCATGCGCGGAGCGTATCTCGGCCCGGGCTTCAGCGACGAGGAAATCGGCGCTTACCTGAAAACACGGGGCTATCCCGCCGAACATCTCCCGGACGCCGCGCAACGCGCGCGGCGCATCGCCGAACTCATCGCCGGCCAGCAGGTCATCGGACTGTTGCAGGGACGGATGGAATTCGGTCCGCGCGCCCTGGGCAACCGATCCATCATCGGCGACGCGCGTTCGCCGCAAATGCAGTCCACAATGAACCTCAAGATCAAGTACCGCGAATCTTTCCGGCCATTCGCGCCGACCTGCCTGGAAGAGCGCGCCGGCGAATTTTTCGAATTGGACCACCCTTCGCCCTACATGCTGCTCGTGGCGCCAGTCCGCGCGGCACGCTGCATCAACAAGGCCGACGCCGCCAGGCTGCCGCTGCGCGAACGCATCAACCAGGCGCGTTCCGATGTGCCCGCCATTACCCACGTGGATTATTCCGCCCGCGTCCAAACGGTCAACCGCGCCACCAATCCGGAATATTACGACCTGATCAAGTCCTTTGAGGAACTGACCGGGGTCGGCGCCATTATCAACACTTCCTTCAACGTGCGCGGCGAACCGATCGTCTGCACGCCGGAGGATGCCTACCGCTGTTTCATGCGCACGGAAATGGATTGCCTGGTGCTGGGCGGATATATTTTGAAAAAGACGGATCAGCCGCCCTGGGCGGAAACGGCGGACTGGCGGAAGGACTATGTACTGGATTAGGGAGGCGTATGTTTTTCAAACACCTGTGGGAACTGATTAGACAATTTTTCGGATTTGCCTGGCGCCAGAAGCAATGGTGGATCATCCCCGTCTTCCTGCTGTTGCTGCTGGCGGCCCTGCTGGTGGTCAGCAGCCAGGCCGTGGCGCCGTTTATTTACACACTCTTCTGATGTCAAACGCCAACCCCATCGCTGCAGCGGCCGCGCAACGCGGCTGGCCGAACCGGTTGCTGGCCGCCCTGGATTGGGCCGGCCTGGCAGCCTTGCTGGTGCTTCCCGCCGCATGGCTGCTGGACCCGCTGCTGCTGCGCGCCGGCCCCTTCAAACTGACCGTCAACGCCAATTTCAAACCCTGGCTGACAGTGGGACTCCTGCTGGCGGCGCGCATTGCGTTGAAGTTGTGGACCCGGCGGCGCGGGCGTCCGATCCGCGGCCCCCTGGATCGTCTCTGGCTGCGCCAGACTGTGCTGGCGCTGTTGTCGCTTTACGTGGCGGCCGGCGCGCTGGAATGGATGTTAACCCAATCCAGGTTCAACGTGGAAATGGCGCCGGTAATCTTTGAAACCACCGATGACGACGGCCAGAAGACGCGCAACGAGGGGTATTCCGATCCGGAACTGCTCTGGAAATTCCACCCCGGCAAACGCTACGATAGAATGACTGTCAACCGCCTGGGATACCGCGATCGGGAAGTCGATCCCGTCAAAGCGCCCGGCGCCATGCGCGTCATCTGCATGGGTGATTCAGTGACTTCCCAGGGCCACCCGCCTTACAGCCAGCTGTTGAACAATCTGCTGGCGGCGGCCCCGCCGACATCCAACCGCTGGGAGGCTTTTAATATGGGGGTTTACGGGTATTCCTCGGCCCAGGGATTGAAAGTCTTTAAAACCCAGGCTCGCCGATTGCATCCCGATATCGTCACCGTGTTTTACGGCTGGAACGATCATTGGCTGGAAATGCAGACCGACCGCAACCGCATGGCGGTCAAGGTTCCGCGGTGGCAGGGCAACCTGTACAACCTGTTGAAACGCAAGCGCTGTTTCATGCTGCTTTTCAACCTTTTCACCAAGGGCAACCATGGACTGCCGGTGCGGGATCGGCCGGGCTTCCGCGTCCCGCCGGACGAATACACGGCCATCATGACCGAATTCGTGGATGCCATCCGGGCGGCCGGCGCCCGCCCCCTGCTGATTACCGCGCCCCGCCGGGAGGTGGATGCCAATCAGTATAAATTTCGGGAAGCAGCCGCCGGCATTGACTTCAACGCCGTGCATGACAAATACGTTAGACTGACCCGGCAAGTGGCCGCGCGCACTGGCGCCGACCTGCTGGACCTGCATGCTCTCGGCGCCGGATCGGAATTCGACCGGTGTTTTTCCCGCGATGGCATCCATTTCCGGCAGGGAGGTCTGCAACTGATTGCCGAAGCCGTTTACCATAAGGTATGCGCCATGGCGCAAGCCCCGGAATAACTTATTGACCGTTTCCTCCGAGGAATATGCCCGCGCACGCCGGCCAACCAGCCGGCCGGTCCCGTATGAATCCAGCATCCCATGGATCAACTTGATCAAGCTCCATCCCGTCCGTCCAACTGGCAGATCATTGCCCTGTTGGCGCTTTTGCTGACAGCCGGCATCGGCCTGGCGGCATTGGCCGCGGTATGGATCATGGAATGGGCGGCGCGTCTGGGCGGACCGATTGGAGAGTACTTGATCGAAAAAGGCGCGGACCGGGTGATGCGCCGGTGCATCATGGCCGTCGGCCTGATTTTCCTGGGCTTGTTTCTGAAGATCGCCGGCTGGCGGGGCCGGCACGACTGCGGCTTCGGCGCCAATCCCCTCTGGCTGCGGCAACTGGGCCGCGGCCTGCTGATCGGCGTGGCCACCCTCGGCGGCATGAGCCTGGCCGCCTGGCTGCTGGACTTCCGGATCATCACTCCGCCGGCGGACTGGGCCGTCATGCCCGCCAAAACAGTTTCTTTCCTGCTTTCCGGAATTACCGTCGGCCTGCTGGAGGAAATCATCTGCCGCGGGATTCTGTTCCGCATCAGCGCCCGCATCTGGCGGCCCTGGCCGGCGGCAGTGATTTCCAGCGCCATTTTTGCCTTGGCCCATTTCCTCAGTCCCGCCCCGGAGGCATTTGAAGCCGCATCCCCGGGCGCCGCCGCCTGGCAGGTTTACCTGGACACTTTCGCCAATATCCCGCGGACAGACGCATTCCTGCTGCGCTTCGTCAATCTGACGCTGCTGGGAATTGTTTTATGCGCTTTCCTGATGCGCACCGGTGCGTTATGGCAAAGCATCGGCGCCCATGCCGCCTGGGTATGGGTGATCAAGTTCCACCACTTTTTCACCGAGACCAACCGCGCCCGCCCGACTTCCATCTGGTTCGGCACGCTGGCGGATTTCACCGATTCCCTGCTGGCCGCCATAATGCTGCTGGCGGTGCTGCTGGCCGCCATCATCCGCCGGCGCGCGGTCGAGCCGCCGGTTGCATTCCGCCATCACGGCTGGGTCTGGCAGGCCGCCCCGGAGCAGGCTGACCGGCTGCGTGACTGGCTCACGCGCCATTGGCCCGCCGCCGGCGCGGCCGGGCCGCCGCCATTCACCCAAAACAGCGGCGGCGGACATGAATTGAAGCATTACCGCGGATGCCGCGTTACCTCTCTGGACGGGCTGGTAATCAAGGCCTATTGGCCGCGCCGCCGGTTATGGAATGGATGGCATCTCAGGTCCCGCGCCGGCCGGGCCCGCCGCGGCTTCGACCTGGCGCGCCTTTTAACCGCCGCCGGCATTCCCACCGCGCCGGCGCTGGGATGGTGCGCCGCCTGGCGCGGCGGAAAGCGCCGGGCGGAATACCTCGTTACCGCCGAACTGACCGCAGAACCGCTGGCGCAACGCCTGGCCCGGCCGGAGGCACCTCCCGCGGAACGCGCCGCGCTGATGGCGGACTATGGGCGCCTGGCCGCGGCGTTTCACAGGAACAAATACTCGAACCGCGACTTGAAATATGAAAACGTCATGGCGGGCGGCAACCCGATCCAGCTATGGGCGGTGGACCTGGACGGTGTGCGCCGTCATTGGCGGATTTCCCGCCGGCGCGCCCGCCGCGATTTGTTCCGCGTGGGCGATTGTCTGGCCGGCCGGGGCTGGGCCGCGCCCGCGGACACGGAAGCATTTTTCGCCGGATACAATCCCGGCGTGCCGCCGCGGCTGCGGCGGCGCCATTTCCCAACCCGCCATTGAAGCGCGGCGTAATCTCAAGCGTCAGGGCAGTTCCGCATGCCGGCTGGGGGTTAAGTCCGCGGATGCTGGCCGGGGGATGACTTCTGCTCCAGGGCCGCCAGGCGCTGCTCCAGCATTGCCAGTTTGTCTTTCAAGTCCGGGAGACGCATCGTCAGGGCGTGGATTTTCACCGTCTTTTCGTAAGGCTGGGCCGGACTTCCCAGCACGAATGATTTAGGGGGAATGCTCTTGCTCACGCCGGACTGGGCGCCGATGATCACGTCTTCCCCGATGGTCAAATGCCCGGCAATGCCCACCTGTCCCGCCAGAATCGCGCGATCGCCGATCGTGGTGCTGCCGGAAATGCCGACTTGGGCGACTATCACGGCGTTGTCGCCGATGATCACGTTGTGGGCAATCTGCACCAGGTTGTCAATCTTGACGCCGTTGCCGATGCGGGTCACGCCGAAACGGGCGCGGTCAACAGTGGTATTGGCGCCGATTTCCACATCATTGCCGATGACCACGATGCCGATTTGTGGGATTTTGCGGCGGATGGCGCCTTCCTGAATGTAGCCGAAACCGTCGCTGCCGACAACGACGCCGTTATGCAGGATACAGCGGTCGCCCAACCGGCAATATTCGCGGATGGAAACATGGGGATACAACCGGCAACCGGCGCCGACGGCCGCGCCGTGGCCGATATAGCACCCGGCGTGAATGACGGTGTTGTCGCCAATCCGCGCACACGCTTCCACCACGCAAAACGGGCCCAGGGCAACATTGCGGCCCAGTTGCGCATCCGGCGCCACTACCGCCGTGGCATGCACCCCGGTCAACGGCGGCGGCGCCGGCGGCGCAAACCACTGGGCGGCTAAGGCAAAAGCCTGGTCGGGATTGCGGACGCGGATCAGCGCCGCGGAACAAGGCCGCGACCAATCCTCGGCGACGATGACCGCGCTGGCCTGTGTCGCGGCGGCGGCGGCGGCGTACTGGGGATTGGCCACAAAACTCAGGTGGCCGGGCCGGGCCTCGCGGATGCCGGCCAGACCGGTGATTACCGCATGCCCATCGCCTTCCAGCCGCCCCGCCAGGCGCTCGGCGATTTCCGTCACGGTCAAAGACGCCGGCATATCATGGGCCTTTCTTGTTCAGGATTTCCAGCACCGGCTCGGTGATGTCGAAACTCGGATCGGCGTGCACCACCGTTTCCACCCCGTTCAGCGTTTTGCCGGACAGGTCCAGCACCAGCGTGTACCCCTGCTGCGCGGCATACTCGCGGATCACCTTGCGGATTTCCTTGACCAGCTCCTGCTGGGCATCGCGCATCTCCTCGCTGAACCGGCGCTTTTCCGTCCGGTCGAAATCCGCCACCGCCTCCTCGGCGCTGCGGGCGCGGGTGTAAGCCTCCTCGGCCTCGCGCTTTTTGCGCTCGCGTTCGCTTTCGCTCAAGGAGCGGTCGCGCGCCTCCTCCGCGGCGGTTTCCAGCGCGCGCTGCCTGGACTTGGCGTCCAGCACCAGCTGGTCGCGCTTGTTTTCCAGTTCCGCGGCGCGTTTTTTCAAATCCGCGTTAAACGACTGGGTGCGATGGTAATTGTCGAACAGTCGCTCCATGGAGACCGTCGCAACTTTCAATTCCGCCGCGCCGGCGTCCGGCGCCGGCGCGCCCGTTATGACGGCCGCCGCCACGGCCGCGAATGTACCGATCAAATATTGCCGCATGATTTTATTCCTCCCTTTTTTCAGAATCCATATCCCAGCCAGAAATTAAACCGGGCCGAAGTGCGCTCCACGTCGCCGCTGATCTCCAGGGGCCAGGCATAATCCACGCGGATGGGAAAACCCGGAACGTCCAGGCGCAGGCCGATGCCGGCGTCGGAACAATAGGATGTGTCCATGTCGTAGGCATCCATCCAGACATTGCCCAGTTCGTAAAATACCGCCGCGCGCAGAATCTTGCGGGTAATCGGCACGGTGTATTCCACCGCCGCCAGGGCGGCGGTCTTGCCGCCGATCGGTTCGCCTTCCTCGTAAGGGCTGACATAACGGTATTTAAACCCGCGCAGGGTGCGCGCGCCGCCCAGGAAGAGGCGGTCGAAAATGCGCACATCGTCGTCCTTGCCGTATTCCTGGACTACGGCGGCCCAGCCGCGCAGGTTGAACACATGGCCGAACCAGAGCGGGTAATAGGCGGACACATCGGCTTCCAACCCGTACATATCCACATCGCCGGCCAGGGGGCCGCCGGTCAGACGGCTGGCGACCGTGGCGCGCACGCCGCGGGTAGGCACGAAGAAATTGTCGCGGGTATCGTGGATCAATGTCAGCTTGAGGGAACTGACCAGGCGGCTGCCTTCCTCGTCCTGAATGCGCTGGACGGCATTGGAAGAAACATCGTAAATGGTGATTTCCTCCAGGCCGTACCGCAGGTTCGCGCGCTGGAAAAATCCCTTCAACGGCTTGCCCAGGGTGATGGCTCCGCCCAGGCGCCGTTCGTTGTAATAATCGCTCAGATTCTTGCGGACGGTGCGGTAAACTTCGCCGCCCAGCGTCAGTTTGCGCCCCAGGAACCAGGGTTCCGTCAGCGACATCAGGTATTCTTCGGTTTCGTTGCCGACCTGCGCGCGCAACCGCAATTTCTGGCCGGCGCCGGTGAAAGTCGGCCAGCCGAAAAGATCGAAATTGCCCTGGGAAACCTCGACAAACCCGATGATCTCGTCAATGCTGGAATAGCCGGCGCCCAGCATGAACTGGCCGGTGCGCGTTTCCTCGACTTCGAACACCAGGTCGTCGCGGAAAGGCTCGCCCGTTTCGCGCGGATAGCTGCTGACATTGGAAAAGAAACCCATGTTGCGCAGAATGCGCTCGCTTTGCCGCACCTTGACCATATTGTAAAGTTCGCCCGGGTAGACCGCCAATTCCCGGCGGATGACATGATCTTTCGTGCGGGTATTGCCGCGTATGTCCACGTAACGGATATTGACCACATCGCCCTCGTGAAACTGGAAATCCAGATCCACCACCGGTTCCGAGGCCCGGGGACGCAGGCGGGGACGGACGCCGGCGCGCATATAGCCGCGGTTCCAGTAGTAATCGCGGAGGGTTTCCGCCGTGCGGTTGATGGCGCCCATCCCGGCGATATCGCCCGGGCGCAACTTGACCAGCGCCTGTAGTTCATCTGCAGTAAAACGGGTATGCCCCCGCAAATTGATTTCGCCCAAACGGTACTGGGGGCCTTCGGTGATATTGTAAACCGCCTCCAGCTTGCGCGGCCGGAAATATTCAACCGCGGGCGGACTGATCTCCGCGTCGAGATAGCCCCGGTCCAGGTAAAGCGCGCGCAGGGCGTCGCGGTCGGCGTCGAGTTCATCGGGATTGTACACGCCGCGCTTGGTGAAAAACGAAAAAATATGCCAGAGTCGCGGCCGGACCACGGCTTCCAGTTGCTCCGGCGGCACGGAAGCCGGAGAAACGGCCTCCCGCCGGCTCAGTCCGGCCTTGAACCTTTCGCCGAAACCGGGCGGCTGGTAGGTATTGCCGGTGAATTTCACCCGCCGCAGCGATGCGCGGCCGCCTTCTTTCACGCGGTAAATCACCCTTGCGAACCCGGTTGCCGGCTCGGTGATAATTTCCCAGCTCACCTTGACCTCGGGATAAAACCGGCGGTGGTATTCCTCCCGGACCTTGCGGGAACGCATGCTCAGGATGGCGTCGTCCACGGCGTCGCCCGGCTCCAATTCAAGCCACTTGCGGATATGGCGCTCGCCCATCTCCGCGGCGCCTTCCACTGTCACGGGTTTTTCCAGGCGCGGCTTGACGGCCACGCGGTAAACCAGGTCGAAATCCTCTCCCGCGGCCACCAGTTCGCTGTCAACGAACGAAAACCGCCCGGTTCCCATCAGGTTTTTCACGTCCCGGGAAATCCGGCGCTGGTCCACCGCGTCCCCCGGCCGGACCTGGGTGGCCGCCAGGACAAAATCCCGGTCGTTGAAATGCACATCCACGGCTTCCACCCGGATATCCCGGATCACCGCGGCCGGCAGCGCCAGGACTGAAAGCAGCAGCGCGGCCAGCGCCGGCGGCAGCGGATGAATTTTAAAAAACATGGTTCTGTCCCTTTATACCTGTCCATCCGCCCCGGCCGGCGCGGTGTTTTCGTTGTAAGCGGCGCCCCGGGCCAGGCTCTCGAAGCGCATGATTTCATCCCGGAACACCAGTTCCACTTCGCCGGTCGGCCCGTTGCGCTGCTTGGCGATGTCCACAATCGCCTTGTTGCTCGTGCCGGCGGCGGTTTCCTGGTCGTCATTATACTTGGAAGGCCGGCGCAGCAGGCAAACCACATCGGCATCCTGCTCAATGGAACCCGAATCGCGCAAATCCGCCAGTCGCGGCTCGCCGCGATCACGGGCTTCGGGAGAGCGGTTCAACTGGCTGAGCACGAGCACGGGCGCCTTCAACTCCTTGGCCATGTTTTTGATCGAGCCGGAGATGTGGGCGACTTCCAACTGGCGTCCGTCGCGGCGGTGATCGTGAGAATTGAGCAACTGGAGGTAATCTATCACGAACAAGGCAATGTCGTATTTGCGTTTCAGCCGTCGGGCGCGGGCGCGCAATTCCAGGATGTCCAGGCCGCCGGTGTCGTCCAGGTAAATAGGGGCTTTTTTCAGCACATCCGCCGCCTGCATCAGCAGACCGTGATTGGCGGGCGTCAGGTAACCGGAGGAGATGCGGTGCGCCGGAATGCGCGCATGGCTGCCCAGCATGCGGATGATCAACTGCTCCCGCGACATTTCCAGGCTGAAAATGGCGACCGGGTGCGGCTGGTGGTCGGTCGCCCCGAGAGCGACATTTTCCACGATATTCATGGCCAGCGAAGTTTTGCCCATGGACGGCCGGGCTGCCAGAACGATCATTTCGCCTTTATGCAGGCCCGAGAGTTTTTCATCGAGGTCGGGATACCCGGTGGGAATGCCGGTGATGCCCTTCTTCATGTCGAGGATGTGGTTGATCGCCTCGACGGACTCGTCCACTGCGCGCGGCCAGTGCAGCATGGCATCGTGGCGCTCTTCGGAAATATCGAAAAAATCCTGTTCCACCTTGGCCAGCACGGTGTCGGCGCTCTCCTCCGAGGTGTAGCAGGTGTTTTCCGAGGCGCGGGAGCAGTCCACGATGCGGCGCAGCAGGTGGTGCTGGCGCACGATGTCCACGTAATATTCAGCGTGCGCGGCGGTGGGTGTGGCGTCCAGCAGCTGGTTCAGGAAAGTGACGCCCCCGACTTCCTCCAGCCGGCCGGCGGCATTCAGGCGCTCGCCGAGCGTCAGCACGTCAATCGGCCGGCCATCGCGGGACATTTCCAGCATGGTCTCGAAAATCGCCTGGTGCGGCGGGAGGTAGAAAGATTCAGGCGCCAGTTGCTTTTCCACGCAGAAGTCGAGCACTTTCTGCCAATCCAGCAGGATTGATCCCAGCACGCCGCGCTCGGCATCGCCGCTGAAGAGCGGCCGGCGCCCGGCGGCGGAGGTTTTGGCGATTGGAGCGGTGGCAACCGGCATGACGCCCTCCCCGTATCGGCCGGCGCGGACGGCCCGCGCCAACGCCGTATTATCCCTGGCTGCGGCCGGCGCGGCCACGCTCAGCGCGGCAGCGCCTCATCCACAACCCACACCTTGACCGACGCCTCAACTTCCTGGTGCAAACGGATTTTAACGCTGTAAACACCCAGTTCGCGTATCGGTTCCGCCAGCAGGATGCGGCGGCGTTCGATTTCGTGGCCCTGGGATTTCAAAGCATCCATGATATCCGACACCGTGACCGAGCCGAAAATTTTTTCGCCTTCGCCCACCTTGACGGTAATCGTGCAGGAGACCTGTTCCAGCGATTCGGCTTTGGCGCGCGCCGCGGCCAACTCGCGCGACTGGCGATCCTCGCGCTCCTTACGGTTTTTTTCCAGGCGCCGCAGCGCGGCCTTGTCCACCGGCACTGCCAGCTTGCGGGGAATCAAATAATTCCGGGCATAGCCTTCGCTGACCTTGACGATGTTCCCTTCCAGGCCCAACCCGTCCACATCCGACATTAAAATCAATTCGCGCGACATAGCATAATCCCCCTGGCCGTTATTACATCACCAAGCCCACGGTGCGCGCGCGGCGGATGGCGCGTTTCAACTGGCGCTGCTGCTTGGTCGAGTTGCCGGAAATGCGGCACGGAATCATTTTGCCGTGTTCCGTCATGAACTTGCGCAGCAGTTCATGGTCCTTGTAATCCACATGGGTAATGCCCTGCAGATAACGCGAGCGTTTCTCCTCGGCAAAAAAGCCGAAAGTGTTGCGCGGCTTGCGCGGTGTGCGTTTTGCTCTTTTCAATCTGACCTCCTTTTAACATTGTCGGACATGCGCCGGCGGTAATCGCGAATTAGTTTCAGGCGGACGCGCCGGTCCCGGAATCGGGAGTTTCCGCCGGCGGCGCGCGGCGCACGGCCGCCTGGAAAATCTGCACCCGGATCAAATCCTCGTTCATCCGGTAGCGCTTGCGCAGCGTGTCAACCTGCAGCGGATCGAGTTCAAACGCCGCCAGGACATAGATGCCCGCATCCTTTTTATGCATGGGCCGGGCGAAGGAGCTGCGCCCCATGCGGGTGACGGCGCCAACCTTGCCGCCCAACCTTGTAATTTCCGCGCCGGCCTTGTTGATCTTGTCGTCCAACTGATCATCCGCCACCGGATGAAATATGAACATGCCTTCGTACTTTTTCACCAGCCTACCTCCTTGAATTAAATCTGCCGGGCATTATATTCATTCATGGCCGCCGCTGCGCCGCTGTCCAAAACCATGCAAACCGCCTCGCCCGCCATCGCCACCATCCGCGCCACGGCCGGCCGCACCGCCGCCGGAAAGGGCGTCAGCACATATTCGACCAGACTGCCGGGACCTTCAGCGCGCCCCACGCCCAGGCGGATGCGCGTAAAATCCGAACTGCCGATGGCTTCCCGCACCGACCGCAGCCCCCGATGCCCGGCGTCGCCGCCGCCGGCGCGCACGCGGATGCGGCCCAGCGGCAAATCAACGTCATCCAGCACCACCACGAGGTTGGACGCCTGGATGCCGGCCTGCCGCATGACGGCGCGCACCACCGTGCCGCTGCTGTTCATGTAGGACAGGGGCTGGACCAGCCAAACCGGTCGCTCGTTCCTGGCGCTTCTGGCCAGCAGGGCGCGCCAGCGCCAACTGCGGCGCAGGCGGCATTCCCAGATACCGGCCAGATGGTCCACCACCGCAAAACCTACATTATGCGGCGTGCCGGCATACCGCCGGCCGGGATTTCCCAACCCCACTACCAATTGAATATTCATGCCGCTCCGGCGGTCCGGCTGGCCGGCCGTCCGCGGCGGCCATGGCCAAGCGAATTTCACGGCAATTATTTCTTCTCCTTCTTATCCTTTTTCTCCGGTTCCTTGCCTTCCTTCGCGGCCGGCTTGGCATCCCTGGCCGGCTCCTTGCCGTCCTTGGCCGCCTTCCCTTCCGCCGCGCCTTCGGCCGGGGCCGCGCCCTCGGCCGGGGCCGCGCCTTCCGCCGCTTCCTCGGCTTCAGCAGGCTTGGCTTCCTCTTCCGCCGCCGGCATGTGGACGGAGGCCACGGCGATATGGCCGGGCGTTAATACCGTCTGGCTGGGCAGCGTTTTCAAGTCGCGGACAAACAAACTTTCATCGAGATTCAGGCTGCTGACGTCCAGGGGCAGTTCCTGGATGATGTCCGCGGGCAGACATTCCACCTGGACGGTGCGCAGCAACTGCTCCAGGATGCCGCCCTGCTGGGTGACGCCCAACGGCTCGCCGACCAGCCGGATGGCCACGTCAATCCGCAATTTGCGGGTCATGGAAATTTCCAGCAAGTCCACGTGGAGCATATGGTCGTGAATGCTGTCGCGCTGCACGTCCTTCAGCAAAACTTTCAGGGCGTCGGCGCCGTCGAGTTGCATGTCCAGCACCAGGTTCTGGCCGCCGTGCCGCCGCACCATCAATTCAAAAGCATGGCGGTTGAATTTAACCGGCTGCGATTTGCCGTGGGCGTCATAGACCACCGCCGGCAGCCAGCCGGCGCGGCGCAGGCGGTGAACCGCGCTCGAACCAAGTTCGGGGCGCCGTTCGGCTTCAAGTCTGATTACTTCCATTTCCTTGGCCATACGGGTATCCTTTCCTAGCTAAATGTGAAACAGCGACGACACCGACTGGTTGCTGTGAATGCGGCGGATGGCTTCCGCCAGCAGGTCGGCCACCGTTAAAACGGTGATTTTTATTTTATCAGTGGACTGCCGCAGCGGAACGCTGTCCGTCACCACGAATTCCTTGATGGCGCAGCCCGCCAGGCGTTCGAAAGCCAACGGCACAAATACCGGGTGGGTTACGGCGGCATACACTTCCACCGCGCCATGCCGCCGCAGCAGCGCCGCCGCGGCGCTCAAGGTGCCGCCGGTGGTGATCAAATCGTCCACGAGCACGGCGGTTTTCCCTTCCACATCGCCAACCAGGTTGAATGCTTCCACTTCCGAAGGACTGGTGCGCTGCTTGGCCACGATGGCCAGCCCGGAATGCAGCATGCGGGAATAGCTGTAGGCCATCTTCATACCGCCCGGATCGGGCGAAACCACCACCAGGTTGTCAAGATTTTTATCGCGCAGGTACTTCACCAGCACCGGGGAAGCGTACAGGTGATCCACCGGGATGTCGAAAAATCCCTGGATTTGCTGGGCATGGAAATCCATGGCCAGCAGGCGGTTCGTGCCGGCGGCGGTCAGCAGGTTGGCCACCAGCTTGGCGGAAATCGGCACGCGGGGCTGATCCTTGCGGTCCTGGCGGCCATAGCCGTAAAAGGGCATCACGGCGGTGATGCGGGCGGCCGAGGCGCGGCGCATGGCGTCAATGACGATCAGCAGCTCCATGATGTTTTCATTCGCCGGGTGGCAGGTTGGCTGAATGATAAAAACATCCTTGCCGCGGATATTTTCGGCAATCTTGACGGAAATCTCGCCGTCCGGGAAACGCACGATCTTGATGTCGCCCAGCGGAATGCCCAGGTTGCGCGCAATGCCTTCAGCCAACCGGGGGTTGGCGCTGCCGGTAAAAATTTTCATGCTGCTCCTAACGTTTTTCGTCAACCGCGCGGCGCGGCGCCTGCCGCTGCGCCCGCGCGCATCAACTATCACCGTTGCCCGACCAGGACTCGAACCTGGACTCTGGCCTCCAAAGGGCCGTGTGCTGCCATTACACCATCGGGCAATCGCCCGGCCCGCCGGCAGCGCCGCGCGCGGCCGGAGGTTAAAATGCAGGGCGCAAGTCGCCCGCAATTTGAACCACACTGGTCCACAATTGACATTCCATGGCGCGCCGCAACTCCGCCGCCAATGTCCGGCCATGCTCCGCATCGGTAACCAGCGCAAAAAGCGTCGCGCCGGAACCGGACAGCAACACCGCCCGCGCGCCGAGCCTGGCCAGTTGGCCCGCAATCATTTCCAGCAACGGATACTTGTCAAACACGGTCCGCTGCAGGGCGTTATGCAGGCCCGCCGCCAATCCCGCCGCCTCGCCGCTACCCAGAGCGGCAAGCAAGTTTTTAAATGTATCCGGTTGCAGCGCAGATGTCAAGTCCGGCTTGTATCTTTCATAAATATCCCCCGTGGACACGCCGAACCCGGGATTGACCAGCAACAGCCATGGCCGCCATCCCGCGCGCCAGGGCGCAGGCTCCACCCTCTCGCCCCGGCCGGCAATGCTCACCGCGCCCCCATGCACCAGCGCGGGAATATCGCACCCCAGCCGGCTGGAAAGTTCCATCAACGCCGGCCGCGTCAATCCGGTTTGCCACAGGCGGTTCAATGCCAGCAGCGCCGCCGCGGCGTCGGCGCTGCCGCCGCCCAGTCCGCCGGCTACCGGCACATTTTTTTCAAGCACGATGCGGGCGCCCTTACGGCAGCCGGTCTGCTCCTGCAACAGGCGGGCAGCCTTGAAGACCAGGTTGTCCTGCGCCGGACAGAGGGCTACCGGATCGGGCATGCCGGCCAATTGCACCTGGCTGGGCGTCAACAACTCCAGCGCGCCGGCCGTCGGTTCAACCTCCAGCCGATCGGCCAGCGTAACCGGGACCAGGATGCTCCGGATGTCATGGAAGCCATCCGGCCGCCGTCCCAGCACTTCCAGGAACAAGTTTATTTTCGCGTAAGCGCGGATATCCTTGAGCACAACCGCCAATCTCCAAGGTGTTCGTCTCAACTGAAACCGCGCTTTATCCATCAGAAGCATCAAAAAGTCAAATGTATTTTCTGTTTTTTTATTGTTATCCCCACGGCTGCGTCATTCTTGCGGCTCGCCAGTGACCTGCCCGCGACTTGGCAGGCGGGGGGCGCATCTGCGATTCATTTTATTCGTCGAAGCGCAACTTTTTGGAGTGCGGCGGCTTGACGCCGCTTTTGCGGGTTAAACGCAAGCCTATAAAAGCGCAGTCGAGCCTGCGCACTC
>CAYXEK010000033.1:0-36607 GCA_964463985.1 uncultured Verrucomicrobiota bacterium
GCGCATACGCCCCCGCCTGCAAATCCGCCGCGACGACATCCGCGGTCTCCCGCATAAAGGCGATATCATCCTGGGCCACCATCGTCATGACATTCGGATTTTCAAGGTTCGCACGTATGCGCGTGACGATCCCCCGCATATGCGCCAGATCTTGCCCGGACAGCGGATCAATCTTCCAGTCCTTTACCCGCGCGCCGGCGCCTTGCAGGCGGTAAGCCGCCACGCCATACGGCGCCAGCGGAACGGTCAACACGCCGTCCGGCCCCACTTCCGCCCCGGCACCGGCCAGATTGCGGACTGGGCCGGCGTTTTCGAGGATTAAACGGCCGGTAACCGGCCAATAACCCGGATTGGCGACAACCACGAAGCAGTCGCCATCCTTGCGCAACTCCCGGATCGCCAGGTTTGATTCAAGTCCGGTGCCGTCCACCGCTTCAAAGCGTTCGGCCGGCAAGGCCCGCAGGACGCGCGCGAACGCGCGCAAGGGCTGTTCATCGCCGATCAGGAAGCCCGCATCGGTATAGCCAAACATTACCAGCTCCGGGTCGGCGCCAACCAGGGACTGGGTGAATGGTTCCCGCGCGAAATCGCCGGCCGCGCGCGTGTGCATCGTGGATTGAAACGGGCGCACCCAGTTTGAGCGTTCCGGCAGCTTGTCATACGAGCGTTCGATCTCCAGCGTGCCGTGATGGACGGCCACTGCGCGTTTTGTCTCGCGGCGATAAAGCTCGTAAAAATCCCGGCCGGTGTTCTGTTCCCAGCCCTGCCAGGCGCTGCGGCGGTCACCGCTGGGCAGGACATACTTGGCCTGAAGCATTTGCGGGAACCAAAGTTGATTTTCACGGAACAGCGCCGGATCCCAACCCCACGCGCGCATGAAAGATTCCAGCGATTCACCGGATTCCAGCCATTGCCGGGTATGATCCGGGAAAAAATACAGCGTCGGCACGCAGATCAAATCCGGTCGCCGCGCACGCAGACGCGCGCCCAGGCTATCGAAAAATTGCGTGATTTGCCCACAGCGCCAGCATTCCCATTCCGGCCGGACGGCCGCGGACATTAAAAATGCCCGGCGTTTCCGGAAACGCTCCGGATCGTCCGCGGCGCCCGGGACTTGAATTTTCGTATCCGCCTCAAACCGCCGGATGGCGGCATCGTCATACGTGAAGTAAAACGGGTCCATGGCCGCCGGGCTCTTCCCGTAATCGTTCAAACGGAACGACGGCAGCCAGTCGCCGCCGAAGTGGCTCTGCCAGTATACGCCCAAGAAATTCGGCTGGTCTTGGAACGCATCCGCGACATCCTCAGCCACCCGGAACATGGTTTCCGCCACCCGGGGATGCAGAAAATTCAAAAACCCTGACTGCGCGCCATCCGCGGCGACCATCTGGAAGGTGTCCGCCCCGGCGCGCACCCGGCTGTTGCCGGCCACGTTTTCCGGCGCATCCGTCAACATGGAATTGTCCATAAACTGGACATTGGCCAGCACTGCCAGACCGTTTTCACGGAACACGCGCACCAGGGTATGGCGGATATCCATCGGAATCCGCGCCGCGCCAATCCCATCATAGCCGGAGGTGTAACGGGCATACAGCGAGTTCGGGTGCGCGTCATTGTATTGGTAGGCGCCAATCACCGCAAGGTTCTGTCCGCAGAAACGCAGATACTCCGCGTAGCGTTCGGCCGTATCAAGGTAATCTTCCAGCGCCTGGCAGGCTTCCTGCACCGGCCGGGTATCGGCCCGCGCGCCGGTGGTTTGATCCCATCCGCCCGCCGGATTGCGGCGCGGGAAAAACGCGTACCGGTAACTCATGCTTTCCATCACGCCGCCCAGCCGGCGCGCGCCGGCATCCTGCACGTCCAACGCCGGCAGCCGGCCGGCGACATGGTAAACTTTCAGGCGGCTGGCCGCCGCGGGAACATCCTTCATCAAGGTCATGACATTCACCGCCGTCCAGCCGGCATCGGCCCGGTGCAACCACTTCAGTTCCCGCATTTGGCCGCTGACCGGATAGCGCCCGCCCGTATAGACCGCCGGCGTGGATTTGCCCATCGTCCGCGGCCCGTCATACGTGGTTGCCAGCGAAACCCCCATCCAGCGTTCCCGGTCATCCGGGTATTCCAGCGCGAGCAGGTAGAAATCCCCCGGATGCTGGAACTGGATATTGTAGGCGAAGAAAGCGCTGGGATTGCAATGGCGCCCGGCATAATTCGGCCGGGTTTCGCGGTATTTCAGCCCTTGGCGTTCCACGATGGCCGGCGTCTTGATCTCGCGGAAGGTATCGCACTCCACCCAGGGGTGCGGGTCGGCCGGGTTCGTAAAATCAATCGTCGTTTCCAGCGCCAGGTCCATGCCATCTTCGAAATTCGTTCCCGCGACTGCCTGCATGGGAATCCGTCCCGCCACCAGCAGGGGCTCCGGAATCCGCCGTTCAACCAGTTCTCCCCCGGCGCGCAGGGCGGCTTGAATCGTATAAATTCCGCGCGGTAAGGGCGGCTGCGCGATTTCAAACACCAGGGAGTCATCCCGCTTCACGAAGGCCTTCACCTCGCCGGATTGGACGGCTCTCAGCCGGCCGCCCGCGAAACGGTTCAGCGTCCATTCCACAGCCGGCGCGCGCGCCGCGAAGCCCGCCGGAATCCGCACCCGCAGCGCCAAGGCATTCGTTTCGGCAAAGAAAAGGCGTGGTTCCGCCGGATTTTCCAACACCAGGCACCCATCATATGCCGGCCGGTCCCAGACATTTTTTAAACCAAGCCCTTGTTGCGCCAACGCCGCCGCCTGCGCATTGGTCGGATCGCCGCCAATCGCCCGCCAGGCGCTGTCATCGAATCCCGCCGCCGCCCACCCCTGCTCCAGCCGGGAACTCCAACGCCAGTCCGCATCGCTGCCGAACCGGATGATTTCGCCCGATTCCATGATTACCGCGCCCTGGAGATAAAATTGCGAAAGATATTCCGCGCCGGACAGGCGATCCGGCCCGGGGGTAACGCCGCCCAGCCCCAGACAATTCCGCCCGGCATGCAGATATGGTTGCATGTCCAGGGAACGCGTCTGGCAAAATTGCCAGAAATATTTATTCTGCGGCCGCGCGCCCAAAATGCAGTTGTCCGGCGCCTCCCGCCCGTTGACGTAAAGCCGCCCCATAATGCCAACCGTGGCAACCGCCCGCCAGATTTTGCCGGCGGGAATGTCGATTTCCTTGCGGTAATATCCCTCGCGCACTGTCCGGATAATATCAAGATTGCGGATGGCGATTTCCGTGCCCGGGGTCCCTTCGATTTCCAGGATCAGTCCGTCCGGCCGGCGGGTAAAGCCGCTGTACCAGCCCGGGAAGCGGCTCAGCCGCAAGGTCTGCCATTCCGTGCCGGCCAGCGCCGCCTGGGAGACTTTGCCCTTGAGCAGATTTTCCGGCTGCCCGTCCGCCAGCGCCCGCAGCTTCCAGACACTGGTTGTGCCATGCGCCTGGCATGCCTCCACCTGAACTTCAAACTGGGTGTCCCACAATTCAATCCGCTCGGAGACCGGCTGGCGGCCATCGGTGTTCCCCCAGCCCACGGTTGCCTTGCCTTGCGCCATACGGAACTTCAAATTGCCGTCTGCCGTCATCTGGAGATTGGAAATGCCCTCGGAAAAATGCGTCAGGTTGGCGCGATCCGGATCGGCCAACCGCCATTCCCGGCCGAGGATGTCTTTTTCAACGCCCTGCTCTTTTGGCGGCGTCAACAGTATTTTGGCATGGAATAACTCGCCGATGGCCGGATTGCCGCTGGATTCAAGGGCCCGGGCGGACACGGCCAGGCTGGAAGACATTGCCAGAATCAGCGTAATCTTTATGATGCCGACCCGATTTTCCGCCAAGCGTTGGGCATGATTCATGATTGTCATTCAGTGGCATCCCATGGAAAATTGGAATGATGGAACGATGGAATAATGGGGACGGGGTTGCGGCGCACAATCAAGCGAGCAAAATACCGGAACCACGTTTAATAAAAAAAGCGCGGCCATATTTTGCAACTCTTTGATTTTCAACATTCCATTATTCCACTATTCCAGCATTCCCGTCCCTGTGGGACGGTAATGTTTTCGCATGAGCCAATTTCAAAACTAACGTTTTGAAAGAATTCAGAATTCAGCAGTCAGAATTCAGAATAAAAGCAAGGTATTTATGGTTAAGGTGTTATATAGTTTTTTAATTCTGACTACTGAATACTGGCTACTGAATACTGCTTTCAAAAGCTGACTTTTGAAAGCAACTCGCATATAATATTTTCAGCCATAAATATTATGTATCAGTCAGCCATAGCATTCTTTGCACCAGCGCAGCAATTCAAGACCGCGCTCCCGGGTTCCCCCCATGAAACAAAGAATGAGCCCGCCGCCATCCGCCAGTTGGTTGAACAGTTCGCGATCGGCGTGAACGGCCACCGGCTTGTTATTCCCGTCCGCAACATAATAATCCGGCGCGCCGGTGATGGTCACGCCGGCCGCCACGGCCCGGCGTTTAAGCTCCGCTAAATCTTCACGCGTCCGGGTCATTCCGCGCAGGTAACGCGAGATATCAATTGACAATATTCCCTTGTGATCGAGGATGGCGTCAAGATAGCCCGGGAACACCGGCCCGCATGTATGCAGATGCCCGTATCCGTATTTTTGAAATATGCGCATATTGGCGGGCCGGCAGAACTTGGCGTGCAAGTCGGGACTGAGAATGGAAATATAATCATCGTGCAGAATAATGCCGTTGCCTTCATGAAACATGTGATTGTTCAGGAGGCACAAATCCGGATCGCCGATCCAACGTCGGGAGGCGTCAATCAAATCAATGATTGCCTGAGTTGTTCGATCGAACAATTCCTCAACCAGTTCCGGCGTATCAAACATGGCTATCATCAATTCCGCGTCGCCCATCAGCATGCTGGCCACGCCGTAGGGAGTCTGCCAGTCAAACGGCATGATTTTAATTTTTCCATCCGTGGCCGCCGCCCATGCTTGCAGGCGTTTTTTCAGCAATGGCCCCATGCCGTCGGTTTCCGGATCAATCCGGCGCGGCAGTTTGTCAAGATCCTTTTCCAGGTCCACAATCAATTTTTCCGCCACATTGGCCAGGCCGTTGCTTTCCGAAATCATGGTTTTTGCGCCGAACAGGCTGGGCATGATGGCCTGAGTATAGGGCGAGCCGGCCCAAATCCATGGATAAAAATCGCCTTCTGGAAAGAGGTCGTATTGCCGCTGGCGCATGTCAATCCAGGAGGCTAAATCCTGCTCGTCGTCAAATAAGTCGTGTTTGGACAAGGCCGGCCCCTGGCGCATTACATTGTAAAAAATCGGGACACGATCGGGAATTTTGCCTTCCGCCAGCAATTCCATCCGTTGAATGGTTTCCCGCACACGTCCATCGTCATAATTTAAAGCATATTTTTGCATATTCCATCCGCATACTTGGTTTAATTTTCACTGTCATTCCATAGATATAATTCATCACCTGGAAACAACGATATTCTTTAAGGAAAAGGGAGATTGCTTATAATCTTAAGTTCTGGTTTTTTGGCAATGGCATCGTCCCCACTGGGCACACAAAGCAGAGCAAAATTAGCCACAAAAAAGCACAAGATGCACAAAATCAGATTGTTTACGACTGCCGCGCCGACCGGCATCTGCCGGTCTGGCGGATCGGCTGACACCCTGATACGCGAATTAATTCGGGTATCCGGGTGTCCGCCGATCCATGTCCGCATAGCGGACAGCGCGGCATTTTTCAACATCCCGTGCAATTAAATTACATCCATGCTTTTCCCTGTGCCTGTGCTTGCCCGCCGTAGCTGTAGCGAAGGCGGGTGGCTACCGCACTCCCTCCGCTCATCCGTTTCTGCGATAATAATCCCTATCTTCTTTGTGGCTTTGCGTCTTTGTGAGAAAACAAAGCATTTTTCTGTGGGATGCTACTGGATAATTTTAATTTCACCGCACAAGGCTAGCACGCGGCCCCGGCCCTGATTCCGCGGCGACCACCGCTCCCAGCAGAGCGGCAGACTCCAGACGATCTGCACGCACAATTCCGGATTCCGGAATCAATCCCGATATCCGAGCCATCAACGGCGCGCGCAACAGATCGAACGCCCGGGATATCTGACCGCCGAACACAAGATGATCAGGCTGGAAGTCCCGGAGCGGCGGCGCCAGCGCCTCGCCCAGCAGATCTCCCAAAGTCTGAAATACTTTACAGGCATCAAGATCGCCGCTGCGCGCCAGCCCCGCGATTTCCTTGACCGTTAAACGCTCGATCTCAAATCCCGCGCAGTGGTTGATGCGCGGATCGGCAGGGGGCGCGGCCAAGGCATAACAATCTCCTTTATTCCGATTTCGGATCTTATCACGCAGCATCACAAGGTATAAATCCTCCAATGCCGGGCCGCCAATAAAATTTTCAAGCTTGCCGCCGCGGAATGGCATACGTCCCAGCCCCTTGTCCGGCACCCCATCTCCCGGCGGTATGATTGTGCCGTCCGCCATGAACGCCGATCCGACGCCCGTACCCAGCGTCACCGCCATGGCGCGTCCGGATTGCAGCGCTGGATCAAGCGCCGCCGCCCCACACAAAAATGCCTGCACATCGTGGATGAACTTAATGTCCGCTTCCGCGCCTTCCGGCCAGGCCCGGTGAAATTCATGTTTCAAGTTGACTTTGTAAATTGACCGATACTTGTCTTCCCGCATCAGGCTGACGCCTTTTTCGTAATCCAGCGGACCGCACATCGCGACGCATATCCGGCGCACGGCGCACCCATGCCCGCGCGCCAGCGCCAATCCGCGTTTGATCGCACCGCAAAATGATGCGAGAATTTCCTGCGCTGCGTCCCGTGAATTCACCGGGACGGCTTGCCATCCGTCCAGCAAATGCCGGTTCGGATCAACCAACGCGGACTTGATGTACTTCCCCCCGATATCCATCGCAAAGCACACCGTCCGCATACTATGCCCCCGTATTGCGCAATCGCGGCAATCTCACCCTGGCGACCCGCGCTAACTTTCATAAATACTACATTTACTCCGGCGGAGCCGTTCTGTACCGGCGCAATAAAATCTGACGGCTCGCTAGAATATCCCGCCATAGCTTTCCGGCACTGCTGTTTTACAGCAACCTAACGCGTTGATATTATGCCGTTTGCTATTATTCTGAATTCTGACTCCTGCATTCTGAATTCATTCAAAAAGTTGGTTTTGGAATTGGCTCGGAATTTGTTATTTTACTCGTTGCGCCGGATTACGATTATTAGTCTTTCCCAGCATGGCATGCGTGCGTAATATATTTTCGCTGCTGCGTTCCATGTTCTTAAGCGTCATGTAAACGATCAGAAAATCCAGCGCCAGCAGTTGGGCAATCCGGGAGGTCATGGCGCCCAGCCGGAATACTTTTTCGTCCGAAGCCGTCAGCAGGCTGACTTCCGACATTTTCGCCAGGCGCGCATGCGGAAAATTGGTCACGCTGATGACCGGCGCATTTTTCGAACGCGCCAGCGAGGCCAGATCGCATACCGTCCGGTTTTCCCCGCTGAACGAGATTGCCAGCACTGCATCGCGCGGCTCGATCAACCCGCAGAATATCCGGCTGAAATCGGCGTCCGGATGATAAATCGCGTTGTATCCCAGCCGCAGCAGTTTGGCCTGGACATCCATGGCCACCACGCCGGATGCGCCCGCGCCCAGCAAAAATATGCGATGCGCGCGCCCCAGCAGATGCGCAGCCCGATTGACGGCGGTCTCGTCCAGCAGGCTGATGGTGTCTTGCATCACCCGGCTGTTGTGTTCCAGAAAATCGCGCCGGGTTTTGGCGAACAAGCCTTCCGGCAGGGAACTTGTTCCCGGTACGACCGGCACCGGCATGAATTCCGACGCTAGGGCCGCCTTCAATTCCGAAAAACCGGCGAAGCCCACTTTCTGGCAGAAACGGATGATCAGCGAATCGTCGCACCCGCAATCCCGGGCGATTTCCCGCGCCTTGTGCCGGACAATCCGATCGGGCGCCGCCAGGATATAATCCGCGATCCTGCGGTATTTGCCCGACAGGCCGGGATACCGGTGCCGGATGCGCAACAGCGATTTGGGCGTTAGATTCATCTCGTTCTGGATGCAGTTTTACTGAATGTGAAATGATCTATATGCAATTTTACTGCATGTGTCAACAAAAAAAGCGGAACCGGTATGCCGGGGCGGGGCCGCAACGGATGGGACAAGGCGGACGCGGCGGCGGAACATGCCGGATTACGACGCCTTGGCGGGCAAATAGCGATCCGGGTGTTCACGGGCATGGCGGTCCAGCCCGTCCATGATGGCCCGGCAACTGTCGCGCCAGCGGTCTTCGGGGATATCCTCGGTGATGCCCATTATGATGCCGCGCGGGTCGGGAACCTGCTCGATGAGATCATGGGCCGTCCGCTCGACTTCAGCGTCCGGACGCAGATGCACGGATGAGGGATAATTCATCCAGATGACCTTGTCCGTCCAGGCCGCGCGCGCCTCGCCCAGCGTCATGTCCGTGTCCGGCGCGGGCGTAAACGCTTCAATGTAATCCAGGTCGGTTTCGGCAATGGCATTTTTTAAAAGTCCGCAATTGGCGTCATAATGGCAGCCGATCAGTTTGCCGTGCTGGTGCATGATTGCGGCGGCTTCATTGTAATGCGGCGTGTAATATTTCCTGAAATCCTCCGGCCCGGTTATTTCCGGCACCACATTGCCGCCGTAATTGGCGTGCAGGCACGGCGAAGCGGCAATCAGCGGATAAAGCTTGCGGCGTTGCGCAACGATCGCGTTATACAGCGCAAGGATTTCATCGCGCCGGTCCATCCATTCGATGCAGAAATCCTCCATGTCAATATACTGCCCCGAAATCAGGGCTTGCAGCGGCTCCAGGCCAAAACTGGTGCGGAATATGACATCGCCGCCGGCCCGCTGTTGCGCCCGGGAAAAGGAGTCATAACAAGGCGCGTATTGCTCGTCTTCTATCAAAAACCTGATCACTTTGTAGTCGTCGGGTGATTTGAACAGGCGTTCATGAACCCAGGAAGTGAACCCGGCCGGCTCCCGCAGGGTGGAAACAGTGCCCACCGGGGTTTCATAATACCGGCGGACAAGATTTTTCCCGTTTTCGGCATAATGGGTTTCGGTGATTTTTACATTGGGCTGACATGTCCGCACCACCGGAGCAGCTCTGTTCACGATGCACAAACCGCGGTTGCGCATTTCGCGCTCAGCCTCGCACTGGGGAATTTTTGTGCTGTAAATGGTGAACGGAACCTTGTCGGCGCATCCGCCCCGCAGGGCAATTTCCACTCGTTCGCGCGGTGTCATAATTTATCTCCCTCCAGTCAACCGTTTTTAACCTCTGTGCCTTTGTCCCTCTGTGCCTTTCCGCCTGCACGAACAATATTGCTTGACATATGGCACTCTATATTTTCATATATGCCATGTAAATGGAGTTTTTTGCTGACTGATATGGAAAATATTGCCGGCGGCGATAATAGTTTTCAGGTGGTTTTCCCGCGTTCGGATATTTCCGCACGGATGGGCATCGAGTTGCTTACCGGGGGAATATTGTTCGCAAGGGAGCATTATCACTGCCGTCCGCGGGTGCGGGACGATTTTCTCATCCTGCTGACACTGCACGGCGAAGCATGGGTGCGCGAAGGCACTCGGCGCCGCAGGCTTCAGGCGGGCGACTGGTTCGTATTGCAGCCGGGGACCGAACATGAATACGACTGCCTTTCGCCCTGGTCGTTCGCCTACGCGCATGCGAATGGCGCGCTGCTCCGCCGCCTGGTGGAGCAACTGGCATTATTCCGGCACGAGAACCTGGGGTTTCGCCAGCGTTCCAACCGGGGAAAGTCGCTGCTGATTGAACTGGTCAAAAGAGGCGCCGCGGCCACATCCGGCGTTGAAGCCGCCTGCAATGCCATCCTGGTCCAGCTCCTGGTGATCTTGCAGGAGGACCGCCTGGATGAAAAGCAGAGCGCGGACAACCTGGCGCTTGCCCGCAAATTCATGGAAGAGCATTGCGGCGAACCGCTCCGCCTGGCGGATATAGCCGCCGCGGCGGGCATGTCGCCTTTTTATTTTTGCAGAAAGTTCAACGCAGCCGCCGGCATGCCGCCCCTGCGCTACCTGCAGAAATACCGGATTGAGCAGGCCGGGCGCCTGCTGCAGACACCCGGCGCCACAATCGGCGATGCGGCCGAATCCGCGGGATTCGCCGACCGCCTGTATTTTTCAAAAGTCTTCCGCAAGTGGACGGGAATGACCCCGTCCGAATACCGCGCGCTGGTCAGCCGCAAGGTGTAAGACAACTTGTCCGCCGCGCGCCTTATCCCCGCCATGATTTTGCCGTGAACCGCCGACCTGATCAACGCACTCCGAACAGCGCGCCGGCCGGAACGTGCTCGTAACAGCCCATGTCCGCCTGCCGGTGAAAATAGTCCAGCCGCCTTCTGCCATCCAAATCCGCCGCGCCCTCCATCCACGCCAGGTTGGCGCCGGCATTGATGCAGGGCGAGCCGCTCGCCAGGCGGAAATCGCCGGTTTCCGGCGACACGAAGGCCGGGTTGTTGGTGAGATTGTCATGGTTCGGCGCGCTTAAGTCGTTCGGCAGACAGCAATACGCAATGACATTGCTGGCCGGCGCCGAATTGAACAGGTCGTTGGCCGCGCCGGTATCGGGATGGGTATTCAACCAGACCACGCAGTTGGTTACAAACACGTTGCTGGTGCCGGCGCTTCCGTTGCCCAGGCTTAACCCGGCGCAGGTGCGCGCCTGGTTGCTGGCAATTGTGCAGGAATCAATCAAAATCGGATTGTCGCCGAGGGTATAAGTGGCGGCGCACACCCCGCCGCCGTAACTGCTGCCGGCGGTCAGGCGATTCTCCGACACCAGGCAGTTGCGCATCAGGCCGCCGCGATACACATACGCGCCGCCGGCGGTCGTGTAGGCAGTGTTCGACACCACCCGGCACCGATCCAACATGCCTCCATAATACAAATAAACGCCGCCGCCCTGCCCGGACGAATAATTGCCCGATATTTCGCAATCCACCACCAGGGCATTGGTGGTATATATTCCGCCGCCGCGCCCAAGCGCGGAAGTGTTTGTTGACTGATTGCCGGATACCAGGCAATTGGAAATTATGCAGGTGGCGTTGCCGTATGAGTACACACCGCCCGCGCCATTGCCGCCGCCCGTGTAATTATTAACCACCGCACTGTTAAACAAACTCGCCCCATCCCGCAATAAGACGCCGGCGCCGTTGCCGAGCGTGGTGTGATTGTTGCTGATGACACAATTCCAGGCTGATGCATTTGCGCCAAGACACATCAATCCGCCACCCTGGGCCCCGGCCATTGTGCTGGCGTTGAACACGATCCAGCAATTGGAAATCGTGCCGGCGCCGACATACGCGCCGACGCCCACGCTGCTGCCGCCGGAAGCGACGAAGCCGTTGCTGAACGTGAATCCCGCAATTAACGCATCGGCATGGTTAACATACAGGCACCGGTTGGTTACATTCGGGTAATTGCCGTCCACCAGCGTGTCCAGCGGATTGGTTGACATTGCCCGCAGTATGATACCGCGTTGAACCGCCAGCGAGGCTTCAAGCACGTAAACGCCATTTGATACCAGCACCACGTCCCCGGCGTTTAACGCCTTGGCGATGCCGTTGCTGATGGTCAGATACGGCAAACCGGCCGAACCATCGCCAGTGGTGTCATTGCCGTTGGTGGCCACATGGTACGTGGCCGCCGGCGCAAGCCAAGCGTAACCGCACAACACCGCCACAATTACAGCCGATTTGATGCTCATTTTGCCCTCCTGTTATTGCCTGGTTTTAAATTTGCTTGCTTTGCCAATAAAATCTAACGCGCTTGAAGTATCGCGCCGGCAACTATTTTTCCCAAATATTCATAGCCTGCCTGATTGTAATGGTGCTGGTCGGCGGCGCGCAATTCCGCGCGGCCGGCGGCGGCCCGGTAAAGGTCGTTCACGGGAATTTCCGCGCGCGCCATGACGCGCCCGGCCGCCTCGTTCCGCCGCCTGACCGTATGGTCCAGCCGGGGATGCAACCGCGCGGCATTGCCGCGGCAGACTACCGGGGTGGAATGCGCCCAGACCAGTTTGGCTTTGCCGGCGAGCTGCCGCAAATTTCGGAGCAATCTGTTCAAATTCCGCTCGTACGCTTTAACTGATTGATGCAGGCCGTGCAAGCCGTTGTTGAAATGCACGATTGCATACTTACGCTCGCTGAACATATATTCCAACTCGCAGAGCAAACCCTGGTCATCCAGCGATTTGGATGTTGCCAGTAAATCAACATTAAACCGGCGGTTTAATTGTTCGACCGCAAAACGATGGTAACCGTTGGCGATGGAATCCCCGATCAGGAGCGCGCGCGGCTTGCGCGTATCCGGCGCGTTGTTCCACCGCATCGAACACCACTCGATTTTTTCACGGCGGATATATCTGTCTTTTTTCATACGTAAATATTTATTACCTTAATTTCGCATAAAGCATGATCATAAAAACATATTTTTGGAGCCGGGGCGCCCTCGCCCCGGATTGCCGGCCTGAGGGCAAGCCGGCTCCATTTATAGTTGCGGCCAATGCGTCGCGTTAGTTGTAATTTTTCACTTCATACTTGCGGCGGCCTTGAAAAATGAATACGCGATCGGCTTGCGGTATTTTTGAAGGGTACATGTCCGGTTCGTAATTGTCAATAATTTCGGTCAATTCGCCAATCAATCCATCCAAATCCCGGCGGTAATCGTCAAACCGCCGGCCATGATAATGCGCATATACCTCGCCCATGACATGGCACTGGCGCCAAATCCGCCGCAGATGCGCATCCACCGTCGTCACACGCCGGCGGATTCCCTTCAGGCATGCCCTGGTCAGCCGCAGCCGGCACATTACTTCCGCCGGGCCGGGCGGCAGCGCCTTGTCGCCCCATCCGGAAAAATGCCGGCGGATAACCGCCTGGCGGTAATGTTCACGCGCCTGGTTCAATAACAGAATCCTGTGCGCAAAGAATTCGGAGCGTTCGGCGGCTAAAACCAGATTTTCGAAGTAAAATGGGTTGCGCGTGATTTTTCCGCGCCATTTTTCCAGGATTTTACCAATGCTCGTCACGCGCGACGGGATGGCCGAGATGCGCCGCAACAATTCCTCGCGGGTAAACCGGTCATAAACCGCGCCCTCGATGTCCACAAACAGATCGGTCATGGTGATGCGGTCGCCCCCGGCCCTGTCATATTCATTGCATTTCCCCAACATTTCCGCTGCGCTTCCCAATTCCGGGGCGTCAACCCCCAGAAATTCGCGGCTGAACCGCGCGTAAAAATCACGGCGCGCGCCGACGGCGCCTTGCCAGGCAACATCCGCGTGCCTGCAAATCCCCATCCAGGCCGGTTCCAGCCAACGACCCAACTGCTGCCAGATTGCAATATTGACGCGCCGGCACGCCTTACGCAATGCCGGGGCGCGTTGGATGCGGGATGGCAGCCCTTCGATATTGTCCATGCGAATGCCATAAGCGGGTATGATCCGCTCCAGCGTAAACCCCGCGGACAGCGCCTGGTAAGCGCGGCGCGGGTCATGCCGAACCATGGCCCGGAATCCCGGGTGCGTAAAATCCACGTATTTCCAATATTCCAGGATAATGTCCGCATCCAACCGCTCCAGCAATTTTAATTTCTCAGGTCGGTACTTGCATTCGTTGTAAATAAAATCCGCATAGACAATCAACCGCTTGCCGTGTTTTTTGACAATGGAATTCAAACGGTTGATATGCCGCACCCAACTGGCGTCCGCCCCGATTTTTTTACAACGCGGGCATTTGCCCAACACCGCCACCTCGTCGCACCCGGCATGAAACCACGGACTGGGGAAAAGTATTGCCGTTTCCCCGATGATTTTGTCCAGGAACTTGTAAACCGCCGGATTGGATGGATCAAAGTTCATGCCCGACCCGGCTTCGGACAGATTCTTATAATGCCGCGCCATGGCCTGGCTCCAATGCCCAAAACTGTTGAATTGCGGAATTACTTCAATGCCGCGCTTTGCCGCATACCCGATCAAGTCCCGCGTCTGCGCCTTGTTCCACGCCCCGGGCGGCGCCAATTCGGGCGCGGCATCCAATTTGACGAGGTTCCAATCGCTGTATAGATACAAGGTGTTCAGTTTGTAACGGCTCATGCGGTCAATTATGCTCCGCAGATAACCCGGACGCATGGGATTGGCTACCCCATCCAAATGCGCGTTGCAATCCAGCGTAACGCCGCGCGATGGGAATGCCGGCCAATCCCGGATATGCACGCATGGCAAACGCGTGGCGCTGTTGGATTGATTGGCAAGCTGCCGGAGCGTTTGCGCGGCCCAGATTGCCCCGCGGACGCCGCCGGCCGTGATAACAATCCGCCGCGATGTGATGTCCAATTCATAAGCTTCGTCGCCCTTGCCGGCCAGCGCGCCTGCAACGGATGGCGACTCACCGGTGTAAAAGCCCCTGGCGGTTGCAATATCCGCGGCAATCACAAACACCGATCCGGGCGCAGGTTTCAGCGCGCCGAAAATTTCCGGCAGGCGATCCAACCCTGATATTTTACGGTTGATATTTTTGCCGGCCGGATTGCAACCGTGTTTAAACGTTAAATAAGAACGGCCGATTTTTACTTGTCGCGGCTTCGGCATCAATGACAATTTCATGTTGCGTTTCCATGCATTCGCAAAACAAAACGAATGCGTTTTGATTTGGTTGACACGGCATGCTCCATATCCGCACATCTTGCTTTGTGACTATACCCCTTGGATACTCCGTGCCTCATCTTGAAATACCGCCAGGGGGCAGGTCACCGTGGTCATGTAAACGGGATTATTGCTGTCAGACGGCGGATAAATCCACTCGTATGGGCCACCGTATCCGGCACCCCGGCGGAAATCGGTCGCGCGCAGGTCTGCGATGTATTCGCCGGCCAGCCGCTGCGCCAATTCCGGATTGACCCGGTTTATCGCATGGCACACCCAGCCCGTCGGCGTGCCCCAATACCCGCCGTTTTGATAGCGGTTGGGCTTGGATGACCCCACCATGCGCTCCCACAGGCACGCGGCGCTGTATTCTTCGCCTTTGGGCACATGCCTGATCTGACCGCGGCAGGCAATGGCGCCAGCCTCGTATCCGGCCGCCAGCGCCCGGGCGGCATTCAGCGCGGTTTCTCCCCGAATGGCGCCGCAATATACTGCATACGCCGTGCCCCACACATCAGCTTGCGCGCTCAGTCCGGTGGCGGCGCGCAGCCATCCGGATTGCATGCCGAAGGTTTTGGGCAATGCCGCCGCGATTCGATCGGCGTTATTCTGCAAATCAACCGCGCGTTGGTTTTGTCCGGCCCGACGGCATAAATCGGCCAATTGCCGCGCGGCCTCGAATTTCAACACCGAGGCCATCAGCAAATCGCCGGTCATGCAAACCGTATCGGTAAATCCGAAACTGACACCCCGGTTGGAATCATTGACGGACACCAACCCGTTATCCGGCCGAGCCGGCGGCGTCCGATACGCCAATATCAAACGCTCCAGTAGCGTCATTCCATCCACCAAAGTCTCCAGCACGGCATGCTTGCCGGAGGCATGGACGTAATAATGCGCCATCCTGACAAAATAAAAATGATCGTCCAGGGCCGGAAGTTTGCCCCAGGCGCCGCCCTGCTTTTCATAATCGTAAGTGCCCGGGAAATATATCGGGCGGCCGGCCATGGTGATATGGTCGGCAATTGATCCGCGCGGGACAAGCGATCCGGATGGCGCGATCCAGTCGGACGCCTGCTGGCGCCGCGCCGTCAGCAGCAGCATGTGCAATTGCTCGGATTCGCTGAAAAATCCGGCGTCCAATGACATGGCGTAATCCCTGACCCAGAAGGCCGGATACCGCCCGCCGGGCGTGATCAAAGCCCCGCCGGTCTGGTTTGCTCCCTGGCGTTCATCAACGGTTTGCCCGGGCGCCACCCGCGCCTTGTCCGCCACCGCTTTCGTAAGGCCAACCAGCCATTCCAAATCTTGTTTCGCGATCATAATTCCTTTTATATTTTTTTATAATCAATTTGAATATTTTCGCCTTCGTGCTCTTCGTGTCCTTCGTGGTAAGACTTACCGGGAATCGGACTTGAATACGGCAAATGATACCGGCGGCATGATTAAGCCGGCTGTTTTCGCTGATTTCCTCTCAAAAACGCCTTCTCCAAGAATGCATTCAACATCCTTCCCGTCATATTCGAATTCAGCCCGAGTTTCCCTTCCAGCGGGATTCAAAGCGATTACAAAAGATTCGTCATCGAAGGCGCGTTTATAAACAAACGGATAACCGCCTTGTTCGCGATGTAATATTTCTAATGACCCGTCCGCCTGCAGCGCGCGATGCCGCTTGCGCAAGGCAATCAACCTGCGTGTAAAATTCAGCAGGGAGTCCGGATCATCCTCCTGGTCGGACACGGTCGGACGGTTTGAATCAGGATCAATCGGCAGATATATTTTGGGGCCTGGCGCTGTGGAAAATCCGGCGTTTTCCGTCCAATCCCACTGCATCGGCGTCCGCGAACCGGCGCGTTCGCCGTAAAAGGCGCCGTCCGCGGAATGAAGCGTGCTGCCCTCCTTGCCGGGTACGTCCAGGAAACGCATGCCGATTTCATCGCCGTAATACAGGATCGGCACCCCCGGCCAGGTGAAAAAGAAGGCATACATCGCCCTTAAATCGCGGACATCCCGTCCGCCGCAGCATGGCCGCTGGAAATCGTGGTTGGCGGTGGGAAGCGCGATGTAACCGTTGCCCTTGACCGCTTGCTGGTGCGCCAGATATTCAGACAAAAAGATATTGATGTCGCCGGCGCCGGCGCGGTCAAAATAGCACGGCAGATTCTGCTTGAATGTGCCCTGGGCATTGAACGCCAGCCGCCGGTAGCTTTCCATGGTGTGCAGCATGAAGTCCATGTGGAACCCGGCATCCACGGCCAGCATGGGAAATCCCCACTCCGCGATCAACACGCCGTCCGGATAGCCGGATTCAAACCACTCCCTGATTCCGCGCCATAGCCGGCGGTTGGCGGTGCGCAGCCGGTCGTCATCCTTGACCAGGCTGGACGCCATATCCACCCGGAACCCCGCCGCGCCCCGCTCCATC
Organism: uncultured Verrucomicrobiota bacterium; assembly: GCA_964463985.1. GTDB lineage: Bacteria > Verrucomicrobiota > Kiritimatiellia > JAAZAB01 > JAAZAB01 > JAXGPF01. Next base: position 17,212 of record CAYXEK010000033.1, read on the forward strand.
CAGAACCGCATGATGGCTTTCAATTCCGCGCGGTTGGCGCGCGGGCCTTCCGCATCCACGGCGTCCTGCCAGCCCTCCCCCGGGCGGGCATATCCGTAATTCAGCGCCGGCTGGCACCAGAAAAAGTTTTTGACATAGCTGCCGCGCGGCGGCGCGTCTTCATCCGCATAATCGCGATGCCGCCAGATATAGCGGTTGGAATACTCGTTCGGCGCCTTGCGCGCGGACGCTTTAAACCATGGATGCTCGATGGAAGTATGGCCGGCCACCAGGTCCAGGATCACTTTAATCCCGCGGTCCGCGGCGCCGACGCAGAATCGCGTAAAATCCTCCATGCTTCCATAACGCGGCGCGATTTTATAGTAATCGCTGACATCATATCCCGCGTCGCCGAACGGCGATTCGAAGACCGGATTGAGCCAGACCGCCGACACGCCCAGCGCCTTGATATAGTCCAGTTTTTGAGTCAACCCGTTGAAATCGCCAATGCCGTCGGCGTTGGAATCGTAATAGCTCTGGGGATAAACCTGGTAAACAACGGCGTCGTTCAGCCACGCCGGAATGCGGCCCGCCAATGCCTCAGCGGAACATGCGCCCGGGCCACGGCCGGGCGGAAGGCCCTCCACCGCATCCATGTTTTCAGCCTTTTGCGCAGTTGAAAGATTGGCTTCCATGTTAATTTTCCCCGCCTTCCACCCTGAAGATTTTCAATTTGAACGGCGGAATCCGCGCATTGAAATGCAGCGCGCCGCCTTTGCGCGCGGCCGCCACCGGCCGCCGGGCGAGCAGATCTTCCACCGCGCCATAATGCCGGCCGGCGCGGTCGGGCACCCGAATCGTTCCGCGCCATGCCTTCCGGCTGTTGTTGCTCAGCGTCACCAGCCAATCGCCGCCGCGCGCGTTGACCATGTATTCAACCGGCGGCCCGACAATTTCCACCGGCATCAGCGGTTGCATCACGTGGTCCAGCGCATGCCCGCAGATATTCGTGAAATTATAACAGCCGATTTCGTGATTGTAATGCGGAGTGGTAATCCAGACGACGCCCCGCCCCAGCCGCCGGCGCAACGCCAGCGGATCACGTTCGTCCCGGTTGCACGCCGCAACCTCCGCGCCGGCCGGCGCCACCGCGGTATACTCGTAATTGCCTTCCGGCATGGCCGCCCCGCAAATCTTGCAGACCGAATCCTGCTGCGTCCAGCGCACCCGGCTGATGATTTTATAACCAAATTCGTTGGCCAGTTCGTCCGGAATCTGCCGGACATTCACCGCCAGTGTTCCGCCGTTCTCGACATATTGGAACAATTTTCGGCACAGCGTCCGGTTCAACTTCAAGCGACCGAGCACGAATACCGCCTGGTATTGTTCCAGCGCGCGCAAGGGACAGTTTTCCAGCACCACATCAAATGAATCGCCCCAGCGGGACGGCGCCAGCGCCTTTTCGAATGGGCGGACATCGAATCCCCGCAGGATTTTACGCTGGTAATCCCGGTTGGATTGCCAGGGCAGGTCCGGATTAAACGTTTTCATGAACTCGCGTCCGACTTCCATGCAGCCGGGGAAGGCCCATTTGAAGAAATTTTCGATCATGAAATCGCCATGCTCGTACGGGACCTTGTTGCCCCAGACCTGGTAACGATGTTTCCAACGCGGCGCGTCCCAGCCATGGTCATGTTCCAGCATCAGCGCGGCGGGCACATATGGCCTACCCCGGTCGGGACAGTCCGTTTTGACAAATCGCATGAATTTTTGCGCCATCCGGCCGGCGGGCGAAATCCGGCGTCTGCGCTTCGGCTGGCGCCAGAAAGCGGCGTCCGTCATTTCCTGCATGACGAAATCCGCACCGGCAAGATATCCCAGTATCCAGCAACGGAACATCAAGTCTGCGGACGGCCCGTTGACGCTCTTGCCAGAAGCCGTGTAATGCGCCGGCATGCGCAATCCGCAAACCGCCTCCCAGGCGGAAATGTCCAGCCCCCAGTCGCGCCGGTACTGCCGGGCAGCCCCCCGGGCGAAGGCGATGCCCATCTGGTAATTGGAAAGGCCGTTGCCGCGTTCGAGCCAGATGGAATCAAAACCCCACTCCAGGTAATGATGCAGCAGCATGGTGCTGGCGGCATGCGCGATGAAATGCAGGGATTTATCCGGCAACCCGCGCCGGATATACTCCGCCAGGTTGCCGCCGGGCAGCAAATCGGATTGCAGACGATTCAACGGGCCGCCGCCCTTGACCGGCGGCAGATTGTTCATCGGCTCCTCGATCAGCCATTTTTTATACCAGGCCGCCGCTTCCCGCCGGCCGCGGAAATAGCCGGGATGCGCTTTCCAATCGCAGCCAGTGTCGCGTTCTCCGAACGCGCAGCCGCGGAACCGCGCGCCGTGTTGTTGCATTTTCTTCGCCACGAGCCGGAACCCGGGCACGGAAAGGCGGAACAAATCCATGATCACCATTTCCGACCGGGCGACCAGGCCGTCAATTTCCCGGCCCGTCAGCCCCCAGCAATCGCTCATGATCCGGAAGCCGTTGACGAAGTCATGTTGCAGCGAGTATTTATCCTCGCAACCCTCACCCGCGGCAACCGGCCGCTGCAATTCCCGGGAGTTGGCTTTGTCCTCCCGCCTTTTGCCGGAAAATTGGTAATTGGTGAAATACTCGCCGACAAACGCGAAATTGTTCGAGATTTTCTGCTTCCGAATATTTCTCATCAGCATAACCGCATCCTTTTAAAATATTGCGCTTGGTTTTGGCATATACACGCGAAATCATTGCACATTCGGCACGCCCGGCCCGCATGGTTCTGTTTTGGCTCGCAGATTATTGGCGAGGCGAGCGCTTTTATCCCGCTCCGCGGCGGAATGCGCTCCAAAATTAATTCCATGACTATACATTCCCATGGAGGGCGAACCTCTGGTGAGCCGTATGCACACCCCCGCAGATCAAAACGACTCAGCACAGCTTCGCCCTCCAAATTATTTGTCAGATGGCGGGCGAACCCGCCTGTTTCATCCGGACAATCTTATCGTTTTGATTTTTGAGCAAGAACACCATTTAACGGCAGAACCATTGCCGGAAAAGAATATCAATAACATAGGCTCAAATAAATTGTTCTGCCATAAATGATTCTGCCATTTCGGAGTTGCTTGAGTTTCAGATCAAGCAAGGCTTGCATTTTTACGGTTCAAATTCCGTCGGTTCCTCGCTTTTTTCCAGTTGCAAGGCGTCCAGCCAGACAGACGCCGATAAGCCGCCCAGCGGCGTCACGGAAAACCAGATGCGCGTCGGCATGCGGATGCGCCAGGAATACCTTTTCCAGTCCGCGGACAATTTTACCGTCTCGTTCAAATTGCCGCTTTTGATTTGAAATTTCACGCCGGGCCGGTCGGCCTTGATCCAGGCGGAAAAAAGATAGTCAATGTCCGGATCGCCGTTATAAGGGTCAACATATTCACCCTGGCTGATTGCCAGCCCGGCATAATCCCCCCTGGGGGCCATGATTTTCAGGGATTGTTTGCCGTGAACCCGCTCGGTTGTATCCAAAAGGTAACGCCTTTCCATTTCCGCGCGCCCGTAACGCACCGGGATGTAATAATCCGGCCAGCCGGGAAACGTGCTATCCTCAAAACTGGGGTTGGCAATCATGTTTTTCCTGCCCGTGAACCGGGACACCAGCGGAGCTTCCGTCAATGCCTCCTCCGGATGCGGTGTCATTTCCACCTGCCAGTCAGATCGGACATGTTCAGACGGCGGCGACATGCCCGGCGGTGCGCCTGACACTGCTGCAGGGATTCCAGACGGCTCACTCGGAGAGTTCGCCCTACCCCCGGAAATTTCAGATGGCTCATTCGGAGAGTTCGCCCCACCCTCGGCGATTCCCGGCGGCGCGCTCGGCCCTTCGACGGTGCTCAGGGCGTGAGATTGCGCCCTGCCCTCCGGCGATGATGCGGCATCGCGCCAAACATACGCGCGGGTGGCCAGCGGTTCGAGTTTTTCGGTTACCCTGCCATCGGCCACCGCCAGTTGCCCCTCCACGAACAAACGATCAATCTTGTCGGGACCGTCCAGCGCCCGGCCGGCGAAAGTTGCGGTGACGGGATAATTGGCGATATTGACGGCCAGCAGCAGGCAGCGGCCGTCGGGGAAACGGAAAAAGTTCATCAACACGTCAGGAACCATGCCCTTGCCGATGTCAAATTCACCCGGCGAGTACTGGATAGCGCCGGCCGCGGAATCGCGCATGAGCGCCGGCGCCAAGTCCTGCATTTCGTGCGCCAGCCGGCTGAGGGTCTCCCACATCAACCCGGTAAACACGGGACAATTGAAATAAAACATGCCGCGGGCGCCGTTGATCAGGCCCAGGTAGGTCTGGCAGCGCTGTTCCGCCGGCAGCACAACCGTTTGTGGGTCATGTAAATGCGCTCGGCCATCAGCAAAAGCCAGAACACTTTTTTGTCCGCCTGGCAGCGCTGGTTTATCAAAAAGGTCTGTTTCGCCAGCCATTGCAGGCCGTAATTGGAACCGCCGCCGGTGCTCAGGTAGCAATCTACGCACAGGATATCGAGAAATGAGGTCGCCTGCGGCACGTCCGGCACGCCTCCGCCGTAAACGTAAAGCAAGGGATGATAGCCGTCCGTCTCGTTCAAGGCCTTTTGAATAAATTGCCCGGCGACATCCTGGCCCAGCAGGGGTATGATCGGCTCATCGTAGATAAAATACGCCAGCAGGTTTGAATGTTGCATGGCATGCCGGGCGACTTCGCGATAGGCCGGCAGATTGCCCCGCGCCGTCTCGGTGAACAGCCACGTGGCTTTCTGGCTGCCCAGTCCGCCGGCGCCGGACAGGCCCGGGCGCAGGATCAACTCCTTGGAAGGAATGCCCCACAACACGCCATTGGTCGGATCATACCGGAATTCCGGCTGGCGCTTGATTTTCTCAAATAATTCCGGACCCAGTGCCTTTTCGGCGTCCGGAAGGGGCGCCATGCGGTCAAACTTGTCCGGGCGCGCCACCACCCGGATGCCGTGCGCGGCGGCAGCCTGCAGCAATTTCCCGATCCAGGGCGGTTCTTCGCGGGTGGGCGAATGAATAATCGTATTCAGACCGGCATTGGACATCGCCTGGAAGTAATCTTCGTCAAGCATCACGCCCCACAGGCCGATCGGGAAAACCGCCTTTTCGTTATGCAGCACGCCCAGATGTTCCAGGTCGATTTTCACTTCGCATCCCGGCCGGGGCGGCCGTTTCATGCAGATTAATTCCTGTCCGGCGACGCAACTGTTCCGGCCGTCGCGCAATTCCACCAGCAGCTTGGTCCGTCCTGCCGGCAATGCCCCCAGTGGAATTGCCAGCCGGGCGCGCCGGCCGGGATTTTGCATGGCAGATAATATGCTTCCCGCATCATCCAAAGCGCGCAATTCCATCTCCCGCAAAACAGTTTCCGGCAGGTTGATCCGGCAGATCACAACGGCGTTGGATTCGGCGGTATAATACGCCCGATCCAGGAAGGCCTCGTAGACATTCAGCGCGGCGGTGTCGCGCACGGCATCCGACTGCCAGATTTCACCCCCGCCGGGCTGTCGCAGAACAATCCGCACATCGCGCTTGCCCATGGATTGCAAAGGAATTGACATTTTTACCGGCATGATCGAGTCGCCCAACAAATCCGTCAATTGCGTTTGTTCCCGGGGAGGGCCGCCGGCCGGCTGATCAATCACAACCAATTCCACCCGGCCGGACGGGCTGGCGCGCGTAAACAATTCGAGACTAACATCATAAAACGACTGGCCGTCAGCCTGGTAATAGGGGCCCACCCGCGCGTTCCGGAAGCCGGGCAGGAACGGCGCCTTGAATTCGCGTCCGGCAAGGTTGAGAATCCGTCCGAATTTTTCCGGATCGGACCAGAACCGGCGTCGGACGGGCGCCCAACTGAACATGATCCGCTTTTCATCCACCTTGACATTAAGCCGGTCGTACACCGGAATCACGCAATGAATCATCAGGTTCAGCCGGGCGCGCGCCAGGTCCAGCGACCCGGCATCCAGCATCATGGCCAACGGCAACGCCAGTTCGGCCTGCCAGCCGCTATCCGTAATTTTGGCCGCCGAGCGCCAGGGGATGTCCCATGCCTGATCGCTGCCTCCCGATTTTGAATTTTTCTGGTCCGACTGGATATTGCCCGCGCTCAGGCGGAAATGGTACCAGGGATTGAAATCCGTTCCCGGATCAAAGAGCACCTTGACGCAATCCTCGAATTGCACCCGGCCGTCGCGCCCGTCAACTTGCGGCGTTATGCTGCCGGGATACGGATGCGACACCTTGAAGGCAATGTAAAGCCATTGCGCATCCATGGCCGCCCATGCCTGGTGGGAGTTGGTATCGCCAACGGGACCGTCATCGCCCACAATGAACCAGTGTGCAAGCTCCGCCGCATCCTTCCAGCAATCATCAGTTAATACGCCGTCAATCGCCGGCGGCATCGGGCATTCAGGGATGGTTATGGATGGTATATCTTCCGCGCGAACGGCGCAGCAGATCAAGGCGGCGGCAATGATGATGTTCATTCGTTGCATGGCGCAAATTCCTCCTTAACCACTTCAATCAACTCCGGATGCTCCCTGAAGGTTTCGAAAAACGCCAGCATAATGCCCTGCGCCCCCACCGACCCGGCGATCCTGATTTCCCGCCGCAACCGCTCGGGTGTCTTCAACTTGTCGCCGCCGTATACGCCAACAAACGGGACAAACCGATTGAAGGCATGGTGCTTGCCCGATTCGGCCTGATATGCTTCACACAAATCGAGGATTTTGCCGTAGGACCAGAACGGCTTGTAAAACCAGGCCACCGTCTGCCCGCAGTAATCCACGTGCAATTTCGATGGATACAATGGATTCAAATCAAAGTCCGGATAGATATGGATCGCCAGCTTTAAATCAGGCTTGATTTTCAACAGCAATTCACGCGTCTGCCTGGTCCATTCCACCAGCCGTTCCTCGGAATATTTGGCTAACACTTCCTTTGCGTCCATTTCCGGGTGGGCTTCGGCGAATTGCAGGCGCTGCGCGCGCGAGTAATCGCAGAAACAGGCGTAGTAATTCCGGTAGCCCAGGTAATCCAGCCCAATCCCATCCAGGTCGTACCTGGACGCCAGTTCGGTCAAAAACCTGGCTTCTTCCGGGTCCAGACCGCGGTCGGGGCACAGCCAATCGCCGGGATGGGCATTGACACGGTCGGGAGTAGCGCGCGGCATTTTGATTGATTGTTCTTCCCAGGGCTGGATTTGCTGCGCCAGTTCGGGATGTTGCCTGATATATTGCTTGTCCATCGCCCGCAGATTAATCGTCCAGGCATAAACCTGGATGTTTTTCGACCGCGCGGCGCGGATCAGTTCGCCCAGGGGATCAATGGTTACGCCTTTGGGTTTGGGATAAAATTCGCTGTCATAACAGACCGTCCCGCTCCAGGCGGAAGCGGATGCAATGACGGCGTTGATGTGCATTTTTTCGAGCGTGTTCACCAGATTGCTGATGGATTCCAGCGTCAGCATGTCCTTATGGCGCGCCCACATGGCGCGCCAGGCAAATTGCGGTTTCGGGAGATGGGCGGTTTTTGCCGTTTGCGCGAAAGTCCTTTCAGCCCGGAAAATAAGCCCGCCCCACCTGTCCGGATTATGGCAATCGCGGACGCCGATGACCGGCCATGTCCAGTAACTGGCTTCGCCGCCGCGCGCGGCGTAACGGCGACCCAGATGAGCCAGCCACCGGTCGCCGGGCCGCGGCGGATAATTCCGGCCCTCCGTCAGGTGCGCAAGTTCGGTGAAGGGGATGGCAATTTCCGCCTGCCAGCCGTCATCTATGTCGTATTGATCGTTAAGCGTGCCCCGCACGGCAACGGCCTGCCGCATCCCGTCACAATTCCATTCCGGCACGTCCGGTTTTTCAAAATGCTTGGCTCCGATGCGGTCGCTGACTTCCTTGCGCCAGGGCGATTTGTGCCACTTGTCGCATATTTTCCCCAACGGGTTGATGTGGGTTTCCGTGTAACGCCGGCCGATGCCGTCCGGCGCGAGATAAATCTTGAAAAAACTTTCGGTATAGGCCTGTTTGCGCTTGCCGGGAGTTTGCCAACCTTCAATTTTCAATCCCATGGGATCGTCCCGGACGATCTTGGCGGCCCAGACATCCGGATCGCCGGCGGAAAGCGCAAAATACAAGTATTTGTCATCCCACATCATCCGGGCCTGGACCGGGTAGCGCGCCGGGGAACCGTCGGTAATATCAGCGAACACCGGCGAAGGTTCGGCATCCTGCCAGGCCTGATCGTCGAATTGACCGTCAATGACAATAGGCGTGGATGCTTTGTAAACCTGGTATTCCGGCTGTTTATCCGGCACAGCCTCCGCCGCCAAGGCCATGTTAGACATGGCAACCCAACCGGCAAATCCAGTTATTGTTTTAATTCGATTATTATTGGTCATCTTTTTCTTCGTGCCCTCCGTGGTTAAATTTTCCGGCATCCCCATTTTTTTTAACCAATCTCATATTCACCTTCATCCAGGACGAAACCGGCTTAAAAAGTTTCGGCGCCACCGGTGCAAATCCATCCGCCTGCACGTTAATTTCATATTCGAAATCCGTCCTTGCCGGCGGCGCATTGGTGTCGGCTGCGGCGCGCATGCGGTATTCGGCCAGCAAAACCGCATTATCCATGCCGCGTCCGGGAGTCATGCCGGCGGCATCGGTCAAGCCCTGCCAACGCGTAATGGCGTTCAGATCATTGTCATCCGCCAGCGCCCGGCAAACCACCCTGGCGCCGGCCACCGGGCAACCATTTTGATCCGACGCGGCAATCCGGACATGCCGGTGCGACACCAGGACCGGCGCCCCCCGGCTTTCCCGGGTCCGGCGTTCATAGCGGATCAAATCCGGCAGTTCCGCGGGGCCGAATTCGCAATCCACGGCATTGACCACGCTGCCGGCGATGGTCAGCCGCACGTTCAGCCGGTTACCTTCGAACACGCAATCGCGCAGCTCGGCCTGGATGGGGCCGCCCCAGTCGCGCACGGCGGCCTGCAAATCGCGGAACACACAGGATTGCGCGGTCCACCCGTAATTGATCATGGCCGCGCCGCCATGCGCGAACAGGGTATGCGTAACAATGGCGCTGTCACGCTGCAACCCGAAAGCCGCCACGCCGTTAAACCACGCCATGGTGGCATTGCTGAAGATGACGGACTCGCCGTAGAGATACCCACCTGCAAACGCATGTCTGACATCTTCCCGCGCCGCCGTGATCCGGCTGTTGTAAACATGCAACTGGCCGCCCTGGGCTGCATGGCGTGAAAATTTCCCGCCGCCGCCCGGCAAGGGCGGCGACTCCTTGACGTACAGTCCGTGCCGCTTGCCCGGAGCGGACTCTATCTGCAACACCGCCTGTATCGCTGAATCCGCCGGACTGCCGATTGTCAGGCGATTGACGCAATGCGCCGCATCCCTGGGGTTTTCGCCCTTGATCCGGAATGGATAAACCAGCACATTGCCGCACACCGTCAGCGTTTCGTGGGGACGATTGGAACTGCCGAGCTGGAAATACGTATGGGTGCCATCATTCCGCCCGATCTGCAAGCCGGCGGCGACACGGTAGGCGCCGGTATCGGGATGGTAAGACACGAGGTTCCAACCGTTCATCCGGTCAACCCGCAGCAGTGTTTCGGGGCGGCAGGGATTGGATTCCGGGTAGCCGGTCACCTGCAGCGTGTTGGCGGCGCGGTCATAGATCACCCCGGCGGCCGCCGGCGCGGCCGCCATCAGGCATAACGCGCGCATAGCCATCCGCAGGGCATCCATGCAAATGCAATGGAAAGAATTCATGAGGCGCTTTGCAAGGCGGCTTCCGGCAGCAGTTTTCAGTAGCCGATAGTCAACATTTTGTTTTTCATCTTCCGCCCTTGATGGGCCGCGCCTGGATTAACGACCGCGCAACACGTCCAGCATGGCAAGGTAATTTTCAAGTTTGGCGCCCGGCATGACGCTGTGCGAGGTGCCGTAAATGAATCCGCCGCCCGGCGCGCAGTCCTGCAATGCCTGCCGGCCGGCGGCGCGCACCTGCCCGGGATTGCCGGTGACCAGCAGATCGGCGGGCATGCCGCCCCACAGCGTCAGGTTTTTGCCATAACGTTTTTTCACTTCGGCAATGTCATTTTCCGGCTGGATGGATTGCCAGACATCCACCCCGGCTTCGACCAGCTGATCCAGCAGGGCCACATTCTTGCCGCACGAATGGTGCAGCACCGTCAGCCCCTGCGCGTGCGCCAGGTCGCAGAAAGCCTTCAACCCGGGGAAAACCGCGATCCGGAACATTTCGGGAGGAATAAACGGTCCGGCGTTATAGCCGTAATCACAACCAGTGGCCACCCCGTCAAGCCCTTCGCGTTTGGCGATTTCAATCCCCAGGCGCATGTTCGACGAGGTCATGGTTTTCAACCGGCGCTCACGCGCCGCTTCCGGATCCTCAAATACCGCCACCCAGTTTTCCACTTCGCTGCGCGTGGCATCCGGGTAACGCAACTGGGGATGCCCGATCAGCGGCGCGCTGAAAATGTAATGCGTCCGGCCAAGTTCCCGCACCACATGCCGCACCACCTCCAGTTCCGAAGCGGTCGGCTCGGGCGAAACCGGAGCAGTCGGAGCGGGCAGCGGCGGCGGGGCGGCCGGCTTTTCGACGATCATGAAAGCATCCGTTTCGGGCGAATATTGGAGGATGCTGCCATTGTCGAGCCGCCAGCGGTTATCGCCCAGAGGGGCGGGTTTCTCCAGGGGAGTGCCGCGGCCGATGACATTATGCACCAGCACGGCATCCCACTGGTAATATTCCGTCAGCTTGACCAGCCCGGTTTTCCAGTCGGCCATCACCTGGTCGCGCCGGCCGTCCCAGAACGCGTGTTGGATCGCCCATTCGTTCCGGTAAGTGGTCCGGCCCAGCACCGGCTCAACGACTTCGCGGCCGAACTCCCACTCGCCCGTCGGCGGCCGGTCCGGCTCGGCATGCGCCAGGGACATTAAAACACGTTCTTTCGGCGATAAATCCGGCATAATCTGATTTTCCCTTTCATGCCGCCGTATGACCGGCGATGACACAGGCCGGCGCTCTGACCCTGCGGCGCCCCGCCGGCTGATCACTGTAATACAAATATCGTCCCGCGCAACAGGTATTCGTAACACCCCATGTCCGTCCTGCCGGAAAACCGGTCCACACGGACGCGCCCATCCAGATCGGTTGCGCCAGTCATCCACTCCTGGTTGGTTCCGGCATTGATCGCCGGCGACTGCGCTGCCAGACGGTAGTCGCCGGCGGCGTAATCGGCAAATTCCGGTGCGGCAGTAATGTTTCCCTGTTCCGTGTTGGCCAGGCCGGGGCTGCATGAATAATAAAAGGCATTGGTCAAGTGGTCCGCCGGCAGGCTCAAATCCGACTGCCCGACTCCGTCCATGAGATTGGACACCGCGATAATGTTCCAGGCCGCCAGGTTGCCTTCCCGCATATCGTTGCTCACGGCAATGCCGCCGCCATGCACGCTTTCGTTGTCGGCGATCGTGCAGGAGGCCATGGTCACCTTGCCCGTGCCGATGTAAACTCCGCCGCCGTAACTGGCGCTGCCGCTGCCCCGATTGCCGGCGATCAGGCAATTGCGCACGGTCAGATGGGCATCCGCGGAATAGTTGTTATGCACAAAGATTCCGCCGCCCCGGTTTTGCACGGGCACAACGTTCGACACGATTGCGCAGTATTCCACCAGCCCGTGATTGTCCTGGAAAAACATGCCGCCGCCTTCGCCGCCGGTATTGGTGTTGGCCGACACCCGGGAATGGGTCACCGTAATCGCGGCATATATCACGGTTTTCACGTTGTTCGCCACTCCGGCGCCATAGTTCGCCTGGTTGCCTTCAATCACGCAGTTGGTCACCAGCAGTTCGCAACCGCTCAAGGCCAGCACGCCCCCGCCGCCGACAATGGCGCGGTTGCAGGTAATTGTACAATTGGCAAGCATTGAAGTTGCGTTGCTGTAATATATGCCGCCGGCATGGACGGCCGAATAATTGTTGCTGATGACGCAGTCGCTGACGTTCCCGCCGTACCTGACCCGGATGCCGCCGCCGTAAATATTGGCGCCGGTAATCCAGTTATCCAGGACGTGGCAATTGGATATGACGCTTCCCCGGCAATCCACGCCGCCGCCGTTCCCGTTGATGGACACATTTGTCGCAATCCGCGAGTTCAGCAATTGCGCGTCGTACCAGACGGCCGCGCCGCCGCCGCCCCAGGTTGAACTCGATAATGTCTCGTTGCTGACCACCTGGCAATCGGTGACGATCGAATATGCGCCGGTGGCATAAATGCCGCCGCCATCCAGCCTCGCATGGCAATGCCGGATGAGGCAATTGGTGATGATCCCGGCCTGCAAATATATTCCGCCCCCGCGTCCGCTATAGTCGCTGCCGGGCGGATACCCGTTCTGCACGGTCAGGCCGTCAACCACCGCGCCGGCATTGTTCACCCGGATACAGCGGGTTGAATTTGCCGGATCGGGATACATGGTCGTAATGACCGCTCCCGTCGGCGCATTCATCCCGCGCAGGACTATGGCGTTGGTGATGTAAATATACACCAACTGGGTATAAACCCCATCCGCCACCAGCACGGTACTGCCCGCTGGCGCAAGCGCCACGCCGTTGCTGATCGTCAGGAACGGATTGCCGATTGAGCCGTCCCCGTCAATGTCGCTGCCGGCGGTTGACACATGCACCGTCTGCGCCCAGGCGGCGCCCACACCCCAGAGCAACGCGCCGGCCAGCAATCCGCGCCCGGCAAGCGACCGCGAAATATTCCATTCTAAGATTTTCATTCCTTCTCATCCTTGTTGATCCGTCCGCCGTTCAATGACTGCGGCTCGCGTTTTAACTCATCCGCCAGAGGACGGCGCTGGCGCCGCGCTGCCCGGGAATACCGGCATTATTATTGCATATTTCACGGCCAAAGCCCATATTTTTACTCATCGCACACTGAAGATTGTCCCGCCCAGCAAGCCCTCGTAGGCGCCCATGTCAACGAAATAATTTCGGATGCGGGCATTGCCATCCAGATCAATTGCGCCTGTCATCCAGTCCCGGAACAAGCCGGCATTGATGCCGGGCGAACGGGATTGCAGGCGGTGATTGCCGGCGGCCGGATCAATGAACAACGGGTTATCTTCAATATTGCCCGCGCCATAGGCTGATAATGACGGCGCAGCACAGGTATTTGAAACGCTGAAAACATCTCCGCCCGCCGCCGCATACCACCAGTTGGATGAAGTATCCCCGGCAGTATTACGGTAAACTATGCAGTTTATCATCAAATTGGTGATCGCGTCGGAATTGGAAAAGTAGATTCCACCGCCCTCATCGCCCGCGTCATTGCCCGCAATGGTGCAGTTTTCGAGAATACCCCAGCGCAGCGCATAAATTCCGCCGCCGTTGGTGACGGCAATATTGCCGCTGATATCGCAGCCGGTGATCCAGGCATTGCTGGTGCCGCCCGAATAAAACACGCCGCCGCCTTGGCCGGCATGATTCTCAATAATCCGGCAATTATGCAGGCGGTTGGTTTCGCCGATGTTTGCGGCCGAAAAATATACTCCGCCGCCATAATAGTCCGCGGTATTATTGCTGATCAGGCAATCCACGACCGGCACACTGTAGTTGCCTGAACGGGCGCGCACCACATACACTCCGGCGCCATTTTGGGAGGAATTGCCGGCCGCCACGCAATTTGAAAAGATGCCCCGGGCAAAGTAAAGCGCGGCGCCGCCGCCGGAAGACGCGGTATTGTTTTCAAACCGGCAATCTATAAATGTGCCGGCATAATAGGCATAGGCGCCGCCGCCATAACGCGCGGCCTCATTGCCGATGAACTCGCAATTTGAAGCCGCAAGCATGCCTTCACGGGTCAACATTCCGCCGCCATCCCAGGCGGCGTTGCTGATAAAACGGCAGGAATCAATCAGGCCGTTATTCAAGGTAAAAGCGCCGCCGCCGCCCTGGGAATTTACGCCGGCGGCCAAGGCAGTATTGTTGCGGATGACACTGTTCAACAGGCGCGACAAGGTGCTGCCGACAAATATCCCGCCGCCATTGCTCACCGCGATATTATGGGTCAAAATGCAGTTAGTCACCGTGCAAGTCAATTGGTAAACGCCGCCGCCGCGCCCCAGCCGGTCATCCGCCGACGCATAACCGTTGGAGAATGTAAAACCATCAACCACTGTAAGGGTCTGGTTACCATTGACATACATGCAGCGGTTGGTGGCATTGGGGTGATTGCCGTTGATGATTGTATTGGTCGGATCCACGATGCCATTGTTCCAACTGCGCAACGTCAGGTGCTGGGTAAAGACTATTTCCGCAGTCAAGTCATATGTGCCGTTGGAGACGAACACGGCATACCCGGCGCCGCCGCCGCCGGCAGCCGCCAGAGCATTGCTGATTGTGGCAAACGGCGCGCCCCAACTGTCGCCGGCATTGCCGTCATCGCCGGCCGGCGACGGCGCCACATACCAGGTTGTCTGGGCGCCGGCTTGTACTGTCAATAAAAATGAAAAACACAAGCTGACTGCAAACAGGTTGTTAATTAATAATTTCCTCAAAGTTTTCCTCCCCTGATTTTTTATTCGGAGTCCGCTACGAAAATTCACGGCTCAAACTCCGTCATTTCCGTCCCGGCCTCAATCTGAATGGCGTCCACCCAAACCACGGATTCAGGGTCAAAATTTATATTCACCTGCCCGCTGATCCCATCCGCCAACTTGAGATTATAACGCCGCCATTTATCCGTCAAATTGAATCGCGCGGATTTCCCGCCCGCCGGACAGATTTGGGCGCCGACGCCTTCGGCCCTGGCGCGCAGAGCCATGGAGAGCGTCAGCGGCCCCGGCCGGCGGAACAGGAACCGCAAGCCATACCCGCCGCGCGTTTCAATGCGCAGCGCCACCTTGCCATCCGCCGGATTTTCGCGGTCGAGCCGATACGGGCATCCCGGCAAGCCGATGCGCTCGGAAGGATCACGGAACCATGGCGGATCGTAATAATCCGGCCAGCCGGGATTGGTGGCTTCTTCAAAGCTGGGATTGGGTTTGAGGTTTTTAAAGCCGGGCCGCGAAGCGCCAAACAGCAATGCCGGTTCTTCCTCTTCCGCTTCATCCTGCCGGGCGTTTACAGCCGCGCGGATTGCAAAAGCGGCTTTTTCCGGAATATCCAGCAGGTAAGCCCGGGTACCCCACGGTTCCAACCTGTCGTCGAACCCGCCATCCCGGACATGATAAGGCTTTCCGGCAAAATATTCCGACACCCGGACGGGAATTTCCGGATCGGCAATTTGCCATGCCACCTCCAGCGGATAATTATGATAATTGACGCACAGCAGAACATAACGCCCGTCCGGATAGCGGAACAATGCCGCCGGCAAATCGCCGCCGTGCTTTGCATCCGGCGCGTTTTCAACCACGATGTTTTGCGGCGCTTCTGCGCCCAGCAGCGCCGGGGAGAGTTCCTTGATCTCCCGCGCCAGGCGGCAAAATTCCTTCCAATTGGCTTGAAACCGGATCGGCCAGTGATAATAAATAATTCCCCGCGCGCCGGCAATCAACGCCAGGTAAGTCTGGCAACGCTGTTCGCGCGCATTGACATACCGTTTGTATGAGGCGGCAATCCGTTCGGCAATCAAAATCATCCAGATCGGCTTGCGTTCTTCATCGCCCAGTTGCCGCATGCGGCGCGTCAGCCAGGCAACATAATCAATCTGTGATTTTTCCCGCCGCGCCGGCACCCAGTAGGGGTCATGCCCCATGATGTCGCACCAATCCGTGTCTTCACCCGCGGTTTTGATTCCCTGCATGCCCTGCATGTATACCGGGTGATATCCATCCGTTTCATTGACGCGCCGGGTCAATTCGCGCCCCTGCTGATAGAGGGCAAAATAATTCCTGTTGGCCGGCTCGTCAAAGGTATACCAGGCCAGTAAAGCCGGATGATCCCTCAAGGTTTTTACACCCGCCAGGATGGCCGGCAAATCGCGTTCAAATGCTTCTTTAAAATTTCTGGATCGCTCCTCATAAGTCGAATCGCCGCGCTGCGCGCTGTAGATCATCTGGCACTTGACATGACAAATCATCGAAGATTGGCCGCTTTCATGGCGGGCGCCCATGTTTTCCAGGGATGGAACAACCATCAGGTTGTGGGCCTGCGCTTCATCCATGAATTTTCGCATCAAGTCAATCGCCCCGGCCGATCCGCCGCGTTGGACGGCATTGAAACCGGCCTGCCCCAACTCCTCCAGTCCCGACGGGCTGCCCATGTACCAGAACCCAAGCGGGAAAAACGGGCGCCCATTTACCCGCACAATCCTGCGGCGATGATCAATTTTAACTTCATGTCCCTGATACGGATCGCGACGGATAATTTCCGCTTCACGCGCCGCCAAAAGCACATCGTTTTTTGTCCGCAATTCAATTCTGACGGTCTGCCGGCCGGCCTTCAACCCCGCCAGGGGAATCAACAAATCCGTTTCCGGCAAAACCGTTCTATTGCCGGCCAGACATTTGCCGCCAGCATCCAGGGCCGCCAGGCGCAAGGAAAACTTATCCGGTTCCGCCACGCGCACCTGGCACACTACATTGGCATTGCTTTCGGCCGTGTAATAATTATATTCGGCAAACGCCGTCAATATCCCCTGTGCGGGATCGGACCGCGTATCCATGACAATATCCTGCCAAGATTCGCCGGTAGCCGGATGAATCAAACAGATCTTAAATTGAGCATTATCCGTCCCGGATACGGGCACGGCAATTGATGCCTGGCCCTCCGCGCCTCTGTTGAATGCAACCGGCCGTGAGGATGTGACCGTGCCGGCGGCCAGAGCCGCCAATTGCATGGCCCCGTCCACGCCACCATGTTCGCGCGTTTTGACACTCACCAGGCATTGCAGGCCGTTTTCCTTGATCCGGTATTCTTTGATCCGGCAATCCTCAATGAGAGGCAGGAACGTTTTATTCCGGCGCAAGCCGCCGAAATCGAACACCTGCGCCGGTAAAAACGAGCTGGTGCCTGTCTGCGGCCCCCAACTGGTCATTATGCGCCGCATCACAATCTCCGCATCGCCGGCGGCCTTTGGTTCCGGTAACACCGAGACAACCATGACGTTCATGCGCGCCTTTTTTATTACCGGCCAGCCGGCGATCGGCGCCAGAGGAAAAGCCATCTCGGCCTGCCAGCCCTCCTCCGTGATCCTGGTGGCGGAACGCCAGGGAATCCGCCATCGTTTGTCGCTGGATCGCATTTCATCGCGCACATTGCCGGCGCTCAGGCGGAAATGGAAATAGTCATCAACCTTTTCGCCCGGCGCGAAGGAAAATTTCACGCAATTTTCGCCCTGAATGCGCTCGCCATGCCGGGTGGCCACCGGCTGGATGGCCGCCGGATCAGCATGCGCCACCTTGACTCCCACATAAAGCCATTCCGAGCCCGCGGTCAAATACGCGGCATGCGCGCCTTGATCGGTTTCCGGGTTTCCAATCACCACCTGCTTAAATCCTTTTAGCGGCAGGGCATTGCTCCAGCACGCGTCATCCAGCATGCCGTCAATCACCGGCGGCAGGGAACATTGCGGAACTTGCATAGCATCCGCCGATGCCGGTTGACGGCAGAGCAATAATCCAGCAACCAAAACAATCCGCAATTTTTGCGTAATCATGATTATTTTCCGCCTATCGCAGCGCGCATGCCGCAATTTCAGGCCGAACCGGAAACAGAGGACTTTTATTCCAACACAATAATCACATCTCCCCTGTCCGACCAGGGCCGGAAATCACGCCGCCCAGCCGCGGAATATCCTTCCTTGCCCGCAAAAACGTCATAATTGCATTCCGTGATCTCCAGTTTATCCGCTCCGGCCACGGCCTGCTCCGTCCGCTCCAGGAGCAATACTTCCGCAACTCCATCTTTCCCCGTGGCAACCGTAATAGCTTGTTTATCGGCCCGATCAATAATTTTAATCATCGCACCGTTTATCGGCAATCCGTCTTTATCCTGAACCAGCACCGGCACATGGCGTTTAATCACGACTTTGGGTTGCCACCCGTTTTTAGCCGCGTAAGCGGATACGCCGTATATATCCGGCTCATCGGGCGGTCGAATGTCGCAATCAATCAAGACCAGTTCGCGGCAATTGTCCATTTTCCAATTGCGCCGGTTGTTTTCAAACCGGCAGCCGGAAAGGACCGCCAAAGAATTAATGGATTCAAGCGCAATCCCGCAATCGCGGAAAGTGCAGCCGGTGATCAGGTTGTTTTTGGAGGCGGTTTCCTTGTAGCGCGCCAGGGCGGTCCGGCCGTGGGCAAACACGGTGTTTTCCATCCGCAAGCCCAGGTAGGCCACCAGGCCGTGGGCCAGGCAACCCTTGCACCAGGATATTTCGCTGTTATGCAGCCGGATGCTGCTGCCGGCAAGGAACACATTATTATTGCCATATGACGCATTGCCCATGGCATGGTTGGCGTCCTGAATCATGGCGGTGATCCTGCTGTTGAACATGTGCAATTCCCCGGAATAGGCCGGCCGCGCAATCGGACGGCCCTTGTAAATCTGGGGATTGAGCGGATTGACCCCGATATAGACGCTGTGTTCTCTCCCTTTTTCGCATGCAATCTTTATGACGGCGGATATGTTGGTGTTGTCGGCACAGCCCAGAGTCAGCCGGTTGACGCCCGGCTGGCCCGTAACGGCATTCGTTCCGGACGGGCAGACAAACAGGTTGGCGTCCAGGATCACCGCCTCGCGGGGAGTATTGGATGAACCAAACTGCACAAAGGTGTCCGAACCGTCATCCGTGCCGATGCATAAATCGGCGTTGATCCGCCAGGCTGCCAGTTCCGTATCGTATTGGACGACATTCCAGCCGAATTCCCCGTCGGCTTCCGCCAGCCGCGCCGGCGTGCACGGCATGGCGGCCGGATAATCTGTAATCCATAGCCGGTTGGCCGCCGCGTCATATTGTATGGCGGCCGGGGAGGCCGCAACATACGCCAACAGACAAACCGCCAATAAAATATTTTTATATTGATCCATATAAAATTTCGCGTTCACGGATCAAGCTCGCAAAAACAAGGTGGCTCTTGATGCAGAAGGTAGGGCGACGCCTCCGGCGGAGCCGCTCTGCTCATGCCGGCGGCTCGCCCTGCCCATTGTCGTTTTTCCGGTGATCGCAGCGTGTAACGCCGCTCCTACATACGGATCACCATAGGTTCGCCCTCCATTTGTGATTGGAAATTTCAAAATTTCGATTTCATATTGGAGGGCGAAGCTGTGCTGAGCC
>CAYXEK010000034.1:0-35431 GCA_964463985.1 uncultured Verrucomicrobiota bacterium
TGGAGGCGTTGCGCGAATTTGGCACAGGGCGATCATTAGATCTAATCCATTCAGGCCAGGATGGCATGATCGCCCTGCGCCAAATTCGCGCAACACTCATTCCGGGAGAGCACCGGAGCTTGGCATGCAACGCGCCATGCCATTCCTCTCCGTGCCTCCGTGTCTCCGTGGTGAATTCTCCCATTCAATCCACATATTCCGGCGAGGAACCATATAACCATGACAAACGGTTATGGCTCCTCAAACTGCAAGGTGAAATATTGCGCCGTATCGTGGAAACTGCGGCAGGGCGCGATGCTGGAAGCCTCCTGCATGCGCCGTTCCCGGCCGATGTTGATCCGCCAGGCCGCGCCCGGCGGCGGGGGCGCCGCCGCGCCCTTGAATTCCTCCGCCGTGAAAGCGTCGAACGGAATCCGGGCTTCGACAATCCACCGGTTGGCGGCGTAATCAATCTTCACGCCCACCTCCCAGGCCGGATTCCAGGCGGTGTGGTTTTCGATGCCATGCGGACGCTGCATGGGCAAGGCGTCGTAGATGCGCTTGGCCACATTGGCCATCAGGTGGCCATGCTGGCCGCCGGCCTGCGGCTGGATGAAGATTTCGACGATATCATCATTGAAAAAATATGCATCCCGGCTGCCGGTGGTGCCCACCATGGAATCAATGTCCAATTCTTCGCAGATAATCGCCGCGTACAGATTGGCGTCATCCCAGGCTACCTGCGCCGTGCCGCGCATCTGGGGGTAATAAACGCCGCCGTCCACCAAACGCACCAGGGGGTGCCGGGCGGCCTTTTGCCAGACGTTTTCAACCAACTCGCCGTCAATGGAAAGCGGCTCGCCGGCGCGCGCGGCGCGCACGGTTTCTTGCCGCACCAGGGCCAGGTCCGGTTCCGCCAGCGGCGCCAGTGAAATTTTTTTGTAATTATCTATCCCCTGCTGCAGCGCCAGCAGCTCATCGCGGAAATATTTGTCCAGATATTCATCCCGCCAGGTATGGCCGCTGTTCAGCCCAACCGGCACCCGGGTGATCGGCCGGTCAGCCAGCTTGCCGAATCCCGCCAGGGCCTGCGCCATGCGCGGCAGGCCCGCGCGCGCTTCCTCAACCAGCGACAGGCCTTCCGCCACCAGCCGCCGGGCGGTTTCCCGGTCGCCGGCCTCCAGCGCCGCGTCAATTTCCCACTTTTTCAGATTAATCGGCGCCAGCCAGGACAGCAATTTGACTTCCTTGTACACCCGCACGAATTCATCCTGCGCCAGCGGCGCGGCAAACCATTCCGGGCGCCGCGCCAGATCATCCAGTATCCGGCCGGCCTCTGCCAGGCGCGGGATTTGGTCGCGCAGGGCGCCGTCATAATCAATTTCCGGCGGATCGCCCGCGAAGGCATACGACAAAGTGTTCCGGGTATTCTCCCGCATGGCCAGCGGTTGCAGCAGGAACATGGTTTTAATGCCCTGCGCAAACACCTGTTGCATTCCGGCGGCTGCCTGTGCGCCGAAAATCCGGCGGCAGATGGGACCCATGGTTTTTTCGAAAAACTCCGGTTCGCCCCCGCCGTCCCGGGGCGAATTACGGTCAATCCAGACAAAATCCCCGCGCGCCCCCGGCGCATCCGCATTCCAGGCAAACGTGTTCAGGAGTTCAAAATCAACCCAATCGTAGTTGAACACGTTCCAGATTTCGCTTTGGCCCGGGTTGGTCAAAAAGCTTTTCAGGTAGCGGTAACTGGTGGTCTGCAGCGGCCGGTCCAGCCCCAGCCGCCCTTCCCGCGTCTGCACCAGCCGGTGGGGCTCCTGGCAGAACATGATCTGATGGCCCACCAACTCGCTGAACCGGTGAAATTCCGGGGCATTGTATTCCCGGGCGGAAATCACCGCCTGCCCTGCCGCGGCCTCGCTGAAGCGGCGCAGGTAATCCTCAAAATACGGGAAACGCAGGTAATAACCGGTATAAGGATGGATTGAGCAGACCGCCCGCAGGCCCGGCTTGATTTCCTGGAAAACCCGCTGGTAAAGCAGCGCCACATGCGCATCGGCGCGGGGCCGGTCGTCGCCGAACCGCTCTCGATCCAGCACGGAACGGTTGGGCCAGTTTTCATTCACCGTATCCGGAAAATGCAGCTTGATGATATCCACGCCGACGACTTCCGCGATTTCCGCCAATTCGCGCGCGCGTTTTTCCAGGAGTTCGTCATCCGACCAGGTAAACAGCTTGCCGCGCAGATTCATCAAGCCCTGCAGGCGCGGGTTGTCCCGCGCCTCGTCTTCCGTGGCCACGGCGGAGGAAACGTACATCAGGAACAGCATGCCGCGATCGCGGCCGTAGTCCGTCACTTCGCGCAGCCAGGCGAGGCCGGCCAGTTCATCCGGCGCCAGGCGGAAGACATCCTGCTGGCCGATACCCGGGAGGATATCCCGGTAAAGGTGGAACCCGTTGACTTTCCGCGCCAGCATGAAATCAATGGCATCCTTGCAGGCCTGGATTTTCTGCGCCGGGGTCTTGTACGTGTCAATTTTCCGATTGCGCGGCATGTGGAGCTCCGCCAGCATCCGCGTGGCAAAAGAGGGATAATCCTCCAGGTCCGCGCGCGCCACCGTGACGGCGCAGGCATCTCCCCGGCAGAGTTGATTCAGGCTCATCACCCCGTACAGCAAGCCCGCCGGCCCCCCGCCCTGGACCAGCACCGTGTTGCGCCATGCCGGCTTGACGCCGCAATGCAGCAGGTATCCCTGGGGATGGTCCGGGACCTCCGGCGCGCCGTTCTCAGATCGGAACCGGGCGACCAGTTCATGGCGGCTGCCGGCCAGCGCCAGGATCACCCGCAATGCATCCGTCTCCGCCCCGGCGCCGGCGCGGATATTGCCATGGAAACTTAACCCCCGCAGGCATTTTTCAAATTCTCCGGCGGCGATTTCAGCCTGGCGCACCCCGGCGCAATCGGCAATGCTGACTGCGCCGTTGGTCGGCACGCTCAAGCTGTCGCCATGATCCAGCATCTTCCGCGGCAGCGGCAACACCAGCGCCTTTTCACCGCTCCACGCCGCCGCACATGCCAGGCACCCGACCAGCAACCCGCTCCAGGCCAATTTCATCGTTCCTCCCCGTTTATGCCAGCCTCCACTCGCATCAAAGAAACATCATCGAACCGCGCTTCACCGATACCGCTCATGCGCAATCCCAGCCGGACTCCGCGCCGGACACGTTTCGGGGCCGGGCAAATCGCCGGCAGTGTAAAAGTCTGTTCCGCCATGGCCCAGGCGCCATTCCCGTCCGCCAGTTCGACTTCAATGCTCTTGCGGGTATCATCGGCAAGGGTGATGGAAAGGTATGCGCCGGCAGCGCAAGAGGGAGTTGCCCGCGCCCGCAAGGCCAGGCGATAAACGGCGCCCGGCCGCAGTTGCAACTGGTCCAGCCAGACTACCCAGTTGGCGCCTCCGGAATGCGCTTTTACGGTCTGGATGACTGCCGCGTGTCCGCCGTCCGGCTCGGGCACAACCCGGGCCTGAAACTCGCCGTTCCAGGAATTGAACCACCAGCCGGCAGGCATCAGGATTTCTCCGCGCAGGTTGTTTTTCGGGATCGGATTGCTGATGCGCGTTCGGCACAAGGTCTCAAAATCGCCGTTCGGCACAAGATTGCCGTCCTTGTAAGACGGCTCGACATCGCCGTATTCCAAAGCGCGGGCCTGGAACGCCAGCCAGGCGGCGCGATTGCACACATCGCGCAACAAGCTCTGCATGACCGGCGAGAGCGGCGCGGACATGAAATCCTGGGCTATGCTCACCACGACGCCGCGGCCGGATTGAAAGGCCGCCACGCTGGCGCGATACCCGGCGCGGAAACGCGAGCCATGATAATCATAAAAAAAGCTTTCCGGCGTCTTGAAAAATTCAGGGTCGCAGAATTCGCCTTCCACCAGCGGCGCCGCGCCATCCGACAAACGCAGCATACCGGCCGGAAGTTGATGATCCGCATCAATCCATTCGTCAATCTTCCAATCCCGCAGCGGCGGCGTCCAATTCAAAACGCGCAAACGCGCCGCCACAACGCCAAAGCTGTCCCGGGTGCAGCCGGTCAACCGCACCGCCTCCGCCGCTCCGCGCCGGTCAATTTGAGAATTGTATGCGCCATCCCGGTCAACGTCAATGTACCTCAGAAAATCTCCGCCCACCACCAGCAATCCGCCGCCCTGAACATAATCACCCATGGCCGCCAAGGCTTTTTCCGGCAATCCCGCCGGAGCGCCAATCACAACTTCCAACCCGCTCAAACGGCCTGGATCGGCAAGATTCTGCACCGCAACCAGCTCGCATGCGCCCTTCGGAAAAAGGCCGCACAGATGCTCGGCCGCTGCCCTGCGCTCCGTATCAAACAAAACTGCCGCGCGCACAGCGGCTTGACATTCCGCCGCATTAATCCCAAAAAAGGCCGCCGCCAAGCATAACCGCAAAACCAATTTCATTCAACAGCCTCCGTCCAAGCTTATGTACCTGTAAACACCATATGAAATTTTACAGCATTGTCAACAATATTTATTTATATTCCGCCTATTATTTTACACTACAAGGTTTTACATCATTTTTAGCGTCTTGCGAACACATAACACCTGAATAATACCTAATATATACTTGATTTTAATCACTGAATAAAATAGCATTCGGTTTCAGATTGATGGTGATGAATTTTTCATGGGAAATCCTGGTATATGTCTGAGCAAGCAGCATGTCGTGACGTCATCAATTTGAATGGCGAATGGGATTTTCTGCCCTGCGGACGCGCGGGAATTGATCTGCGAACTCCGCGCGACCTGCGGCGCGCCGTTTGGAGCGGCATCCGGGTGCCGGCATATTACCGTGCGGATGGGTGGATGCGGTTTGGAGGAAGCACGTTATTCAATTGCGGGTATCTGGAGCCGCCCTACACGCCCCGCCATCCAGGCCTGGCGCATTACGCCTGGTATCGCCGCGTTTTTAATGTCCGGCGCATCCGGCGCGATCAAACCGCGGAAATTCATTTCGGCGGCGTTGCCGCCCGGGCGGAAGTCTGGCTGAATGGCCGGCGGATTGGCGAACACACCGGCGCCTTTGCTCCTTTCCAGATGGATGCCGGCAGGGCGTTGCGCCCGGGCGCCAATGAATTGCTGGCGCGCGTTACCGGCCTCGATTTGTTCAAACCCCAAACACTCGTCAACGGCGTTTGCGGCCGGCAATCCGAAACGCTTACCGGGGAAGGCAACATGGCAGGCATCTACGACGATGTCGCCGTGTGCATACTCCCGAAGGCGCATATTGCCGATGTCTTCCTGCAGCCCGCGTTGGACCGCCTGGATATTGACGTTGAACTTGACAATTCGGACGGCATCGGCGGCTTGGCGCTAAGCATGGACATTCGCGATCAATCCGGGCGCGCGGTTTTCGTCCAGGCCTGCGCCGCCGCGGTCCGTGAAGAGCGGCCCGGTCATATCCGTCTGTCAGTTGCCGATATTAATCCCACGTCCTGGTGGCCGCATGCGCCTTACCTTTACCAGATTCAAATAAGTTTGATTCAAAACGGCCGCGCGGTGGATTGCTGGACGGGCCGCCTGGGATTCCGCACGTTCACGGTGGATCGCACCCGTTTTCTGCTGAATGGGAAGCCTTATTTCCTGCTGGGCGGCGATTGCCCGCCGCATGTTTACGTCCCGCATGACCGCATTTACATCCACAAGTTCATCGCCTGGATGAAACGCGGCGGCATGAATTTCACGCGTTTTCACACCGCGCCGGCCAGCCGGCACTGGCTGGACGCCTGTGATGCGGCAGGCATCCTGGCGGTCCAGGAATCCGGCGCCATGCACCAGGTTGCCAGCCCCGAAACATACCACCGGGAACTGGGCGAAATGGTGCGGACTGGGCGCAATCACCCGAGCATTGCAATCTGGTCGCTGGGGAATGAATGCTCCTACCCTTTTACCTCGGGACACCTGCCCAGTTTCCGCGATTACGCTGTCGCCGCCGCGGAATTGGTCAAGCACCTGGATCCTACCCGCCCGGTAATCTGCGACAACCATGCCTTGACCGCCGAGGCCGGCGGCGATGTGGCGTCACACCACGGTTATCCCGGCTGGTATGCCGCCACCCGGCGGGCCATCCGCCGGCTGGATCCCCGCGAACCGTTGACGCCCTGGGTGCATTTCCGCTCCGGACGGCCGCAGACGCCGGAAGACCGCAACGGCCTGAAAAAATTCACCGCCAGGGAACCGGCCCTGATTTACAACGAATACCTGGCCGCCTACATATCCAACCGCAACGTGTTTTTCCAGCAAGCTATCCGCAAAAGACGCGTCGGCCAACCGGCGCCCGGCGCGCTGCCGGGCGTCTGCACCAGTTTCATGGAGGAATTGGCGGTTTTTCTGACCGAACAAATCCGCCTGCTGCGCCGGAAGGACACCTGTATTGCGGGCCTGGCGCCTTTCAGCCTTTTGAACTGGTTTCACAACCTGGGCTCGCCCGGACGCCTTCGCCCGAAACCAATCTTTCACGCCATCGCCGCCGTGATCCGGCCGGTCATCGCCGTCATTGAACCGGAACGGCGCTACTTGAACGCCGGCGAACCGCTGAAACTGCAAGTTTTCATCATCAATGACAGCCGCAGTTTTTCCGCCATAACCTGCCGGGACGCCGCGGTGATAGCGCGAAGCGCGTCCGGCGTCGAACTTTGCCGTGTGACGCTTCCGGATATGAAAATCCCGTCCTATGCCCACCGGACCCAGACAGCCATCCTCAACATTCCCGCCGACCGCCGGAGACGACCCATGCGCTTGTCCATCAGCATGTCCGGCTCCATTGCGGAAAACGGAACAATTTACACCCTTCGCAGCGCGCCTAAAACCGTGCATGTCATGCCGCCCTTGCGCAGTCTCCCGGGGTATCGCCATCGCCCGGCGCTTCAATTGCTGGGATCGCACCCCGCCCTGGCGGAATTTCTGGCGGCGGACGGCATCCGGGTTGAATCCATCGCCGCCGCAGGCCAGATTAATCCGCAAGCTCCGCTCCTGGTGGGACCTGGCTCCCTGCAGGCACTGCTCGACCATCCGGCGCCGGTTCAGGCCGCCCTGCGCGGCGGGATGCGGCTGGCCGTGCTGGAACAAGACGCGCCGTTTCATCCGGCAGCTCCGGAGGCTTTAGACTTAACACCGCTAGCCGGCGCGCGCCTATGTCTGCTGCGGGAAGTCAGCGACAACAACATCACCTTCTACGATTACGATGATTTCGTCTGGCTGGCACAACCGGCGCATCCCGTTTTTGCCGGACTGCCGCAAGCGTTATTCCGCGATTGGAACGGCGACGGCATCATCATCCGCAGTTACCTGCAGCAAAGCGACGGGATCAGCCGCAACCGGAATCATTACGGCAAGCCGGAATACGCCATAACT
Organism: uncultured Verrucomicrobiota bacterium; assembly: GCA_964463985.1. GTDB lineage: Bacteria > Verrucomicrobiota > Kiritimatiellia > JAAZAB01 > JAAZAB01 > JAXGPF01. The sequence goes on from CAYXEK010000034.1 coordinate 7,415, forward strand.
CCGCAGCCGGGGGTGCAAACGCTGGCATCCGCGTACAACGATCTGCGCGACGGCGCCGTCATGGAAATCAAGCAGGGCCGCGGAATCATCCTGTTTTCCCAACTGGAAGTCACACGCCGCCTGCCGGACGACCCGATTGCGGCCCGTTACCTCCAAAACATCATGCGCTGGCTCCGCCGGGCTTAACCGCGGTTATTCCACCGCCATCGTCACCCGCGAAAGCAGGATGGATCCATCGAGGCGCAGGATGCCGTCCATCGGATAATCCACGGCGAACCAGAGGTTGTACAGACCGGGCGCCAAAAACATGTCCTGCGCCACGGTCACCGGCGGCAGGTTGTAAAGCGGGCCCTGGTACGCCGGCCGGCAGTTGGCAAGATTGCCGTCGAACGGCACCCAGGCCAGGGCGCCGTCCAGGTAATACCATGAATTGCCGGCATGAACACAGGCGACCGCCCACCAATCCACATTGCACCCGATATATTCGGCGGGCAAACTCATCATTTCCACGGCAATCCTGGCGGCCGCGCCGGCGGAAATACGCACGTTGTCCCCCACCAGCCCGTTGACGCTCACCAGCGGACCGGCCACCCCGGGGTAACCGCTGTCCGGCGCGCTGAACGCGCTCGCGCCGGCGGCGTTCACCGCCTTGATCCAGTAGTAATAAGTCACATCGTCCGACACTTCCATGTCGTCGAAGCCGGTTGCGGACGTGTGTCCCAGAATGGTTGCGGCGTCCGCCGCATCGTTCGTGCCGCGCCATATCTCGTAACCGGTTGCTCCGCTTTCCATGTTCCAAAAAACATGCACCATGCCGGTATATTTTCCGTCACTGGCGGAAACAATCGCAGGCGGAGATGGCGCCGGAACAACGTTAACGGTGAGCACTGCCGCCGCGCTGGTGGCCGTGCCAGCCAGGTTGGCCACCAGACAGCGGTAATGCCCCGCGTCGTCGGCAACCATCGAATCAATCCGGTACTGCGCCCCGGTGGCCGCATCAATATTAAAATCATTTTTCTGCCACTGGTAAAACAATGGCGCCGTTCCTGCAGCCGCCACGGTGAAACTCGCCGACGAGCCGGGATCGTTCGTCTGTGATTGCGGATGGATAGTGATCTCCACCGGAGTATACACATCCAGCGCCGTGTGGTTGATCGCCGACTCCGGATTGCCCGCCAGGTCCATCCCCGCGATCGCGATCGCCGCGTCGCCGTCCGCGTCCGAGGGCTGGATGGTGTAGCTGTACGTGTAATTGTTGCCCGCCCTGGAAACATAACCGGCGGCATGGCCGTTCACCGCGACCGCCGGATTCCAGGCCAGGGCTTCCGACACCGCGAACGCGATCGTCACCGTTTCGCCTTGTTTGGCCAGCGCCGGACTGGCCGCTATTGCGCTGAACACCGGCGGTGTCGCATCGTATGTAACCGTGTTGTCCGTGCTGGCGGACATCGCGTTCGCATTCCCCGCCGCGTCATGCGCCTTGCCGGCCGGGATGGCCGCAATCACCGTGCCGCTCCCCGTCATCCCGCTCACCGCCACATTGTAGGAAGCGCCGTTGCCGGTGACCGCCGCCGTGGCCGCCCCGGCTGTCCCGCTCAGCGTCACATCTTCGGCTGCAAAGCCGGCCACCGGTTCGCTGAACAGCACGGTAAAATTAATCGGCGAAGCGCTGGCCGGGTCCGCCTGGTCCATTGCCTGGTTGACCGTCACTGTCGGTTGCGTAGTGTCCGCCATGCCGGCGTAGCCTTTGATGCAGAAATTGGCGGTGGCTTCGCTGGCGGCCAGGTCGTACCAGGCGCTGCCATCAGAACTGTAGTAGCTTTGTCCCGCGGAAGCAGTTGCCGAGCTGCTGAACCCGGGATAGGCATACTCAATGGGCTGGGGATAATTGTATCCGGGAGTCGTCAACTTGAGCACGATTGAGAAAGGCTGCCCGGCCGCGAGCGCGGCCGGCGCATCCAGGGCGATGGTGCGGTACCCGGGATAGGAACTGGTCCCTGTTTGCACGGCGGCCAATGCGCCGCTTCCGGGCGAACCCGCCGCAATCCCGGTGTAGATGTAAATTTCATAACCGGTATTGATGCTGTTGGCAAAAAACCCAACCGCCTCAAGGCTTTCCCCCGCGGCCGCCGTGAAAATATTGGCGCCCCAGAGGGTGGTTGCGCCAACGCCGATGTCGCCGACCCATCCCAACGGGTCGTATTGATAAATCCGCGCATAGTTGGCGTTTGACTCGGCATTGAGGAACGCAAATATTTCGCTGCCGGCAAATTTGGTGTCATGGTAAGACACGTAGAAGTAGCCGTTATCCCCCCAGGTTGCGCCCCAACTGTTCTTCACAATGAAGGCGCCGTTGCCGGCGGGAACTGAAACAAACTTGTTCTTATCAAAATCATCATCCCAACCTACAATGGCGACCGCGTGGTTGCCCACGCTTGACCCCGTGTACAGGTAACTTTTATAGGTGGAATTGTAATAGGCGTAATTGTGATAGTAACTGACGTATAAAGCGCCGTGATCCATGAGCGCTTGCTTGATCTGATCGTTGTCCGCGGGGCCTGTTCGCGGGGGAATCAGCCGCACTTGCTGCGCATGTTTCCGGACAGTCAGTCCGGCGGGGCTGCCGCCAGGGTTGGGATACGGGTCATCGAACTCCGCCATGGGGCCGCCCCAGCGCGCCAGATACGCCATGGATATAAAAGCGTTTCCTCCCGAACTGAACCCCAAATCAAATCCGTGGAGATTCGCCAGGTTATTCTCGGAGAAGTCATTTGTCTCGCCGGTCAGCAGGCAGGATTCCATCGAGCCGAACGTGGCGTGCGCCCAGCACGTCCCGTAGCTGCCCTGGTTCTTGACGGAAGTGACTTTGCCAAGCATTCTAAGGTCATACGATGGAACAAATGCCGTTTTTACTCCAGGCGCCGGCAGGATTGCCTGTCCCGGCAGATGCGCTAGATTAACCGGGGAAGGAAGCCAACCGCAGGACTGCCCGGCGCCGGGGGCGGCTGGCGCCGGTTTTACTTCAGCGGCCGCCAGGTGTTCAACAAATTCGGGATTGACGGGCGCCGTCTGCAGCGGCCGGGCAAAGGCCGCCGCACCGGCCATGAGCAAGCTGATACATACGCAGCAGCGTTTCCCGTTTCGCATGGCAATCCACTGACGCCGCTGGCCAGGATGCATCTGGCGGAAATTCACATCAAAATCGCCGGCCGTTTTTAACCAGTTAGCCATGATTTGCGCCATATCCGTCTATGGACGACCAAGTGCAATCGAATTTATTGCGGCGGCCGGGCAAACACAAGGAAAATCGCAGCCATTTTCCCGCAAACATTCGAATGCGAACTGACTGAATGATGCGGCCGCCAGGAGCATAATGCGCGCCGGCGTGGCGCCGGGCGCAAGACATCCAATTACAATGCGCCGCAATCGCTGATAACGGACCGGTAATTTATTCCACCGTCAGGGTCAATTGCGAAAGCATAATCGGGCCATCCAACCGCAGGATGCCGTCCATCGGATAATCCACGGCGAACCAGATATTGTACACCCCGGGCGCCAGGAACAAATCCTGCGCCACTGTCACCGGCGGCAGGTTGTAAAGCGGGCCCTGGTACGCCGGCCGGCAGTTGGCGGGATTTCCGTCAAACGGCACCCAGGCCAGGGCGCCGTCCAGGTAATACCATAACTCGCCGGTATGCGCATAAGCCGCCGCCCACCAGTCCACGCTATAGCCCAGATAAGCTGCCGGCAAATTCATGACTTCCAGGGTAATGACAATCGGCGTGCCGGCCGGCACGCTCACATTATCGCCCGCCATGCCGTTGACGCTCACCAGCGGACCGACTTCGGCCAGGTAGCCGGTATCGAGCACGCTGAACGCGCTGGCGCCGGCAAGGTTCAGCGCCTTGATCCAGTAATAATAAGTCGTCTGGTTAAGAGCGGTCGAATCATCGTACCATTCGAGGACAGCCTGCCCGATTTTCACCGCCACGCTGACGTCGCGCGTGGTATTCCGCCAGACTTCATACGAAGCCGCGCCGGCCGCGTAGGCCCAACTCACGCGCACCTTGTCCGGGTATACGCCGTCGCTGGCGGCAACGCCGGCCGGGGGCTCCGGCGGAGATCCCGTAACCGCAATGCTGTTGGATACTTGCGGGGCGGCAAGCCAGTTATTGTCGCCCGGCTGGTTCGCCGCCACCACGACCATGCCCGTACCACTGAAAGAAAGCACATTGGCGGCCGAGAGTTCGCCCGGACCGGACACCACCGTGAAGAATACCGGCAACCCGGAAGATGCCGTGGCTGACATGGCCACCTGGCTGGTCACCGTCTGCGCCGGCACTGCCGGGAAGCTGATGGTTTGAACAGCTTTCGCCGCAACGACATAACCCGTGGCGGAAACGTCGGCATAAATCGGGTCGCCGGCTTTGACCGCCGCCACCGCCACCGTGCCGACGCCGCCGGTAATCCAGAGGTTGGAGCCGCCGACAATCTGGCCGGGGCCGGACTGGACGGCAAAAGCGACCGCGCCGCCAGCGGTGCCCCCCGTGGCCGCCAGCGCATTGGTGGTATTGTATGTCTGCGGGCTGGTTGGACTGAATGCCAGCGGCGCCTGCGGCAATTTGTAGACTTCGAAAGCATTGCTGACATTCGGCGCGGGCAACCAGTTGGCATCGCCCGCCTGGCCGGCGATCACCGCAACCTGGCCCGTTCCGGAAAACGCCAGGGTGGTCGGACCGATGAAAAAAGCGGGGCCGCCCCCGAGCGTAAACGACACCGGATTGCCCGAAGACGCGCTGGCGCTCAGATTGAGTTGATTGGTTATCCATTGCGGGCCGGGATTGGAAAATTGAATGGTCTGGCCGGCCCGGTCAATGTTCAGGGCCATCGCGCGGAAATGGGTCGTCCCCGACGTCACATTCGAAAACACAACGATTTGGGAGTACTGGCCGGCGGGCATGGCCGAGGCCGATACTCCAATCGCCGCCACCACCTGGGTGCCGGACCAGGGCGGCAATACCACCAAGTTGGTGCTGACTGCCAGCCAGGCAGGAACATTGCTTACCGTCCAGACGGCAATACCCGGGGTGGCGTTGGTCAGCATGTATATTTTCTGGGTAGGACTGAACGGACCGCCATATGCGCCCTGGGCCGACAGGCCGTCCCATGGCCGTACCATTGCCAGCCGGTCCACGCCGGCCAGCGCATTGCTGAGATTGGGCAGCGGACCGATATTGCCCGCAAGGCCGAAGGTCTGGGCGTAACCGCTTTGCACCAGGTTGGACCGCAGCATCAGCGGCGGCAGGTAAAAACCGTAATTGACCCGCGCATAACTCTGCACCGCGGCGGCAATCGCAGCCGAAAGCGCGCTGCCGCTGGAGGTGCCGGAAAACGCCGCGGTATAATTATCGGTCACGGAAGACCCGTACAAATCGCCGTACGCCAGCGTGGCGACGCTCCAATCCCCCCAGCCCTGGATATCCAGCCGGGAACCGTAGCACGAGAAGCTGCAACGCGACCGGTTGGTGCTCTCGCCGGCGCCGACCATGATGGCCCCGGAGTCGCGCACGGCGCGTTGAAAAATGCCACCCCAGCCGGCTTGATCCAAATCCAGATTACCATTGCCTGCCGGCTCGATGACGATCCGGTCCAGGGCGGTGGCATTGGCGATTGCGCTGAATATGTCGGACCGCATTTCCACGGGACAGTAATTGGTGAAGGTAACGCTCCATTCCTGCTGCTCCAGCAGGATGACATCCCCGGGCGCGGTGTGCGCCACAGCCTGGTTGATGGCGTCGGCAATGACCCAGAACCCGGTGGAAACGGAGCTGATCATGCTGACGGAACCCTGATGAATAATCCCGTGCATGCCGAACCCGTTGCTCAGGGCGCCGCTGATGCCGATGCTGGCGGTCCCATGGTCGGGACCGTAATTGGTATAAAGGTCGCCCCAAAGCAAATTAGTAGCGCTTAACGGGAAGTCTTCATGGTTGAAAGTCCAATCGTATTCTATGTCAATCAGACGCGCCTGCGAGCCGTTGCCGCCGGGCTTGCCCCAGGCATATTTTACATCGTAGCCGTTGGTGGCCGCCGGCCCCAGGTAAATCTGGTTGGTCGAAAGGTCCGGCGTCGGCGGCGGCAAAGGGCGCGAACGGGCATAGGCGGTTTCCACCAGGGCGTTAGTCCGCAGAGCGTTCAACAAGGCGGCGGCGGCATGGTAATCCGGGACGGGGATGTCAAAAAAAAGCGTCAGATCCGGCAAATCCCCGCCGCTGCCGCGTTTGGCCGAGAAGCCCTCGCCGCGGAGCACGTCCGGCGCGCGCGTAAAAGTCGGCCGCGGGTCAGCAGCGCCGGCGGCCGCCAGCATGGCGCGCAAGCCGGCCAGCGCTTCGTCCTGCGCCGCGGCGGGCGATTGGAAGAACCGCCCGGTTTCCGCGGACCGGCTGACCGGCAAGCCGTTGTGAAATTTCACCACCACCACGCCGCCGTAAAACTCCAAAGGCGGCAAAGCCGCGGGAGGATCGCCCGCAAAAGAACGGTACAAAATCGCGCCGGCATTAACCGCCGTCAACCAAAACGCCAGCAATGCCGCCGACCACGCCGTCCAACAACGCGGTTTCATGGTTGTCCCTGCTCCTTATAAACATTGATTTTTGCATGGAAAGCCGCCACTCCGGCCAAACTCCTCCAGCAGTCGGATATTGAACCGGAACCTGGCATCTGTCAAGCAATTTATAGCCCGGATTTCAGGGACGGGCGCAAAGCGGACAGAATTCGGCTGGGGAGCCGCCACTGATGCGGGAACGCGGAGTGAAAAGCAATAACCGCTTGCGCCTGCAGCGCGCAATCATCAGTCTAAAGATTGAAGGCGTCGCCGTATTCCGGAATGGCGGCGGGCCAGCCGCGGGCTTGCTTAAGTGCGGCGGCGAAGGCCCGGGCGGCGTCTTCCTCGCCGTGGGTGATGAACACCCGGCGCGGCGCCTGCTGCACCCCTCCCAGCCACTCCAGCAATTCATCGCGGTCCGCATGCGCGGAAAATCCCTCAATGCGGGTAACGCGCGCCTGGACATCCAGCGTTTCGCCGAACAGGCGTATCTTTTGGGCGCCATCCAGGATAATGCGGCCCAGCGTTCCATGCGCCTGGTAACCGACAAAGAGAATGGTGCTCTCCGCGCGCGGCAGGTTGGTTTTGAGATGGTGCTTGATGCGGCCGCCGGTGCACATGCCCGACCCGGCGATAATGATGGCCGAACCGCGGATGCGGTTGATGGACTTCGATTCCGCCGTTGTCCGGGTCAGGTGCAGATTGGGAAAATGCTCCATCAGTTGCCCCCCCTGCAGCAAAGCCCTGGTATCACGGTCGAACAGTTCGGGATGGCGTTTGAACACCTCGGTGACGCTGATGGCCATGGGGCTGTCCACAAAAATCTGCAGGTGCGGTATGCGGTCTTCCTGGATCAGCTTTCCCAGGAAATACAACAGTTCCTGCGTGCGTTCCACGGCAAAACTGGGTATCACGATGTTGCCGCCGCGTGCGACGGTGTCGTTGATGACCTCCGCCAATTTGCCGGGGATATCCGTTGGATCGCCATGCCGCCGGTCGCCATAGGTTGACTCTATCTGGATGTAATCGGCGTCAATCGCGGCGTCCGGGTCGCGCTGGATGGGAAGATTTTTCCGGCCCATATCGCCGGACATCAGCACGCTGCGCGCCGCGCCGTCCGTGTCGCGCAGTTCAATGCGCAGGAACGCGGAGCCGAAAATATGACCGGCCTCGTAAAACTCGGCGGTGACGCCCGGCGCGATTCCCACCGGCCGGCGGTACGGCGCCTCGCGCAATAGGCCGATGGCCTTTTCAGCGTCGGCGACATCATAAAGCGGCTCATAGGGATACGGGCTGACCCGGCCTTCGCGTTCATGGCGTTTCTGCTTGAACTTGATATCTTCCACCTGCAACCGCGCGGAATCGAGCATGATGATTTCCGCGATCTCACGGGTGGCCGGCGTGCAGTAAACCGGCCCGGCATAGCCTTCCTTCACCAGGCGCGGCAGCCGCCCGCAATGGTCCAGATGGGCGTGCGTCAGCACCACCGCGTCAATGGTTTTCAAATCCTCCGGCAGCGGCTCCCAGTTGCGCTTTTTCAATTCGCGTTCCTGGTACATCCCGCAATCCACGATGACCCGGGCCTGACTGGTGCTGAGCAGGGTGCAGGATCCCGTCACATTCTTTGCCGCGCCGTAATATTTGATTGCTATTGACATTGCATCTCCGGGTTGGTTGTGCCTTCTTGCCGCGCCTTTCCGCTCAAGTCACGCATGATTACCGGCTGCCGCCGTGTTCCGCATCGTAATTCCTGATTTTTTCGCGGATGGCGGGTTCGGCTTCCTGGTAAATTTCGCGGATATCCGGATCGTTGAAATTGTAAACGCGGTCTTCGAAGCGCGTGGTCGGCAAACGGTCAAACAGCCGCTGCCGCGCGCCGGCAAGGTCCTTGCCGTATATATGATACGAATCCGCCTGCCAGTTCAACCGGCCGAGCCGGACGGTTTTGCCGCGGCGCCGGGCCACGTCGGCTGCAATCACATCGCGATTGAAAAGCGTGAAGCCGAACATGTTCATGAAATTGGCGCCCCAGGCGTCGTTGCTGCGGAACCGTATGTTGCAATTCAGGCATTCCGTCCCCTGGCCATCCTCAACGATGCGGTACCAGATTGATTGCAGGCAGGGCGGATCGTAGCAATCCAGGTCCAGGTTCGGCATCCAGGTGATCATCTGCGCCTGGCGGGTGAACGGTTGGTCCGACAGCTTGGCAACCACCCGCTCAATCTGGTTGATGTCCATCGGCCCGGCCCAGACGGATTGGCCATCCCGCTTTCCCCGCCACTGGCCGTAATGCTTCAGGCGCCCGTGGTAGGTGTATTCCCAGCGGGTATCCGCGGGATCGTTAAGATTTTTCACCCAGTGATCCTTGAGCCCCTGGACTTCCAGCACGTATTCATGCAAGTCCTCGATGCCGCCGGGAAAGGCCTTGTGGATCATCGGGTCGGCCAGCGGGTCCAGGATCGTCATGTTCATGGTGCAATCCAGGCTGGGCGGATCGCCCGGCTTGTCATATTGCGTGCGGAACGGAATGCCGCGTTCATACAAGGCTATCAGAGCTTTTTCATAAGCCTGGGCCAGGCTTTGCTCGCAGACGGTCAGCACCGGGATATTTCCCTGCATCAGTTTCCCTCCCTCGCGGCCATGCGGGCGGCGGCCCGCCATTATCGCGCCCTGCCGGACAGATCACGCCTGCATCGCCACTGAATTCAGGCGGAGAACGGACCCGGCAACCGGCGCGGTTGCTATCAAAAGCGCCAGGCAAGTTTATAAAACTTGCCGGACCAGTGGAAGCAAATAATTTGCCGGAATTCCAGGCAAAAGCACGGCTGTGTCATATTTCCTGTCAATCACCCGATAAATGAAAAGCGGTCAAGGCAGGGTTACACCCCATAGCCGGGATTCGGTCCGGCGGATAGACTCTCCCGTAAGCAAAGATATGATAAACCAAAACCCATCAAAAAAAGGGGGCAACATGACAGATCAGCATGGAGCAGCCGGCACGATCCAAAGCCTGGCATATCGGGTAACGCAGCAATCGCAGAAAGACCGCACAATGAAAACAAACCATTCAGCCGTGAATCGAATAACGCAATTTTTTACGAGCCTGGCCCTGGCGGCCGGCGTAATCCTGCCGCAAGCCGTGATGGCCGCGAGCCCGGCGCGCTGGCGATCCAGGTGACCCCGAACGGCGGGAGTTGGCAGTTAACCGTGCCGGCGGGCTACACCGGCCCGACCGCGGGTACCGGCGACCTGGCGGCGGTGAGCGCCGTCGTGGGCGAATATGGCATCGCCTATGGCGCGTTAGCCGGGTATGTGAAGCCGACCAATCAAACCCAGCTTGTCATCGCCAATGTCACCTCGCTTTTCGAGGGCGTGTACCTGTTGATTGACACGAACATTGCGCCGCCGGTGGTGACGGCCACGGAAGGCGTCTACACCAACAAGGTGCGGGTAGCATGGCAGAGCGTGCCCGACGTCACGGGGTATGAAATATGGAAGAGCGCGAGCAATGACGTCAACACGGCGGAACTCCTGGTGGCAGTGCCGGACTATGGCGCGGCAACCTTTTATCACGACGACTATGCCGTCGTGCCGCTCCGCCCTTATTTTTACTGGGGCCTGGCGAAAAAGGGGACGCAGTCCAGTCCGATGAGCATTGTCGCCATGGGCTATGCCAGCCTGACGCCGGAGCCGGAAACACCGACCGCGGATATCACCGCCAGCGACATGGTGTTTCTGCCGGTGAATACGACCAATCTCTCGACGGCGGGGACGGTGTCATTCTGGTTGGGCAACCGGGGGCCAGCCGCGTTGAACTCTTCCGCGGTGGCGTTCGATTTTCGCATTGCCAATAATGACGCGGGCATGGTGATGCCGGGAACGGATCAGCGCGCCTTCACGCTGGCGGCGGGCCAGGAGGAGTTGGTGATTTTGACCGCGGCGGCGAAACGCGGCCTGGTGGTTCCGCCCATCCTGCTCGGAGTCAAGCAGGTGCAGGTGACGGTGCGGCATGCCAGCACGCTGGTGGACCCGAACCTGGCGAACAATACAACGACTGCGGCAGGAATGGTTCTGGTGAGACCTTCGGGCGTCAATTCGCCGGGGCGGTCCATCACCGACTATGACGGCGACGGCAAGTCGGACTTGTTCATGGTGCACACCGGTTGGGACCGGTTAATCTTCCTGCTATCCGGCCAACGGTATAACAGTATAGGGATGTTTGAAACAATGCTGGGCGCCGGGCAGCATCAATCGGCCTTTGGCGATTACGACGGCGGCGGCAAGACTGATCCGATGGTGTATTATTCACCGTTGGGCGGCGAGCCGGGCCGCTGGCAAGGACGCTTATCGTCGCAGGGTTACATCCTGGTGGACTGCGAGTTCGGCGGCGCGGGATTTGATTACGTCGGCGAATAAGGCCAATGCATCAACCAGCGCATCCACCTGCGGCCGGCGGCTTGATGGCCGCCGTCCGTTGGTGGATTGAAAGCATCAGACGATGGTCAACTGGACGCTGCTTTCGATAATTCCCGCCGCGATGGCATAGCGGGTGAGGCTTGCCGTTTCGTGAAGGTCGAGCTTCTGCATAAGATGGTCCCGATGCTTTTCGACCGTCTTGACGCTGAGACCGAGTTCCGCCGCCACTTGCTTGTTGGCCAGTCCTTCGGCGATCATCTGGAGCACCTCCATCTCGCGCGAAGCCTGGGACTTCATCCGCCCCTTGCGATCCGGTGCTTGCTGGTTTAGATGGCGGAGTTTTTTGGCGACAGCCGGGCTGAAAAAGGTGTTGCCTTTATGGACTTCCCTGATCGCCTCGGCGAGAAAATGGGCGGAGGATTGCTTGACCAGGTAGCCCGCCGCCCCGAAAGCCGTCGCGCTCTCGATGTAGGCGTCATCGCTGTGCGCGGAAAGAATAATCACCCGGGTGCCCGGGACGGACTGGCGAATCTGGCGGGTGGCCTCCATGCCATTGAGCAGCGGCATCGCGATATCCATGACGACCACGGCGGGGCGGAGTTTCCGGGCCAGCGCCACGGCCTGTCGGCCGGTATCCGCTTCACCGATCACCGCGATATCGGGTTCGGCCCGCAACAGCAGGCGCAAGCCCTCCCGGACGACCAGGTGGTCTTCCGCCAGCAAGACGGTGATGCGTTTTACAGTGTTCATGAATGTGCAGGCTCCGCCAGGTCGCCGTAGCGGAACGGAATCCGCGCTTTAATGACCGTGCCCTGGCCCGGCGCGGATACGACGCTGAAATCGCCGCCCACCATTTCCACGCGCTCGCGCATGCCGAGCAGCCCCATGCGCTTGTTCTTCACGGAATGCAATATTTTTTCCGCATCGAAGGCTTGCCCGTTGTCCTTGATGCGCATACTCACGGCCCGCGGCAGGCGCTGGATGCGCACCTCCACATGGCTGGCGTGCGCATGGCGGCCAACATTGGTCAACGCTTCATGGACAACGCGGTAGATCACCGTGCGCTTGTCGCTGCTCAATTTCTCCACCGCCGCAAACACCGTCAGTTGCACCCGCACCCCGGTCTCCTGCGCAAAGCTTTTCACAAACGAATGCCGGGCGGGAATCAGCCCGAGGTGGTCCAATACCGCCGGCCGCAAGTCGTAAGCAAACCGGTGGACGATATCCACCGATTTCTCCACCATCATTTGCGTGCGCGCGATGTTCCTGGTGAGCCCCCGGGCATTGACCATGGCATCCGTTTTCAAGCCGGCCAGACGGACATTGATGCCAGCCAGCACCTGGGCAATGACATCGTGCAACTCGCGGCTGATCCGCTTGCGTTCTTCCTCCTGCGCTGACAAAATCCGGCGGGACAGATGCCGCAACTGTTCCTGTAGTTTCCGCGATTGTTCCAACAACTGCCTGGTGTGCTGCTCGCTCTGGCGCAGGGTTCGCTCCACGACCATGCGCCGGGAAATTTCCTTCTTCAAATTCCGGTTGGAAACGACCAGTTCCAGGGTGCGGCGGCTCAACACATGGTTAAGCCGGCTCAAATAACCGTTGGACTCCTGCGCCGCGCGGTGTGTTTTTTCCAGGGGAACGATGGCCTCGATGAAAAAAAGCCGGCCTGCCGGATGATGCGATCGCGGCTGGCGGAAGATTTGTTCGACAACGCCAAGGCCGTCAAGGCCTGCTCGTGCATCATGGCCAGGTCCAGCATTTCCAACCCAAGCGCCACCGCCTGGATGCCCAGCCCATGCGCCGTCCGCCGGCTTGCCTCCGGGCCTTGCGCGAGATGCCTGCGCAACGCCTCCAGATACCGCCGTGACCATGCGGTTTTTTCAGCATTAATTTTAATGGCGCGCATCTTCCAAGCCTGGATGAGGGATGAATAATCTTTTCGAAATTCAATTTATACGAGGTGACAACATTTCACAAGTGGGGCATAACCCTACCATCGGTGTTGCTTTCAAAATGATGTACAAGCTTGTATAAAGGCTGGTCTTTCTTTATAATAGGGGTGATTGAGATATCCAAAAACATGAAGATACCCATCAAGAAAATCGTTGCGACGAAATCCCTCGCCCCATTTCGGAAAGAATCCCCCTTATTCCGCGACAAATTACGGCCACGCCTTGCGCTGCCCCACGAACGCCCGCCGCGGCATGCCTCGACCATGGAAGAGGAGATGAGTTTGCGCGCCGAATTGTTCGGCGTCAGCCAACTCGAAAACCACGCGAAATTCCTCGCCGCCGGACACAAGGCGGAGGTTCTGCGCGAACGTGAAAGGCTGCTCCGCCAGCTTGCGCAAAGCGAGCGCGGCATCCACCGCTGCCATCAAACCATCGCCGACAGCGTCCGGCTGGGACGGCGCATCGCGCCGGCCGCGGAATGGCTGCTGGACAACAACCACCTGATTCAGGAACAGATCGAACTGGCCCGAGCCCATCTTCCACCCGGCTACAGCCGGGAGCTTCCCCGCCTGATATCCGGACCGCGCAAAGGCTTCCCGCGCATCTACGATATCGTCCTGGAGTTGGTGCGGCACACCGACGGTCAGGTTGATCAGGAAAACCTCAGCCTGTTTCTCAAGGCCTATCAGGAATTGCAACCGCTCAAATTGGGTGAACTTTGGGCCGTGCCCATCATGTTGCGCCTGACGCTGCTTGAGAACCTGCACATTGTCGCCCGGCGCATCGCCTGGCGGCGCAGCCAGCGGGATGCGGCGCTGTTATGGGCGGAACGCTTTCTGAAAGTATTAAAAATCAATCCCCGCCAATTTGTCACCGTGCTGGGCGATTTCGTGCGGGCGGATCCGCCCTTGACGGCGCCATTCATCGCGGAGTTGATTTCCAACATCGACGGCGTGAATCCCTCGCTCGGCCTCGCGCTCAACTGGCTGGAGCAGGAATTATCGGACCGCGGCCAGACGATCGAGCGGATTCAACAAAGCGAAAACCAGGCCCAGGCGGCCAACCATGTCACCACCAGCAACAGCATCACCAGCATCCGGGCGCTGGCCGCCATCGACTGGCGCGCTTTCGTCGAAACGCTCAGCATTACCGAGGCCGTGCTGCGGCGCGATCCGGCAGGCGTTTATCCGCGCATGGATTTCCAGACCCGGAACCGGTATCGCAACCAGATTGAAAACCTGGCCCGTTTCAGCGGCCGGACCGAAGCGGAAGTGGCGGAAACGGCCCTCGCCCTGGCCGCGGAACAGCAGCGTTCCGGGGCGGACCCGCGCGCCGGGCATGTGGGTTACTTCCTGATAGACGCCGGCCGGCCGGCGCTGGAGCGGAAAATCAAATGCCGGCCGCCGTTGCGTCAGCGCCTCGGCCGCTGGCTGGAACGGCGGCCCCTAACCCTGTATTTCACGGCCATCGCCGCAATTTCCCTTTTACTGGCGGCCATTCCGCTGACCTGCCTGCCGGCCGGCAGTTTCGGACTGGCAGCCGCCTGGTTGCTTGCCGCCACCTGGTTGGCGCTATCCAACCCCGCCATCACGCTGGTCAACTGGATCATCACCCTCGTAGTTCCACCGCGGGTATTGCCCAGCCTGGATTTCTCGAAAGACATCCCCGCCGACCAGCGCACCATCGTGGTTGTGCCAACGCTGCTGGGTCCGCCGGAGGTCACCGCCCGGCTGCTGGATGATCTTGAAATCCGCTTCATGGCCAACAAGGCGGCGCACCTGCATTTCGCCTTGCTGACGGATTTTCCGGATGCGGATGCCGCCACGCTGCCGGATGACGCCAAATGGCTGGCGACCGCCGTTCAAGGCGTGCGACGCTTGAACGAGTTGCATGCCCGGCATGGTGAAACAAAATTCTTCCTGCTGCACCGCCCGCGGCGCTGGAATGCCGGGGAGGGTAAATGGATGGGCCACGAACGTAAACGGGGGAAGCTGGAGGATTTCAATCGCCTGGTCGTGGAAGGCCTGACCGGGGCCTTTGCGGCGATCGAGGGAAATCCGGAGCTGCTGCGCACGGTCCGCTATGTGATCACACTGGATACCGACACACAGTTGCCGCCGGGGTCCGCCTGCCGGATGGCCGGCGCCATGGCGCATCTGCTCAACCGCCCGCAACTCGATCCCGCCACCCGCATCGTCACCAACGGGTACGGGGTGCTGCAACCGCGGCTGGCGGTCAGCCTCACGGCGGCGCAAAAGTCAATTTTTTCGCGGCTGTTTGCCGGCGAAGTCGGACTGGACCCATATACCCGGGAAGTCGCCAACGTCTATCATGACCTGTTTGGACAGGGACAGTACGTGGGGAAGGGAATTTATGATGTCCAGGCGTTCCATGCGGCGACGGGAGGCCGTTTTCCCGAAAACCGCATTCTGAGCCATGACTTGATCGAAGGCAACCATGCGCGCTGCGGATTCCTGAGCGATGTGGAACTGGTCGAGAGCGAACCATCGCGTTATCTCGCGGATGTCAACCGGCGGCATCGCTGGATACGCGGCGACTGGCAGATCGCCAGTTGGGTGTTCCCCAAGGCGCCCGGCCCCGGCGGCCAGCTCATTCCCAATCCGCTGGGCGCCCTGGCGCGCTGGATGATCTTTGACAATCTGCGGCGCAGCCTGGCCACGCCGGCGATGTTCATCACGCTGGCCGCCGCCTGCTTCCTGCAACCTGCTTCCACGGCGGGCTGGACGCTGGGGCTGCTGGCAGCGTTCTTTTTGCCGGCGGCGATCCGGACGATCTGCGCGTTTTTCCGCAAAGCCAGCCAGACGCCGCTGACGATTCATCTCCGCCATATCGCGGCCCTTGAAACCCGGCAATGGGCTATTGACCTGCTGTACCTCGCCTGCCTGCCATATCACAGCGTGATCTACCTCGATGCAATTTTCCGCGTATTCTGGCGCCTTGGGACTCGACGCCGCCTCTTGGAATGGAAAACCGCCAGCCATAGCGAACGCACCGCCCGGATTTCTTTTCCGCACATTTTACGCGAAATGTGGACCGCCCCGGCGCTGGCTTTGATCTGCAGCGCGGGGCTTGATCCCCGGGTCATGCCCGGCAACGCCATGGCCATCCTGCTCTGCGGCGCATGGATGACCGCGCCCTTGATTGCATGGTTCATCAGCCGGCCCCGCAACCGGCGCCGCGCCCGGCTGACCCCCGATCAAAACGCCTTTCTCCGGAAACTGGCACGGCGAACCTGGGCATACTTCGAACATTTCGCCGGCCCCGCAAACAACTGGCTGCCGCCGGACAACTGCCAGGAAACCCCCGCGCGCATCATCGCGGAGCGGACATCGCCAACCAACATCGGCATGGCGCTGGGCGGCGGCCTGGCGGCTTACGACTTTGGATTCATCACTGCGGGCCGGTTCATCTTCCGCACCGAAAACATGCTGACGGTGCTGGAGCGGCTCGAACGCTACCGCGGCCATTTCTACAACTGGTACAACACCTCGACTTTGCAACCATTGCATCCGCTCTACATCTCCACGGTAGATAGCAGTAATATGACCGGCATGTTGATCGTGACCAGGGAAGGACTCTTGGAGATGCTCCGCGCCCCCATCCTGCCCGTCCGCTGGCAGGAGGGATTGCGGGATACCGCCGGAATCCTCCTGCAGGAAATCCAATCCGCCCGACAACTGCCCGACTGCGCCATCCCGCCGCCCCAATTGGCGATGGCGTCAACCCGCCTCGGCGCGTGGATGGAAACCGTGCGGCAAACGCCGGTTTTACTGCGCGATATATTGCGTACCCTGGATACCGGCCTGGCGGAACTGCAGGAAATGGCGGCGGCGCTGGCTCCGGATGAAACGCTCGCATTCTGGCGGGAGGCCCTGCAACGGCAATGCGCCGACCTGGCGGATGAAATCCGCCATTGCGCGCCCTGGGCCGCAACTGACATCCGCGCCGCCATCCCGGAGTCAGTTACGGCCGGCAAATCCGCCGCCCTTTGGAAGGAGTTGCTGGAGGAAATGGAGTGCATCCCGGATCTTACGGACCTGGCAACCCTGCAGCACCGCTGGGAACCCAGACTAGATCAGGAGGCCAACCCGCAATCCATCCGGCAATGGAAACAGTGGCTCCAAACCGCCAGCGCCCGCGCCGCCGAACGCATCCAAGCGATCCAAAAAATCGCCAACCGCTGCGCGGAGATGAGCGAAAACGATCTGGATTTTCTGTACGACCACGGCCGGCACCTGCTCAGCATTGGCTTCAATCTCGACACCCTCAAAAAAGATCCCGGCTACTACGACTTGCTGGCATCGGAATCCCGTCTGGGCAGTTTCGTAGGAGTGGCGCGCGGGCAATTGCCGCTGGAGCATTGGTTCCATCTCGGCCGCCGGCTGGCGCCAGGCGGCGGCCAGCCGGTGCTGGCTTCCTGGAGCGGATCAATGTTCGAATATCTCATGCCGCTGCTGGTTATGCCAACCTTCCCCGGCACGCTTTTGCATGAGACTTACGCGGGCGCCATCCGCCACCAGATCCGCTACGCCCGACGGTTCGGCATCCCCTGGGGGATTTCCGAATCCGGCTACAATCAGGTGGATACGCGCCATATCTATCAGTACCGGGCCTTCGGGGTCCCGCTGCTGGGTATGAAGCGGGGGCTCGCCGACGATCTGGTCATCGCGCCCTATGCCGGCGCCATGGCCTTGATGGTGGCCCCCCGGGCGGCTTTCCGGAATCTCGCAAGATTGTCCGCCAGCGGCGGCGTTGGCCGGTTCGGTCTCTACGAAGCGCTGGATTATACCCCGTCCCGCGTGCAAGCGAATTCCGGCAAGCCCTTCGCCCTTGTCCGCTCCTGGATGGCCCATCACAGCGGCATGACGCTGCTGTCGCTCGATTATGCGCTCAACCACCAGCCGATGCAACGGCGCTTCATGGCCGACCCCAGTTTGAAATCGGCCCAACTGCTGATGCAGGAACGCATTCCATTGGCGCGCCCGCATATCCGCGCCACCGGCGCCGTGGCCGAAACCGCCGGCGCCCGCCAGGAGCAGGTGTTTGAAGCCGTCACCCGATCATTTGCAACGGCCCACACGCCGACCCCGGAAGTCCACCTGCTTTCCAACGGCAACTATCATGTAATGATCACCAACAGCGGCAGCGGTTTCAGCCGGTGGCAGCGTCTTAGCTTGACCCGTTGGCGCGAGGATTCCGCGCTGGACGAACGGGGTTTCTTTTTCTACCTGCGCGATGTGGAATCCGGCCAAGTCTGGTCCGCCACACATCAACCGATGGGAACGGTGTTTGACCGATACGAAGTCGTCTTTTCCCAGGGTAACGCGGAATTTCAAGCCGTGTTCCATCAAATCCACACCAACATCAACGTGGCCGTATGCCCGGAAGACGACATGGAATTGCGCCTGCTGACCATCAACAATCTTTCCCGGCGCGCCCGGACCATCGAAATCACCAGTTATGCCGAGGTGGTCCTGCTCGACGGTCAGGCCGAAGCCGCCCACCCGGCCTTCCAAAAGCTGTTTGTGCGGACAGAACCGGTCCCCGGTAAAGCCGCCCTCCTGTTCACCCGCCGGCCGCGTTCCGCCGGGGAAAACCACCCCTGGATGTTTCACACCATGCATATTACCGGCGGCGCTGCGCTCAGCGGCGCCTCCTTCGAAACCGATCGGGCGGCCTTTATCGGGCGCGGCCGTTCTGTGCGCAACCCGGCCGCCCTCGACCGGACCGGGCCGCTGCCCGACCGGGCGGGGCTGGTGTTGGATCCGGCCGCCGCCATCCGCTACCGGGTGCGGATCGAGGCCGGGCAATCCATCCGCGCGCATGCATTTCTCGGGGTGGCGCCGACCCGGGCGGCGGCGGAAACCTATCTGGATCGCTGCCGCGACCACCGCCTGGCTGACCGGGTCTTTTCACTAGCCTGGACGCGCAGCCAGGTGCTCCTCCACCAACTGCGCGCCAATGAAGCCGACGTGCAGCACTACACCCGCCTGGCCGGCTCCATCATCTATGCGAGCCCCCACCGCCGCGGCCGGGCAAGCGTCATCACCCGCAACCATAAAAACCAGGCGGCGCTATGGAGCTACGGCGTTTCGGGCGACCGCCCCGTCGTGTTACTTTCCATAACCAATGCCGCCAACCTGGATATGGTCCGCAACCTGATCAAAGCCCATACCTACTGGCGGCAGAAAGGGATCGAGGTTGATATAATCATCTGGTCCGAGGCCTATGCCGGGTACCGGCAGAACCTGATGGATGCCATTATCGGACTGGTGCAGGCCGGCACCGAAGCCAAAACACTCGATCAGCCCGGCGGCATCTTTGTCCGCAATATTGACCAGGTGCCCGAGGATGACCGCACGCTCTTTCTGTCCGTCGCGCGGATTGTGCTCTCCGACCGGTACGGATCACTGGCTGAGCAAATTGACCGGCGGGTCGTTTCGAAGGTGGATATTCCAGATCTGACGCCCGTCCGCCCGCCGGAAAAGCCGGGAACCTACCCGGCCGGCCTCCCCGCCCGGGAATTGGAATTCTTCAACGGCTACGGCGGCTTTACCCATGACGGCCGGGAATATGTCATCCGGCTCGAAAAAGGCCGGACCACGCCGGCCCCCTGGGTCAACATTCTTGCCAACCCGCAATTCGGGACCGTGGTGGGCGAATCGGGCAGCGCCTATACCTGGAGCGAAAATGCCCATATGTTCCGCCTGACCCCCTGGCACAACGATGCCGTCAGCGATCCCAGCGGAGAGACGTTCTATATCCGCGATGAGGAATCCGGCCGGTTCTGGTCGCCCACGCCCCGCCCCGCCTCCGGCGAGACGCCTTATATCTGCCGGCACGGCCATGGGTACACGGTTTTCGAGCACGACCAGGACGGGCTATTCTCGGAAATGACCGCCTATGTAGCCATCGCCGCGCCCATCAAGTTTACCGCCATCACCATTCGCAACCACTCGGACCGGGTCCGCCATGTAAGTATAATCGGCTACTGCGAATGGGTGCTCGGCGAACGCCGCGACCAAAATGCCATGCATGTGGTCACCCACCTGGACCCGCAAAGCGGCGCAATCTTCGCCCAAAACAAGTTCAGCCTCGATTTCGCCAATCGCATCGCCTTCTTGCATGCCAGCGGCGCCGAGCGCACCATGACGGCCGACCGCCTCGAGTTCATCGGCCGCAATGGGACGCTGACCGCCCCGGACGCCCTCCGGCGCGAACGCCTGTCCAACCGCGTTGGCGCAGCCATGGATCCCTGCGCCGCAGTCATGGTCCCGTTCGAAATCCCACCCGGCGAACAGATTCAAGTGGTATTCACACTGGGCGCCGCCGGCAGCGAGGAGGAAGCCCGCGGCCTGCTCCGCCAGCAGGGAGATGTGGGCGGCGCGCGCCAGGCGTTGGAAGAAGTCTGGCGGTTCTGGCAGCGGCAACTCGGGGGCATCTACGTCGAAACCCCCGATCGTTCCGTCAATTTCCTCGTTAACCATTGGTTGCTTTATCAAACCCTTTCCGCGCGGTTCTGGGGGCGCAGCGGTTTCTACCAGTCCGGCGGCGCCTACGGATTCCGCGACCAATTGCAGGACTCGCTGGCGTTCCTGCACGAGTGCCCCTGGCTGACACGCCAGCACCTGCTGACCAGCGCCGGGCGCCAGTTTACCGATGGCGATGTGCAGCATTGGTGGCATCCGCCGGTTGGCCGCGGCGTGCGCACTCGCATTTCGGACGACCTGCTGTGGCTGCCCTACGTCGCCTGCCGCTATACGACGGCCACCGGGGATACCGGCATCCTTGACGAGCCGATTCCCTTCCTCGAAGGGCGCGCCCTCGCCATGGACGAGGAATCCGTCTATGACCAGCCCCAGATTTCCGACAAGCAATCCACCCTCTACGAACACTGCACGCGCGCCATCCGCCGCGCAATGCGATTCGGCGCGCATGGCCTGCCGCTGATGGGATCCGGCGACTGGAACGACGGCATGAACCGCGTCGGCCACGAAGGCCGCGGCGAAAGCGTCTGGCTGGGATTCTTCCTGCATCGCGTGCTCCAGGATTTCGCGCCCGTGGCCGCCAGCCGGAATGACCAGGCTTTCGCCGCAGAATGCCTCCAGGCGGCGGCGAAACTCGCCGTCCAACTGGATGGCCAGGCTTGGGACGGTCAATGGTACTTGCGCGCCTTCTTCGACGATGGCACACCACTGGGCTCCGCCCGGAATCCGGAATGTCGGATTGACTCGCTGCCCCAAAGCTGGGCGGTCCTCAGCGGCGCCGGCGACCCCGACCGCGCCCGGACCGCCATGCGATCCGTGCTGGAGCATCTCGCCGACCCCCAACGGCAGCTCATCCGCCTGTTCGATCCGCCCTTCGACACCGCCCCATGGGACCCCGGCTATATCAAAGGCTATGTCCCCGGCGTCCGCGAAAATGGCGGCCAGTACACTCATGCCGCCGTTTGGGTCGCCATGGCTTGCGCCGCCCTGCGTCAATCGGAGCAGGCCTGGTCACTCTTCCAGATGCTGAATCCCATCCGCCACGGCGACACGCCCGCGCGCGCGGATATTTACAAAATCGAACCGTACGTGCTGGCGGCCGACATCCACACGGCCAAAGGCCATGAAGGCGCCGGCGGCTGGAGCTGGTATACCGGGTCCGCCGCCTGGCTCTACCAACTGCTGGTGGAAGGGCTGCTGGGGATTCACCTGGTCAACAACACGCTTTCCTTCACCCCGCTCTTTCCGGGGGACTGGAACGAGTTTAAGATCACTTACCGCTTCCGGAACACCTTCTACCACATCCAGGTCAAAAAGTCCGGGATCGCAACCGAAACCATCCGCCATGTCTGGCTCGATGGCATCGAGCAACCCGACCACCAGATTCATCTCGTGGATGACGGCAAGGAGCGCCAGGCCTGCGTGGAAGTCGGCTGATTTTTGCAGATGGGTTGCGGGTTAATTCCGACCGCGCTGGCGCGCCCGGCAGGGCTCGAACCTGCAACCACCTGATCCGAAGTGCAATAAAAGCTTAAATTTCCCTCAAATATAAGGGTTATTTAGCATATTATTGCCGTCTGCTACACCCTGCTACGTGACAAAAGCCGTATCAATTTGCCACCCGGCATTACTCTTGTTCAAACCCCTGGCTGGTAAATTTGAGTGTGCGGCAGTTCTCGGTAACGGTTCGGACGACATGATCCGGCGCGCCGGTAGGAATCTCGGCATCTATCTCCAGGGTCACTTTCACTTTGGCGCCGACCAAGCCGGCCAGGTGGGCAACCACTTCATCGGCAATCCGGCTGGCATCCCGCCCTACTCGCTTGGAGTCCATAGTAGCGGTCCCGTGGAAGCGTTTGGGATCGGTAGTCACTGGGGGTTGGTTGGTGCCCCCAGCTTCGCCGTGTTGCGCTGGCGGCACACCGGTTGTTCCGCCTGTCGCAGTTGTTTCGCCGTCCGCCGGCGTTGGCGCCTCGGCGGCCAATTGCTTCTGTGCTGCTTCCGGCTTTACGAGCAAGCCTATAGGGTTGTCACCGTCAATACAAACCTGGCGGCCGGGCTGCAGGCCGCGATACCGCCCGGCAGTTTCGTCAAAACTTTCAGCATATGCAAATGAGTCCTGAGTCCAGGTAGTAAGCCCCAGCCCGCTTCGGATGGCTTCCACCAACACATCCATGTCCCGGAGCCTGGGTAGATACAGATAACGGGCAAAATCATCCGTGAGCTGCTGAATCGGAACGTGGTCGCCGCGCCAGAGAGGGACCTGATCCAGTTCAAGCCGCAACCGGCTGGCGGCCAGCCCGGGAATCAGCAATTCGTCGTTGCGCAATTTCCTGCTGGCCCGCACGGCCAGGGCTTCCTGCCCGGTTAAACGAAATGCCTGCCATTCGACATTGTCCTCCGGCTTGTGCTGAACCGGCACAATCAGCCATTGGTAGGTCTCAGGAATCCGGGCCGCAACGGCGCTTTGCGCGCTTCCCTTGCGGGCTATCGCCTGCTTGGTCTGATGCGGATCCAGGTTGAGGGTTTGCGCCTCGTCCACTATGGAGGCCCATGCCAAATATTGGCGGACAGCTTCGTCCAGATCCTGTAATCGAGACTTGTCGGCAGCCAGAAAGACAAGCGTATTACGATAGATGCGCGGAGCTGCGCCCCGGTTCTGCATGAATTCCTGCGCGGCAGCAATGGCTGGACTCGCAGTGCCCTTGGCATGGGGATACTCAATACCGAAGACGACGAGGCGGGCATCCTTGTCATCGGGCACGTCGTCCGACGTGCGGGCCAGCGGATGAACCCGGCTGAAATCGCCCTTCTTCTGGAGGTCGTTGCGCACCCAGCGGCCAATCTCGCCAGCCACTGCATCAGGATCGCCCTTGAATTGCTCGGCCCGGTCGTCAGCCAGCTTGGTCACCGTCGGCTGGGTCGAGTACCAGAAGCGGACTGAATCCTGGTAAAGGAATGTCGCCGCCGCGCTCAACCGGCGCAATGCATCCCCAAAGATTGCCGAAGCCTCGCCCGGCATGACACATCCGAGTTTGATGCGCCGATCGTCTATGCCTTTTGTCGCCGCCTTGGCCGTCGGAGCGGAACCGAGATAGATCGTCCGCGCCACACGGCGGCAGGCGGAATATTTGCCGAGGTTCGGCGTCTCTCCATCCAAGCGCAACGGCAATGAGTTTGGCCCGTCCACGTCCCTTTCAATCACGGGCACCCAGTTGTCGGACAGATACCGTGTTAGTTCAAACTGCACGCGCGGATCGTCAATTGAGATGCTCGACGGCAGAATCAGCGGGCTACGGTCACCTTTCTCCCATAGGCTATGGATCACGGATGCCATAAGCCGCAGTACGCCACGCGTCCGCTGAAATTTCACGAGCGACGACCAGTCTTGATAGAGGCGGTCGAACACTTCGGGATGGATCGGATAGGCGGCTTTTAGGCGCTTCTCGTAGTCACTATCGTGGCACTCCGACGGGAACTCCTGCTGCTGGGTCCGATAAAGTTCGAAGAATGCCTTCGCCGTCGTGTCCCTGGCAACGAACTGTGCCTGCTCGATCATGGTCTCGAACAGCCGCCGTCGGACGATCTCAAAGCTCTCCTCGGCGCTTGCCGGCCGCCACGAAGACTCTACCCGGCCGACGGCCTGCCGGAGCGCGTCCAAGGCAACCTGACCGCGTTCTCCGCCGACCTCGATGTCTTCCGCTTCGGCATGTGGCGAGCCGGGTTTGACGGACGCCGGCAAACTCACCACTAACAGGCATTTCTGCGCCATTCGCGCCGACTCAGTCAACGCTTGGGCAAAGGTGAAATGCGTTTCGAAACTCCCGCCGGGCAGGGCGCCATGATCGTGCAACTGGCGGGCGTAAGCCACCCATTCGTCAATCAAAATCAGGCAGGGCGCATACTCATTGAACAGCGTCCTCATCGCGTCGCCGGGGCTGGTCGCCTTTTCGTCGTCCGCAGCCACCCGCTGCAAGGCGCGCTTGGCTTCCTTAACCCCGCCCTTTGCAAAACCGAGTTGCCAGGCAATTTCGCCCCAGAGCGTCCGAACGACCGTGCCGTCGGGCTTCTTCACCGGGTTGCCGGGGGAAATCTTGTTACCCACCAGCACCACGCGGTTGACTTTAGGCAGGTCTTCCACGGCGGCGGCCTTGAGAATGCTGTCCACCCCGAGCAGTTCGCTGTGCGGCGTGCCGGAGAACATATGGTACAGCGCCAGCATGGAGTGAGTCTTGCCGCCGCCGAAGTTGGTCTGGAGCTGCACCACCGGATCGCCGCCCGCGCCGGTTAAGCGTTGCGCGGCTCCAGCGAGCAGCCCAGTCAGGCTCTCGGTCAGGTAAGTGCGCCGGAAAAACTCGGGTGGCCTCCGGTACTCGTCCGAACCCTCGCCCATGTGGACCTGCCAGAGGTCGGCGGCAAACTCCGCCTGCTGATACTTGCCGCTGGCAACGTCCTTGTGTGGATGGACAACCTCGCGCCAAGGCTTGAGACCGGCCTGCACCTGGGTCTCGATGGTAGTCCCGGCGGCTTTACGCTTCTCCGTGCGGACCTGCTCATCAAACCGCACCCGGAGCAATTCCATCTTCATCCGCTCGACCTCGCCGGCCTCCGGAGCGGAAACGGCGGTCAGCAGGCGGGCGGCGCTGTCGAGCGCCCGATAAGCGTCATCCGTACTAAACGGCCGCTGATGCGCCCAGCGGTTGCGAACCTCGCGTAATTCGCTCACCAATGTGCGCTCAGCATGACCCAATGTCTTGCGGAAGACGTTGTTCCACTCATTCCACATGGTGACCAGTATAGCGGCAGCGTCCCACTGCGGCTTTTCCGGTGTGCCGAGCAATTGAAGCTGGGCATCCGCGAGCGACTTCTTGGTCTCCGCAAACCAGTTTGGGGTCTCCGTTGTCTTGAGTTCCCGCTCGACAAACGGCTGAAGACCCGCCGTCAGGAGATCGAGCATCTTACCGACACGTTCATGATTGGTGATGGCCATAAGTTACTCCATTTCAGCGGAAAGGCGGACTAACCCGCTGTGAAAGACTTGAAAACTCCTGGATCGGTTGGCTGATGAATCGGTCGGCATTGTCCGTCCCATTCGACGGGCGCCATCAATCTTACGAAAGCTTGCGATGAGACGCCGCATTTCCTGGGAGGCGTTTGTCAGCCGGTCAGGATCGGCGAACTTGGGCTTTGCGGCGCGCCTGGCCAAGGTGGGAGACTCAAAAGCATCTGCCAATGCTTGCGGGGCACCAAGATGCCACGATTCAAGTTCCTGGCATACAATGCGAACCAAGGCGTCCTGCCGATTTCCCTGTTGGCAGAGGGTGACCAATCGTGCCTTCACGTTCTTGCAGTCTGCACCGTGGTTATCCCGTAGCACGACAAAACGAACACCCGGCTCTCGCCAGGCGCGAAGTTTTCGGGGGATGCTTGCTTCCAAGTCCTTTATTCCCTCGTGTATTACACATAAGAACGGAAGATTAGGGAAGGCCCTTGGCAGGTATTCATCCAAGAACGCCTTCATGGAAGGCTCTTCCAGAAGAAAAATGACACGTCCCATGTTACCACGCCCCCTTGAAAATGCCTTGCCGCCACAGTGCGCCGGGCAAATCACCCTCGGTTACAAGCACCTTCAGAGTCTCGGAATCGGCCGCACGGTGGATTTTCGTGTATCCGTCCGTTTTGGCCAGCCAATAGACCTCATCCAACTTCAAACCGTTGAGAAACTCCGGCGAATGCGTAGAGACGAAGACCTGTCCTCCGCGGCCGGCATAGTCCCGGAATTCCTCGACCAGTTCACGCAGCAACTCCGGATAGAGTTGGTTTTCCGGCTCCTCGACCGCGAGCAACGGGAAGGGTTTCGGATCATGAAGCAACACGAGATATGCAAACATTTTGATGGTGCCGTCGGATACATAACGGGCGATGAACGGGTCTTTGAATGCGCCATCCTGAAAACGCAGCACCAGCCGTCCGTCCACGGTCGGTTCGGCAGCAACCTTCGACACCCCAGGCACTCGTCGCTTCATGGCCTCCAAGATTGCGCCGAAGCGATCTTTATGATGATCGTGCAGAAACTGAGCGACTTGCGCAACATTGTCCCCACGCGTTGAGAGATGCTCGGCATAACCATCCTCCGCGCTCGGACGGGCGTCGGCTATATGGAAATCAGAAATGTGCCAGTTCTCGATCAAACTCCGGAACTCAGCCACCACACGGAACTCCTTAAACTGTCCCAATCCCTTGATGGCAAGTACCGTCGGCTCGTCGAGCACATGGTCCTTGCGCTGTTCCACGGCGCCCGGCTCCCCATAGACCGACTCGTTAGTGATAGCCGTGCCGCGTCCCTGCGAAAAATCCACAAAGTGCCACGGCTGTCCGCGTTGTCCGCGACGGAATTTGAGCACCTCTCGGTCCACCACGGCTGAACCGCCTTCTTGAGCAATCGACAATTCATACGTTGCCAAACGCCCCCCAGTTTCCCGGAATTTGATCGAGATTGAAATGGGACCATCCGAGTCACGGCTAACTAGTTCTTTGAACCCTCCGCGCTTCCCGACAGCCTTGGCGACATTTTGTGCCAGCGCATCCTTGAGAAACGTGAAAACATCAAAAAGCGTGGACTTGCCCGAGCCGTTTTCTCCCACCAGAACGGCAAGGCGGGGAATCTTCGGCACAATCGCATGCCGGAAAACACGGTAATTCTTAATCTCAATGCTCTCGATCTGCATCCGCTGGACATCCATAGGATTCATAGTCTTTCTCCCTTCGTTAAAACAATTCCCCTTGCTTTAGCCCTTTCGGCTTCGCGCCCTCGTGCGCAAACCTGGTGATCTCCAGCCAACTCTGGCTGTTCCAATGATTCCAGATCGTGATCAGGGTGGCGGCTGCATCCCACTGCTGTTTGTCTGGCGCGCCAAGCAATTACAAGGCATCTAAATCCCGTTCGGTTTCGGTAAACCAGTTTGGGTCATCGGTTGTTTTACACTCGCGCGCGACAAACGGCTGGAATCCCACCGTGAGCAATTCCAGCATTTACCCCATCCTTTCGTGATTGTTGATGGCCATAGATTTTTCATTGTTTTACGCGACACGGACAACAATAGCATCTCTTTGCTATTCAAGATATTACTATTCAACCTGTTTTGTTGCTTTTTGATTTTGGCCGCTTATAAAAGCTTTGTAGCAATAAACCAAAGCGGATATTGGCGGAAACCAGCATGACAAACATCTTCGCTACGCGCAAGTTGAAATCGGATGTTGTGGACTTTTGGACCGCGGTGACCACTTAAGGCAATTCGCCAGTGCCGATAGGTACTCGCCAATCTCCTGCGGCTCATACCGGTTGGCCTTGAACTCCAGCCATTCCGCCTCGTGCGGTTCAGCTCTCAGACGCTCGATCAATGCCTGGAGTTCGGCTTCGTTCACAGTAACTCTCCCTGTACCACTGCCTTCGGCCGGCTCGCCGCATCCCGTGCCAAGCGGACGATCTCCGGCCAGCTTTGGACGAGGGAGTTGTATGCAAGCGCCTCGGCGG
>CAYXEK010000035.1:0-29571 GCA_964463985.1 uncultured Verrucomicrobiota bacterium
GGATGCACACCGGGCGCCGGCGATGCCCGCGCTATTATTTTAACCCACAGCATAATCGCGGCGAATGCGGATGGCGTGCCCGTGACGACCTTTTTCCATTATGACATCATAGCGGAATCGAACGGGCGAACGATCAGCCGGTTGGAAAATTATGCGCCGCCGGCCGGTTGTGAAAATATTGCGATCAGATTAATAACAAGGTAATAATTAATCTGGTTTCAAAAGTCTAAACATGGATGCTTTGTTTTGCTGAAATTTGGGCAAACATTGGTTTTATCCCGTTTTCGCTTGTTGTCACTCCAGGCAGATTAACGTATAGCGCGTAAAGGCCGTAAACAGGCGCGTCCGTCCAAATACAGTAAAAACGTGAAAATTCAGCAAAATTCGTAGAGTTATTAAATTTGACACGATTGGATTTTCAACGTAAAAATAAAAATCCATATTGCGCCAGGCTTTTGTAAACAACTCGTATATTGCCGGCATAATATTTCCATGGGAGATGGATTACAGTGATTATGATGCGTCCAAGGCAGGTTCGCAGAAATAGTGCCATATTAGTGACGGTGTTTGTTTACTCCGGGCTTGTCTGCACCCGGCCAACCGCGGGACAGGAACATGCATCCGCCGCCCCGAACAAAATTATGAACCCATACGAAAATGTTGACTGGAGCAGCGTCGAACATCTGCATTCCTTTTCCCATCAGCATGGCGGGCGCGCGCCGGATTATGATGTCAATCCCGAACTATTCTGGGAAATGGGTTTTCGCCATTTCCCTTTTTCCAACTACTATCCTTCCAAACCTCAACCCTTGCCCGAGAAGTTCCTGGCGCAGCACCCGGACGCCCTCTGGGCGCCCAACGCCGAGCATCATAGCGCTCACGGCCCCGGCCATTTCAATACGCTGGACAGTTATTACGCCACCGGGCATGGCGAAAGCGCAAGAACGTCATACCGCAATAACCGGACTTCCCCCGTGGCATACGCGTTCGAAAATCTGAACCCCTATGACGATAAAAAGCCATGGCTGAGCATTTACCGCCTGGACATGTTTATCAGCGGGAAAGCCGATGCGGCTATAACCTTGGCGGTAGTAGGCGCGCGCGAGGTTGACCCGGCAACTTACGAACTCACTCCGGACAGCGACCTGCAAAAAAGGAGCATCCCCGTCAATACGCGAATGATCTATCTCCGGGCGGAATCCGGCCGGATGCAAGTCCGGTTCGATTTTAATCCGGAAGAAATTACCGACTTGCGCTTTGTCCTGCGGCAGGGCGTCCATCGGCCATGGCGAGATGCTTATAAGGCGGCGCTTGACGGCACAATGCAAGATGGCCAGGGCCATCCGATAGAAGGTCTCCGCTTCAGGGACGGGGGCGGTATCACCCTCAACCACACGGGCGGCCCGCTGGAAGCCACGCTCGAAAAGCTGGCATTCGATCCGCGCGTCCTGGGCATAGAGGTTTGGAACCAGCACCTGGCTTTCGGCCGCAAGGGCACCTTGGTTTTTTACAACCACTGGGATGAAGTGCTGTCAACTGGGCAAAGATGTTTTGGTTTTTTTGTGCGCGATCATTTTGTTTACGCCCGGGGCCGCAACATACTGCTGGTGCCGGAGTCCGGGGAGCTTTCACGGGAGGCCAGGGAGCATAACGCCGCGCGCGCTTACCGCAATGGAACTTTTTACGGGCTGCTGGGCGCGCTGGCGACCGACGGCCAGGGACGTAAAACCCCGCCATACGATTACAGTAGTTTCCGATTCGCCCGTATCGCCCTGGAAAAGGATAAAACCGGGAATCCCACCGCGGTAACCGTCGCAGTGGCGGGAGCGGATCAGGCCAAAAGGCCGCGCGTGCAGGTGCGTTTCATCACCGACCAAGGCGTGGCCCTCATTGAAAACCAGCCGCAGGCGGCTTACACACTTTCCCGCGGTCCCGCCGGCCGCATCCTGGAAAAATATGTGAGAATCGAAGCCTTTGCTTATCCCGCAACACATTGCCAGGGCCAACCGCTCACGGCGGAGACCATGGCATCCATGAACGTGCTGGAGATCAGCCGCCTGCACGATTTTCGCGGGGGCGGTTACAGCGGAACGGTCGATTCCGACAAGCGCGAGCCTGCGCCGATTCCAATAGTGGATATGCTTTTTTCCCAAGCTGTAATGTTTAATTGAAATGCGAGCCACGTGCAAGAGTCTCAAACTGGACGATTTGTTTGCTCAAAACATGGAAAATATTTGCCGTCCCTGGTTTTCGCTTGTTATAATTCTTAAATTAGGTGGCGATTAACTTGTATAAAAGTCAGTTAGTGTCAGCTTGAGGCATTATAGACCAGCGGACTTTGAAATTAACTTAAATAGCAAACTGTTTCTAGCATGCCATTGGCGGTTTAGGTTGTAGCCAACGAGAAAGGATAGAGATGCAAGCACTACAGCGCTGTCTGACATTAGCATGGATTATAGGGTTGGGGCTGCCGCTGCC
Source organism: uncultured Verrucomicrobiota bacterium (assembly GCA_964463985.1). Classification (GTDB taxonomy): domain Bacteria; phylum Verrucomicrobiota; class Kiritimatiellia; order JAAZAB01; family JAAZAB01; genus JAXGPF01. Next base: position 2,479 of record CAYXEK010000035.1, read on the forward strand.
CGGACGCGGCGCGACCACATGGTATGTTTCAACTTTGGGGCAGGATGCGGCGGCCGGCACGAACTGGCCGACGGCCTTGCGCACAATCAGCAATGCCCTGCACCAGTCCGTTTCAGGAGATGCGATCCTGGTATCCAACGGCGTATATTTGCTGTCGGCCGAATTGGCGGTCAGCAAAGGCGTTTGGCTGGCCGGCGCCGGCGGCGCCGGCCAGCCATCGCTTGACGGCAATGGTTCGGTGCGCTGCCTCAACATCAACCATTCCAACGCGGTGGTCACCGGTTTTACCATCAGCAATGGTTATGCCGATGCCGCAATTTACGGCGGGGGCGTTTATATCGCTGCCGGAGTGCTCCGCGATTGCCGGGTTAAAGAGAATGTAGGGTTGCATGGCGGCGGCGTATGCCTGAACGGGCCGCTGGCCCGGGTTGAACGGTGCAGCATTGTCAATAACGTTTCCGACAGAGATTTTTCGTATGGCGGCGGCGGAGTGTTGATCCGGGAAAACGGCGCGGTAATCGCCTGCGACATCATTTCAAATCGTTGTCCAATTTCCGGCGGGGGAGTGTTTATGGACCAGAACGGGTTCATCTCCAATTGCTTGATCTCCGGCAATGCCGGCTTGGATGGCGGCGGCATCCTTTTGAGCAGGAAGGGTGTCGTGGCTGATTCTACCATCGCCTGCAATGCGGCCACCAATAGCGGGGGAGGGATTTACTGTTATTACGGCGCCGCGGCGCCCGGGGAGGCAGCGATTGAAAATTGTCGTATCATAAGCAACATGGTGACCGAGACCGGTTATCGTTATGGCGGCGGATTATACATCCGCAGCGACGCCCGCAACCTCGCGTTGCGCAATAATGTGTTCGCTTATAACTCGGCGCCCTACGGCGGCGGTATCTATTGTTCCGCGCAAAACCGCGACAACAGCAACACGCTGGCCAATTGCACGATTGTGTCAAACGCGGCAAGCACCAGCGGGGGGGGATTGTATATCGGCGTGACCACGGCGGAGGTCAGCGGCGTCCACGCCGTTAATTGCTTAATCTATGATAACGCAGCAGGTTTGCAGCCTAATCTTTGCCTGAGCGGAGCCGCCCTGACCGGCGGCGTGGTGTATTCCTGCTCATATCCCGCAGCGGATATGGGTTCCGGCGAAGGCAATATTACCAATGCGCCGTTATTCAGCGATGACTCTTTCCGGCTGGATTTGCGGTCGCCGGGCGTCAACGCCGGCACGAACTTGGATTGGATGGCCGGCGCCGTGGATCTTGCGGGATATTCGCGCCGGGATCGTTATTCCGGTGTTGTTGACATGGGCGCTTATGAAACCGTTCCGCGTGGCGTATTGTTCAAACTGCGTTGATCTGATGTTTGGGCGCAACGGTTGCGCCGCGGGGTTACGCCGGCCCCGGCGGGCCGGCGGACGCGGGCTTGTCTCTGGCAGCCTTGAAACTCGCCACGATCCATTGGGATAGTTCGCGGTCGGGCGCGGCCAGCATGGCGTCGGTGATGACAAACCGGGTCTGGCCGGTGTTGTTCGCGATCAGTTTCAGACCGTGCTGGAAGTCGCGGAATTTTTCTTCGCAGATGGCGCGCACCGTCCGGTCTTTCTGGAGGCTCAGGTCGGCCAGCGCGTTGATGGCGGATTCTTCGAAAACCAGTTCCAGCCCGTGCTCGTTGCGGAAGCGCTCGGCGAAGGCGGCGACTTCCTTCTTCAGAAGCCCCGCCTGCGCGTGCAGGTTGGCGCGCAGCAGGGCGGCCAGGGCCCCGCCCGGGTCGGCGATGGTGTCGGTTGAGGCTTCCAGGGATTTGACGGCGGTGGACGGCAACTCGAACTTGAAGTTCCGGAAAATCCGCTCCATGACCGTCATCAGCCCGCGGGCGCCCGTGCGTTCTTCATCGGCGCGCCGCGCAATGGCGGTGATGGCTTCGCGGGTGAGGCTGAAATCAATGCCGTAGCCGGCGAAGTCCCGACGGTATTGCGTCAGGATGCTGTCTTCCGCTGTAAGCATGATCTGTTCCAGGTCGGCAGCGGTCAAACCATTGCATACCACGCGCACCGGCAGCCGGCCGATGAACTCCGGCTCGAACCCGGCCTGGATGAAATCAGCGGTGCCCGCCTTTTTCAGCCATTCGCTGTCGGACCGCGCGGCGCGGCCGGCGGCGGCAAACCCGATCGCGCCGGCCTGCAGCCTTTTTTTCACCAGTTCGCCCAGCGCGTCGAAGGCGCCGCTGACGATGAACAGGATGTGCCGCGTATTGATCGTGCGTTTGGGCGGCTTGCCGCTGCGCTGCAGTTGCATGATGGCTTCCATCTGGCCCAGGAGATCGGTCTGGCTTTGCAGGCTGACGTCGGTGTCTTCCATCAGCTTGAGCAGGTTGACCTGCACGCCGCGCCCCGAGACGTCGCGCGCCCCGGCGTTGCCGGCGGCGGCGATCTTGTCAATTTCATCAATGTAAATAATGCCGTATTGCGCCAGTTCCACATCGCCTTCGGCGGCCTTGACCAGGTCGCGGACCAGGTCCTCGACGTCATGCCCCACGTAACCGGTTTCGGAGAACTTGGTGGCGTCGGACTTGACAAACGGCACCCCGATCAGCTTTGAGATGCAGCGGATGAGGTAGGTCTTGCCCACGCCGGTCGGGCCCAGCAGCACGACATTTTGCTTGGCGTATTCCCGTTCGCGGAGGGTTGGGGTTGCGATGCACTGGCGGGCATGGTTGTAATGGTCGCAGATGGCCACGGACAGCACTTTTTTGGCTTCCGCCTGCTGAATGACAAACCGGTCCAGGTAGTCCCGGATTTCGCGGGGCTTATGATTGAATTCCCGGATGCAGCGCAACGGGTCGGGCGGCGGCGCTTCCGGCTTGCCTTCGGGCGCCGCCGGCGCGGCGCGTTGTCCGGGAAAATTTCCGCTGAGACTGTAATGCTGCATGGCGTCTTGAAATTGACGCTGCAAATCCGCCAGCGGGTCGGCCGGTTCCGTTGGGTCTTTTTTTTCGGTTGTGCTCATGAAGCTGTTTCGCGCTGTGATTCGGTTCCCAAATGGCATATTCCATCATGCCGGATTGCATCGGAGTTGGCAAGGTTTTTCCGGGATGCTTCCGGGTATGGGGCACGGCTGCGTCATCCTCGTCGTTCCGCTCCGCGCTGGGAATTTTCGAAAGCTTGCTTTGCCGGCCGGCTTGGCGTAGTATGCCTTCAACCGCGGAGGCCGTAAACGGCAGGGCGTTCGGTTGGCCGCGGGATGGAGGGATCAACAAGCCATGAAAATCCTGGAACGGGCCCGCAATGTCCTGCAGATCGAAATTGAAGAACTGCAGCGGGTCTGCGATAATCTGGATGTCGGGTTCAGCCGCGCGGCGGAATTGATGCTGCAGCGGCTGGCGGACGGCGGCAAAATTGTAGTGGGCGGCGTCGGCAAAAGTTTCCTGGTGGGACAGAAGATCGCTGCCACGCTGGCCAGCACGGGCTCGCCCAGCGTGGCGATCCATCCGGCGCAGGCCATGCATGGCGATATCGGCATTCTTAACCGCCATGACGTGCTGCTGGGACTGAGTTTTTCCGGCGAGTCCGTTGAACTGCTGGAAATGCTGCCGGTAGTGCGCCGGCAGGGCGCCGGGATTGTGGCCATGACGGGCATGCCCGAAAGCGCGTTGGCGCGCTTGAGCGATGCGGTGATCGCCATGCGGGTGGCGCGCGAAGCGTGTCCGTTCAATATGGCGCCGACGGCCAGTACGACCGCCATGCTGGCTGTCGGCGACGCCCTGGCGATTGTGCTGCTGGAGGCCCGGGGCTTCAAGCGCGAGGATTTCGCCAAGCTTCATCCGGGCGGCGCCATCGGCCGGGCGCTGCTGCTGCGCGTGTCTGACATCATGCGCGCGGGCGAACGCCTGGCGGCCGTCCCGCTGCAGGCCACGCTGAAGGACGCCATCCTGGCCATGACCCGTGCGCGGTCGGGGTCGGTGGGCGTGGTGGACGCCCAGGGTCGGGCGGTTGGAATTTTCACCGACGGCGATTTGCGCCGGCTGATCGGCGAGGCGGCGGACCTGCCGTCGCGGCGGGTATGCGAGGTGATGACGGCGCATCCGCTGACGGTGCGCGGCGACGATCTGGCGGTGGCGGCATTGAAGTTGTACGAGGAGCACAACATAGACGACTTGCTCGTGGTGGATGCGGAAGGACGCCTGATCGGCCTGGTGGATATCCAGGATTTGCCGAAGTTCAAAATTCTTTAAGAATGCGCCCGTGCCGGTAAATTTAAAAAAAATTAAGATTTTATTTGCATTTTTCAAGGAAACTCAATATACGTATGGCAAGTAAAGGTGCTGGGCAGCCCTTGATCTTATTTGTTTAACCAACCAAAGGAGATGCTCCATGGCAGGCAAAGCGAAAACCAAAAGTCAGATCGTCGCGGAATTGGCGGAAAAGACGGAAATCACCAAGAAGCAGGCGGCAATGATGCTGGAGACGCTGGTCGCCATGGCCTGCAAGGAAGCCAAGAATGGATTTACCATTCCGGGTCTGGGCAAACTGGTGATCGTCAACCGCAAAGCGCGCATGGGCCGCAACCCGGCGACAGGCGAGACCATCAAGATCAAGGCCAAGCGCGTGCTGAAATTCCGGATCGCCAAAGCGGCCAAGGATGCCGTCCTGGGCTGAAACTTAAGTTAACCTGATCGGATCAAGGGCCGCCCCGGCGACGGGCGCGGCCCTTTTTCTTTAGCCTTGCCGGTTTTCCGACATGCCAGATGTGTTCCCATGGCCGCGGCGTCCGCTGCGGGTAAGCATGCTCCAGAATGCCGCCGGAGCGGATTTGGCGTCAAATTTGCGGAGGCTGCAGACGCTGGCGTCAACCGCGCCGTACGCCGATCTGCTGCTCCTGCCGGAATGCTTTGCGGTGCGCGGCGCGCCGGCCGACCTGCGCGCCGCCGCGGAAATCATTCCGGGCCCTGTATGCGCCTGGTCGGCGGCCCTGGCGCGCCGGCGGCGCGCCTGGGTGCTGGCCGGCAGCCTGCCGGAAAAATGCGGCGCGCGGATTTTCAACACCAGCTTGCTGTTCGACCGCCGGGGCCGGCTGGCGGCCCGCTACCGTAAAATACATCTTTTCGACTCGCGGTTGCCCGGCGGACGCGCCCAGCGCGAAAGTGCGGTGTACGCGGCCGGGACGCGGCCGGTGCTGGTTCGGATTGAAGGCTGGCTGTGCGGACTGTCGGTCTGCTACGATCTGCGCTTTCCGGAATTGTTCCGGCGTTACGCCGATGCGGGCGCGCATCTGTTGTGCGCGCCGGCAAATTTCACGCGCGTTACCGGCCAGGCCCATTGGGACGTTTTGCTGCGCGCGCGCGCCATCGAAAACCAGGCTTTTGTGCTGGCGCCCAACCAGTGCGGCGCCAACCCGGCCGACGGGGTCGCCGCCTATGGGCATAGCCTGGCGGTGGATCCCTGGGGGCTGGTGCTGGCGGATGGCGGCGGGCGGGAAGGGGTGGTCAGCGCGGCGCTCCAGCCGGCGGCGTTGCGGCGGGCGCGGAACTGCCTGCCGGCGCTGGAGCACCGGCGCCGCATCGGGCGCGTCAAGCCATGAGACCATGGACGAGCATCGCGGACAGGATGCCCATCAGCAGCCCCATCAACACTTCAATGCGGGTGTGTCCCAGCAATTCCACCAGCCGTTTTTCGGACAGCCGGTGATTCTTGAAAAGTTCGTCAATCATCTGGTTGATGATGCGCGCCTGAATGCCGGCCGCGCGGCGGACGCTTTGGGCGTCAAACATCACCACGATGGCAAACGCCAGGGTGACGGCGAAAAGCGGATCGCCCAGGCCGCAGCGCAGGCCGACGGAAGTGGTCAGAGCGGTGGCCATGGCGGAGTGGGCGCTGGGCATGCCGCCGGTGCTGACCAGGTAACTGGGTTTGATGCGCCGGGTGACGGCGAAAAAACATAACATCTTCGTGAGTTGCGCCACCACCCAGCCGCATAATGCGGCCCAGAAGGTCGGGTTGTGCCAGAGGTTTTCCATACAGCCTGATACTCCCTGAAATCCGGTCAATAAGCGTTTTTGCGGCAGCGGATGGTTTTCATCAGAATCTTGAAATCGAACGCCAGCGACCAGTTTTCCAGGTAGTACAGGTCATATTTCACTCTTTCGCGGATGTCGGTGTTGCCCCGCAAACCGTTGACCTGCGCCCAGCCGGTCATGCCCGGTTTGGAAACGTGCCGCCACATGTAACGGCTGATGTCTTCCTTGAATTGCTCCACGAAACAGGGCCGTTCGGGCCGCGGACCGACCAGGCTCATTTCTCCCTTGAGCACGTTCCATAACTGCGGCAGTTCATCCAGGTTGTTCCGGCGCAGCCAGGCGCCGATGCGCGTGCGCCGCGGGTCGTCGGCCACGGCCCAGACCGGGCCGGTCGCCGATTCGGCGTCAGGGCGCATGGTGCGGAACTTGTAAAGCTGGAAAACGCGCCCCTGTTCGCCGCAGCGTTCCTGGCGGAAAAGCACGGGGCCGCGCGAATCACGGCGGATGGCGGCGGCAATCAGCAGCATCAGCGGCGCGGACAGCGCCAGGCCCAGGCCGGCGCCGAATACATCCTCCAGCCTTTTCAGCAGCCGGTTCCAGAAGCGGTCCAGCGGCCAGCGGCTGACTCCCAGAAGCGGGATGTCATCTATGGTCTGCAAATCCACGCTGTTGGTCATGATGCGGAAGAGGTCGGGAACAATGTTGAAAGCCACCAGGTTCTGCTCGCATAACAGCAGCAGTTCCAACATCTGGTTTTGACCGATGCTGGTGTCGGTTAAAATCACCTGGTCGGCCAGGTGGCTTTCCAGGAACCCCCGCGTCTCTTCCAGCGTGCCTTTGACCAGATCCGGCGGCAGGCCCGGATGCACCGGCGCGTTGCCGGTTTTCAGGCAGGCCACAACTTCCGAGCGCAGCCGCGGTTCGCGCTGCAATGCCTGGCGGAGACGGGCGGCGATGGCATCCGTGCCGAGCAGCATCACGCGGTTGACCGCCCGGCGGCGCCGGGCCAAGCGGATTTCCCAGTGAAAAAACAGCCAGCGTTCCACCAGGACGGTCAGGCTGATGGTGGGGATCGCCAGGAAGGCGACCATGCGCGCAAATTCCGGCTTGGTGCGCACCATGAAGGTCAGGGCAATGGCGATGACGATGCCGGTGATCACCCCGCGTATCAGGCGGGGAATGCGGCCGGCGAAGTCGCCGATTTGCGGGCGGACATAAAGTTTCAGGGATTGAAAGGCGAACAGCATGACCATGGTGGTCACAACCGCGCCGCCGGTGTACATGGTATAGAGTTGCGCCGGGGGCTTGTCATGGAAAAGCGGAATCCAGCCGCTTTCAAACCTGATCCAGGTGGCCAGCATGAATCCGGCGAAGACGGCCAGGGCGTCGCCGGCCACCGCCAGGCAACTGGCCAGAACATCATATGTATCCCGGACGCGCATGGATTAAATCTGGTTGCCGCCAAGAATTTCGCGGGCGTTGTATTTGACGATACACCAGAGCGCCGCCACGCCGTCGCGCCAGGTTATTTTTTTGCCTTCGGAGTAATCGCGGCCGTAGTAACCCACCGGCACTTCGTAGATCCGCCAGGTTTTATGGGAGATTTTGGCGGTAAGTTCCACCTCGATCCCGAAGCGGTTTTCCCGGAGTTCCAGCCCCTGGAGGACTTCCCGCCGGAAAACCTTGTAGCAGACTTCGACGTCAGTCAGGTTAAGGTTGGTGAACATGTTGGAGAGCGTGGTCAGGAACCGGTTGCCCAGGTAATGCCAGAAGAAAACAACCCGGTGCGGGCCGCCGAGAAAGCGCGAACCGTAAACGACGTCGGCATATCCCTGCAGGATCGGCGCCAGCAGCACCGGGTAATCGCGGGGATTGTATTCCAGGTCGGCGTCCTGGATCAGCACAATGTCGCCGGTGGCCGCGGCGAACCCGGTGCGCAGCGCGGCGCCTTTGCCCTGGTTGCGTTCGTGGTAAAAACACCGTACATCCGCCGGCAGGTTCCGCATCAATTCGCGCGTGCCGTCAGTGGAGGCGTCATCCACCGCTATGATTTCGCGGGGCAGATTGACGGGGGCGTCGCGGACCGCCTGCAGCAATTTTCCCAGGGTGTGGACTTCATTATAAACCGGTATGACTATGGATAATTTCATCTATGCGCAGCAGTTGCCAGAGCCGCCAGATCAGGTGATTCAACCAGAGACTGTAAAACGCCGCGATGCAATCGTCAATCACAATTCCCAGGCCGCCGTGGCAGTCCTGGAGTCGGCGGGCCGGCGGCGGCTTGAGAATGTCCATTGCCCGGTTGGTCAAAAACGCCAGCAACAGCACCGGGGCCGTCAGGGGCAAGCCCAGCAGGCCGATGGGGAACGTAAAGTATTCATCGGCGACGATCCGCCCGTCATCCTTGTTTTGAAAGTGCCGTTCCGCCGCGCCGCAGATGGGGATTGCCAGGGCCGCCAGGACCAGCGCCGCGAGCGCTTGCCATGGCCATAGCCGCGGATCGCTCCAGAGCGGCGCCAGCGCCAGCATCAATAACAGGCCCGGCAAGGTGCCGAAAGTTCCGGATGCCACCGGGGCGTATCCCAAGCCTGCCCCGGTGGCCAGGAACAGCATTAATTTTTTTTGCATATGGATGAGCCAATTTCAAAACTAACGTTTTGAAAGCCACTCAGTAACATCCCACAGGTAATAAAGCAAAAATACAACGTCGGTTTCGAAATCGCTATCGCTATCGGGATCAATGCCGATTCCGATACCGATGCCGACCCCGCATAAAACCGGAACTTAACCCCGTTTTGCCGGGAACGCAATAGCTGAATTTATCAGTAAAAACTGCTGTTTTCCGGTTGAAAATTAGAACTATGGGATGACAGTGAAAGCAACTCGGATGTGGATGTGGCGCGTTACCCGCATGTGAAAATCACGAGCAGCCCATGGAATTGCCGCAGACGTAACAGCGGTAGCAGGTGCCGTTGCGGACGGTGATGGCGCCGCATTGATCGCAAACCGGAGCATCTTCCTGGAAATGCATGAACTGGCTGTCCAGCCGCTGCGAATCCTCGTCCGCCGGCTTATCGGCGGCGCCCTTTTCCGGCGCGGCCGGCGCCGCGGCTTGAGCGGCCGGAGCGGCCGGAGCGTCCGCGCCGGCAAACTGGGCGGTTTTGGAGTGGCCGTCGGGGAAAGTCAAGGCCATCCAGCGGAATATATAATCCACCAGGGATTTGGCAAAAGGAATTTCCGGGTTTTTGGTGAATCCGCTGGGTTCGAAACGGCTGTGGGTGAACTTGTCAATCAGCGTGCTGACCGGCACGCCGTATTGCAGGCACATGGAAATGGCCGTGCCGAAGGCGTCCATGATGCCTCCCACCGTGCTGCCCTCCTTGGCCATGGTGATGAACAGTTCGCCCGGCGCGCCGTCTTCATACAGCCCCACCGTCAGGTAACCCTGGTGCCCGGCCACTTCGAACTTGTGCGTGATGGACTGGCGCGTAGCCGGCATGCGGTGCCGGAATGGCTTGTTGGCTGGGGCTGCGGACGCGCCTTCGGACGCCGCCGGTTCGTCGGCGCGCGCGGTGCTGACCGGCTGGATGCCCTTGGAGCCGTCGCGGTAAATGGCCACGGCTTTCAAGCCCAGTTTCCAACCGTCCATGTAAGCCTGCAACACATCCTCGACGGTGGCGCTGGTGGGCATGTTGATGGTTTTGCTGATGGCGCCGGAAAGGAAGGGTTGCACCGCCGCCATCATTTGCAGATGGGCCTGGTAGCGGATGCAGCGCTTGCCGTTTTTAGGCTTGAAAGCGCAGTCGAAAACCGGCAGATGCGACTCATCCAGTTCCGGGGCGTCTTCAATGGTGTCGGTTTTGTCCACGTGCGCGATGATGGCTTCGATCTGGGCGGGACTGTATCCCAGGCGTTTCAACGCCATGGCGAGCGATTGGTTGACGATTTTAAACATGCCGCCGCCGGCCAATTGCTTGTATTTGACCAGCGCAATGTCGGGCTCGACGCCCGTGGTGTCGCAATCCATCATGAAACCGATTGTGCCCGTGGGCGCCAGCACCGTCACCTGGGCGTTGCGGAAATCATGCTTCTGTCCGGCAGCGCGGACATGCTCCCAGATCGCCTGCGCTTCCCGCAGAATGGCGCCGTTGCTGGCGGTGGCGGGGACATGCGACAGGGCTTCATGGTGCATCCCGATCACGCGGTTGAACGGCTCGCGATTGGCGGCATACTCGTCGAAAGCGCCCTTGATCTGGGCCAGTTCAATCGAAGCGGCATAGGCGGCGCCGGTCATCAGCGAGGTCACCGCGGCGGCGAAAGACCGCCCGTCGTTGCCGTCATAAGGCAACCCCAGGCTCATGATTAATGCTCCCAGGTTGGCATAACCCAGCCCCAGCGGACGGAAACGATGGGAGTTTTCCGCGATTTCGCGCGTCGGATAACTGCCATGGTCCACCAGGATTTCCTGCGCGATGATCATGATGCGCGCCACATGCTGGAATTGCCGGATATCAAACACCTGGCGCTCGTCGGAAAATTTCATCAGGTTGATCGAAGCCAGGTTGCAGGCGCTGTTGTCCACGAACATGTATTCCGAGCAGGGATTGCTGGCGTTGATCGCGCCGCTGTTGGGACAGGTGTGCCAGCGGTTGATCGTGGTGTCATATTGCAGCCCCGGGTCGCCGCAGAAGTGCGCCGCCTCCGCAATGTTGCGCATGACCTGCCGCGCATCCAGCACTTCGACGATTTCACCCGTGGTGACGGCGCGGGTGTGCCAGACTGCGCCGGCTTGCACGGCGTCAAGGAAATCATCCGTCACGCGCACGGAAAGATTGGCATTCTGAAACATCACCGAGGAATAAGCGTCGCCGTTGAAGGAACCGTCATACCCGGATTGGATCAAGACCCGCGCCTTCTTCTCCTCCGCCACCTTGCAATTGATGAAATCCATGATGTCCGGGTGTTGCACCTTGAGGCTCTGCATCTTGGCCGCGCGGCGCGTTTTGCCGCCCGACTTGATCACCGCCGCCACCTGGTCGAACACGCGCATGAAACTCAACGGACCGGAGGGCGTGCCGCCGCCGGACAGTTTTTCGCGGCTGCTGCGCAGCGTGCTCAAATCCGTGCCGGTGCCCGAACCGTATTTGAACAACATGGCCTCCGCGCTGGCCAGCCGCATGATGTCCTCCATGTTGTCCGCCACCGATTGGATGAAACAGGCGGAAGCCTGGGGATGCTGGTAGGAGTCTTCAGCTTTTTCGATCTGGCCGTTCTTGGCGTTCCAGTAATAGGCGGATCGGTTGTTGGAGCTGACGCCATACGCCTGGTGCAGCCCCACATTGAACCAGACCGGGCTGTTGAAGGCGGCATACTGGTTGACGCAGATGTGCGTCAGCTCCTTGTAAAACACTTCCGCGTCGGCCGCTGTCGTAAAGTAACCGTCAGCATGCCCCCAGTCGGCAATCGTGCGCGCCACGCGGTGCACAAGCTGGCGCACCGATTTTTCCCGCACCGTGGTGGCGTTTGTGCCATAAAAATATTTCGACGCGACCACGTTGGTCGCCAGCATGGACCAGCTTTTCGGCACTTCAATGTCGTCGGCTTCAAAAACGACTTCTCCCTTGTCGGTTTTGATGACCGCTTTGCGCAGTTCCCATTCGATCGCATCGCAAGGATGCCGGTCCGGGGTGGTGAATAACGGTTTGATCTGAATGCCCATAGCCTTTGCCTTGCGCCCATTGCCTGCGCCCTTGCGCGGATTGCGGGAGCGGGCGACATCCGTGGATCCGTGGTTTTCCGAGTTTAAATTCCGGGGTATTTCCTTGGATGAATTATTAGCAGCACTGCCGTCCAACGTCAAGCTCAGGCCGGTTGGTTTCCGTATTTCCAGCATGGGGGTCTCCTAACTACAAGGCGTTAAGTGAATTACAAAAGAAAAAGTTAAATGCACGCCACAATATTTGCCGCTTTTTTTAAAGACAAATCTCTTTTAACACTACCTGTAGTGGTTGCCAAGCAAAAAATATTTAAAAAAAAACGCCTGTGCTGTTTTACGTGAAAAACCGGCCGTTTTCTTTTTTTTGTTGAAAAATTTTCATTGGCTTTTCATGGAAAATACCTGGTTGCATTATGCGGGATTGATTGATAACATCGTCGGCATTATGAATAAATTCATTTTTCAGCAATGGCACAGGTCATGCATGCGCTGCCTGCCGTTGATTCTGGCTTATGCCTGTTTGGTGAATACGCCCCGGATTGAGGCCGCGCATTTGCTCGATTTGGGCGCGCGCTATCATGCGGAACATCACCGGTTTGACAAACTGCCCTTCGGCAACAACGATATTTCTTACCTGCTGGCGTATTCCTATGCCGAATCGCGGGCGCTCTGGCAATTGGGAGTGGATTTTGCGCCGGATTTGTCGGGTAAAATGGTGTGCGCCGGCGGCCGGGTGGTGGAAGACCTGGATTATGCCGTCACGCCGCATTTGAATTTAATTGTCAAGGACAACTATTTCCGGGGCGGCGTCGGCGTGCGCGCCACTTACGTGGAAACCGGAGCCGGCAGCGAATGGCTGGACCCTTACTGGCAGTTCCTGCTGGGCGTGAATTTGCCGCTGGCGGGGCGTTTCTCGCTGGATGCTTCCGCCAATTACGTCTTTCAACGCTGGGAATACCTGGACGGCTTTGATTTCCGGGATTTGGAATACCAGTTGACTTTGAACATGCAATTTTGACTTGCCGCCGGCGCGTTGGCCGCCATGCTGAGCGCGCCGCCGCCGGATTTGCCTGCCATGACTAATGCCTCCAAATCTGAAGCAGCCGACACGTCCGCGGCGCCGGACGCGATCGGGTTTGACTTGGAAATAGGTGCGGATGGAGTGGATGCGGCGCGGATCATGGAAGAAGTGCGCGCGGCAGTGGCCCGCAAGACGGAAGCGGGCGTTTACCGCGATTTGCGCATTGCCCAGGCTGAACGCCATAACCTTCAGCATCTGCGGGATGACGAAAAGTTTTTGAGCTTCTACCTGGAATGCCTGCATGAAGCCGCCTGCGTGGATATCAATGATTTTGAAATCCGCGAGCGGCGCCGTTGCGGCGCAGAACTGCTGGTGATCTTGAAAAAAACGGTCTGGAAATTGTTGAAATTTTACACTTACCGTTTGTGGTCGCAGCAGAACCAGGTTAACGGCCTGCTGGTTACGGCGCTGGAAAGCCTGGATGAAAAATACCGGGCGCGCCTGGCGGAGTTGGAGGGGAAAGTGTCCGCACTGCAGCCGGCGGCGAAGGAAGGGGAACAGGTATGTCCACCGCCCGGCGCATAGCGTTTGTGTGTCCGCGCTTTGCGGAAGGCGGCACGGTGGGCGGCGCCGAAACCCTGATGAAAAACCTGGCGGAACGCTCCTCCGCCGCCGGCCGGCAAGTGACGTTTCTCACCACCTGCGCCACCGATCATTTCACCTGGGCCAATGCTTTGCCGCCGGGTATACGCCGGCATGCGCCCAACATGGCCGTGCGATTTTTCCCCGTTGCCGGCAACCGCGACCTGGACGCTTTCCTGCGGGCGCAGGATTTGATCTGCCGCGGCGCGGATTATACCCCGGCCGACGAGCAGGCCTGGCTGGCGAACAGCGTCAACAGTCCTGAACTTTGCGCGCACCTGGCGGAGGCCGGCGCGGAATATGACCGGATCGTCATCGGCCCGTACCTGTTCGGCTTGAGCTATTTCGCCAGCCGGGTGCATCCCGGCCGGACACGCCTGATTCCCTGTCTGCACGATGAGCCTTTCGCCCGCGTACGGGCCTTCCGCGAAATGTTCCGCGCGGCGGGCGGTCTGATTTTTAATTCCGGTCCCGAGCGCGACCTGGCGCGCCGACTGTATGACCTGCCGCCGGGCCGCGCCTGGGTTGTCGGCATGGGCTTGGATGATTTTGCCGCCGACCCGGCGGTTTTTGCCCGGCGGCATGGCCTGACGGCGCCGTATGTTGTCTATTCCGGACGGCGGGAAGCCGGCAAGGGGGTGCCGCTGCTGCTGGATTATTTGAATCTTTTCCGGCAACGCACGGGTATGGATGTCAAGCTGGTTTTGACCGGGTCCGGCCCGGTGGATCCGCCCGCCGCCTTGGCGCCGCACGTGCTGGACGTGGGATTTGTCAGCGAATCGGAAAAGCGCGAAGCCATGGCCGGCGCGTCGGCGTTCTGCCAGCCATCCACCAATGAAAGTTTCAGCATCGTCCTGCTGGAAGCCTGGCTGGCGGGCGCGCCGGCGCTGGTGCATGCGCGCTGCGCGGTCACCGTTGACCATTGCCGGCGCAGCGGCGGCGGACTTTGGTTCATGACCTATGCCGAATTTGAAACGGAATTGCTGCTGCTGCTCCGCCGGCCGGATATCCGGCAACGGCTGGGCGCGGCAGGCCGCGCGTATGTCGTTTGCGAATATTCCTGGCCGCGCATTCTGGCCAGGTTCTTTGAAGCTTTGGATCAGGAATGAATGCCATGGCGCCGCCCGATATAAAAAGCCGGCCCGCAGTCCACCAGTTGGTGGCCGGTTTCACCGCCGGCGACGCCATCAGCAACACGGCGCTGACCATGCGCGCGGTTTTGCGCCGGTGGGGGCGCGCCAGCGAGATTTTCAGCGAGCCGTCCCGCACCATGCCGGCCTGGCGGCGGGAGACGTCCGATGCGCGCCAGGCGGGGAAGATCCTGAGACCGGACGATGTGGCAATCCTCCATCTTTCCATCGGTTCGGCGGTAAATGACATTTTCGGGCAGTTGCGCTGCCGCAAAGTCATTGTTTACCATAACATGACTCCGGCCGGATATTTCCGCGGTTTCCACGAACAGTTGGCGCGCGACCTGGACTGGGGACGCCGGCAGACGGCGGCGCTGGCCGGCCAGGCGGAAGTGGCGCTGGCCGTCAGCCGGTTCAATGCCGCGGAGTTGGAGCGCCTGGGATATCCGCGCGTGGGCGTGTTGCCGCTGCTGCTGGATTTCGACCGCATCATGACGCCGCCGGACCGCGGCCTGCTCCGGCGCCTGCGGGACGGCAAGCTGAATGTGGTGTTCGTCGGGCGCGCCGTGCCGAACAAGAAACTGGAGGATTTACTGGAGGTGTTTTATGTTTTGCAGCAGGCCGTTGCCTCTTCCTCGCGGCTGGTGCATGCGGGTTCGTTTGCGGGGCTGCCCCGCTACCAGGCCTTGTTGACGGCGCAGGTCAAGGCCTGGCGACTGCGGGACGCGCTTTTCCTGGGCGCTGTCCCGCAGCGGGAAATCAGCGCCGTTTATGCCGCCGCGGACGTGTTTCTGTGCGTGAGCGAACATGAGGGATTTTGCATTCCGTTGCTGGAAAGCATGGCGCATGGCGTGCCCACGCTGGCCTACGCCGCGGGCGCGGTGCCGGAAACCATGGCGGGCGCCGGGGTTTTGTTTCACCAGAAACGCTGGGAATACGTGGCGGAAATCATAGGCATGCTGGCGCGCGACCAGGCCTTGCGCGCTGCGGTTGTCCGGCGGCAGCAGGCGCGCGTGGCGGATTACCGCCGGCGCGACCTGGCCGCGGAATTGCGCGGCCACCTGGCGCCGCTGCTGGGATGACTGTCGCGGGATTTGCTCCCGGGATTGGCTTGCTTTGACGCCGGCGATAGTTTATGAATGTCAGGGGTTGTTTTTCCTGGGGATTGCAGAGAAAAGGGTCATGGCGATGGAATCCGAAAAGTCCGGGTCAACTGGCGGAACCGAAGCGCAGCCGCGTATTGACGGTTACGAGATTATTGAACGTCTGGGGCAGGGCGGCACCGCCAGCGTTTGGAAAGCCCGACAGGTTTCGCTCCAGCGTTTCGTGGTGATCAAGGTTTTGAGCGAGGATTTTTCCCGGGATGTGGCGGATATCAAGCAGTTCCGGCTCGAAGCCCGCTTGGCCGCCAACCTTAAACATCCGGGCATCGTGCAGGTGTATGATTTCGGCCAGTCCCTTGATGAGCGCCGGTATTTTTTCGTGATGGAATACATTTCGGGATATTCGGTGGGGGAATGGCTCCGCCGCAAACAACTCCTGCCGGAAAGCGACGCCTTGGTGGTGGCCCACAGCGTGGCGGCTGCCCTGCGTTATGCCTGGGAATCATCCCGCATAGTGCATTGCGATTTGAAGCCCGACAACATCATGGTGGATGGCGACGGCACGATCAAGCTCACCGACCTGGGGTTGGCGCAGGTTGTCAGCAACATCGGCCTGGCCGCGGGCCGGCCGGACGAATTTGTCACCGGCACCCCAAATTACATGTCGCCCGAGCAGGTGCGCGGCAATGTCAAGCTGGATTGCCGCAGCGATATTTACGCCCTGGGTATGACCTTGTACCACCTGCTGACCGGGAACTTGCCTTTTGCCGGCCCGCCGGCGGAGGTAATGGAAAAACAGTTGTACGAGCCGCTGCCGTCGCCCCGCGAGTCGAATCCGGATGTTTCTTCCGGCGCCGCGCGGCTGGTGGCGCGCATGACGGCCAAGCTGCCGGAGGATCGCTACCAGACTTGGGAGGAAATGCTGGCGGCCTTGGCTGCGATCGAAAAGACATCCGCCGCCGCGCCGGCGGGAAACGCCGCCGCCGTCTGCCCGCATTGCGGATATGCCATCCGCGCCAATGCCGCGTTTTGCCGCAATTGCGGCAGCCAACTGCAAGTTCTGCCTTCCAGACATAAAATTAATTTACGCCTGCGTCCGGCCGCCGCTAAACCAAACCTGCCGCCGCCCGCGCCGGACAATGGCGCGCGGGCGGTTTCCGCCCGCCGGCCGGCGGCTGCGTCCCGACCAACGCCCAACGGGCGTCTGTCCCGCAGGCGCCGCCGCGCCTGGTCCGATAATTTGATGGCGAACTTGCGGCTGGTGCTTTCCGTGGCTTTGCTGGGATTTTTGGGTTATTGCGGCTACCAGAGAATTTTTAACGATCGGGATGTCATCTGGCCGCTGCGCGTCAAAATTCAACGCGCCTGCGCGGAGGCCTGGAACAAAGCGCGGCTGGGCATGGCTGGATTTTTCAGCCGCCGTATTGAGCCGGCGGCGACAACCGGCGTCGAAGACGACGCCTGCGCCGCGTCCTCTGTTCCGTCTTCCAGGCCGGAATCCGGGGCCGCGCAAGAAGTTCCGGAGGATGCCTTGCATCCCGTTTCTGAAACCTGGCGGCCGGCGCCCGCCCAACCGGCCGCATCCGCCAAGGCGGAGCGGGAACAGGCGCAGGAATATGGACGTTTGCTGGATTTGTGCCGGAACAGTATGCCGCGCGTGGGAGAAAAGGTTGTGATTGACTTGCAGCATCAGGCGGCAAAGCGGGAAGGCATTTTGCAGGAAATCGGCGAGGCGGGGCTGGTGATTAAAATCGCTTCCGGCAACTTGACCGTTCCCTTCGCGGTGATGGAACCGGAGTACCGCTTGCGTTTTTTCCCTGAAGAACGCGCCCGCCATTTGCTGCAACGCGCGGCGCGCGCGCCTTGATCAGGCGAATGACCGCCCGCGCGGCCAGGGGGGCAGGTTAAACCAGTCGGCCAGGGTTCGGGCGATGTCAAAAAATCCCTGGCGGATGCCCAGCGCCTTTCCCGGGCCGTTTGGCCGGTAAACCAGCAGCGGCACATATTCGCGGGTATGGTCCGTACCGGTGAAGGTTGGATCGTTGCCGTGGTCGGCCGTGACGATCAGGCGGTCGTCCGCGCCCAGGCGCGGCAGCAATTCGCCAAAGAAGGAATCGGTCTGTTCCAGCGCGCGGGCATAGCCGGCGGCGTCGCGCCGGTGTCCGTAAAGCATGTCAAAATCGATAAAATTAGCCATGATCATGCCGGAGGGCTGCGCCGCGGCGAGTTCCAGGACTTTTTGCTGTGAATCCCGGTTGTTGCCGGTGTGAAATGATTGCGTCAAGCCGCGTCCGGCATAAATGTCTTCCAGTTTCCCGATCATTGCTACCGGTTGGCCGGCGGCGGTCAGCCTTTCCATGACAAATGGCTCGGGCGGCGGCAGTGAAAAGTCGCGCCGGCGTGCGGTGCGCTCGAATCCGCCCGGCCGGCCGATGAAAGGACGTGCGATCACGCGTCCGACGCGCAAGGGGTTGCATAATTCGCGGGCGATGGCGCAACCACGGTAAAGTTCCTCCGGCGGAATGACTTCCTCGTGCGCGGCGATCTGCATGACGGAATCCGCGCTGGTATAAATTATCCAGTCGCCGGTCTGCATTTGACGCCCGCCCAGTTCTTCAATAATGGCTGTGCCGCTGGCGGCCTTGTTGCCCAGGATGCCCCGGCCGGTGCGCCGGGAAAATTCCCCGGTTAGTTTTTCCGGGAAAGACGGGGGGCCGGGCGGAAACAGCGTAAATCCTTCGGGAAGGCGCAAACCGGCGATTTCCCAGTGGCCGGTCGTGGTGTCCTTGCCGACGGAAATTTCGCGCATCGCCCCGTAATCGGCGGCCGGCGCGCCGGCCGGCGGCACACCCGCCAGCGGCTGCCCGTCAGGCAGCAGTGCAGGGATGTTGCCCAATCCCAGGCGCTGCAAGTGCGGCAGGCGCAGTCCGCCGGGCGACGCCTGTGCGATATGCCCCAGGGTGTTGGCCCCGGCATCGCCGTAATCGGCGGCATCCGGCGCGGCGCCTATGCCCACGGAATCCAGAACTATCAGGATGACTTTCATTGATTGACAGAATAATACAAACCCGCCGGCGGAACAAGCGGTAATCGGCGTCCTGCATCGCCGGAAAGCGCCGGCGATGCATCCTGCGCAACAGGTTTTATCTTCAGAACATGTTGCCGGGATTAATCCGGCCTTCGGGGTCGAACACGCGCTTGACTGCGCGCATGGCTTCAATGCCTTCCGCGCCGAACATTGTTTGCAGCAGGTTTTTTTTCAGCTTGCCGACGCCGTGTTCCGCGGAAATCGTGCCGCCATAGCCCAGCGCGGCGCGCGCCAGTTGCAGGTAGATTTCCTTGCCCCGCCGGTATTCATCCAGGTCGCGCGGCAGAATATTGATGTGCAGATGATTGTTGCCGATATGGCCGAAAATCACGTATTCGAAACCCGCCGCCTGCAAGGCGGCGTGGTAAACCTGCAAAATCGCTCCCAGGGCGCTGTCCGGCACGGCGAAGTCCGTGCCCAGCTTGGTGAGGCCGGGATATTTTGCGGCGCGCTCGCCGATGCGCTGGTTGACGGCTTCGGGGAGCGCATGCCGGAAATTTTTCAGCCGGATGGCTTCATCGTCGTCCATGGCGGTCCAGGCGTTTTCGGGATCGCTGCCTGCAGCTTCCAGCATGGCCAGCAATGTTTCCGCCGTTTCTTCCATGGAGCAGGGCGCGGTGGCGATTTCAATATAGACGGCGGCGCCGGCTTTGCCGGGCAGCGCGGGAATGGGGCTGCCGGCGCCCTGCCGGTCTTTCTGCTCGCGCAACAGGTTAAGGGCGCGCGCGTCGAAATATTCCAGCGCCAGCAAGCGGCCGCCGGCAAAGACGCCCGCGCGGGCGTTTTCCACGAATTGAACCGCGCGCTGCTCGTCGTCGAAAAATGCCACCGCGCCCAACAGGGCTTCCGGGGCGGGAACCAGCAGGATTTCAATTTCCGTGAAAATGCCCAGCGTGCCTTCGGCGCCGATGAAAAGGTCAATCAAATCCATGCCCGGCGCGCTGTAATAGCCGGCGGCGTTTTTGACATCCGGCATGCGGTATCCCGGAATGCGCCCGCGGCGGACCTGTCCGTCAGGAGTCGCAAACTGGAAGCCGCCGTCCGCCCCGGCGCAATGTGCACCGCGCTCGATTGCCAGCAGGGCGCCATCCGGTAGCGCCAGCCGCAGGCCGGTGATATAGCGCCGCGTCGGACCGTAAGCCAGCGTGCGCGCCCCGGAGGCGTTGCAGGCGACCATGCCGCCCAGGCTGGCGGTTCGTTCCGTGGGGTCGGGCGGGAAGAAGCAGGGCGGTCCCCGGCGTAGTTCCGCCAGCGTAAGGCGGTCGGATTCGGGCCAGTTTTCCATGCCCGGGAAATGGCCGGCATCCAGCGCCTCGCCGAGCCCGGCCAGTGTCACGCCGGGCTGGCAGCGCAGGCGGAAACAGCCGGATTGCTCCGGATCGCGCCGCAGGCCGGTGAAGGCGGACAGATTTGCCATGCTGACCAGCCAGCCATGCTCCGGCACGGCGCCGCCGGTTATTCCGGTCCGGCCGCCGGAAACAGTCAGGGGAGGGGCGTTTTTCATGCGGAGCAGCGCCAGAATTTCGGCTTCGCTGCGCGGCAGGAAAATCTTTTCAGCGCGCCCGGCCAGGCGCGATTCGTCGGTCAGGTAGGCGGGCAGGTCAGCCGGATCGGCTTCCGGCGGCAATCCCCCGGCAGCATCGGGGTAAATACTGGTAAGGCAATGTTTCATGGTTGAATTTTATCATGCAAGTTGCGCGGTGTCACGCCGGTTTTCCGCCACCCCGGCGGGTGAGCCGCAATTGCCCGCAGGCGGCGTTTATGCCGGCGCCGCGCGAAGCGCGCAGCGTGGCATTGATCCCGGCCTGCTCGAGGATGCGGATGAATGCCCGGGCGGCCGCCGGCGCCGGCGGTTGCCCGGCAAATTCCGCCACCGGGCTCAGCGGGATCAGGTTGACGCGGCAAGAGAGGGCCCGCAGCAGTTTCGCCAGGGCGCGCGCATGCTCCGGGGCGGCATTGAGCTTGTCAATCAGCGTGTATTCGAAAGTGATGATCCGGCCGGTTTGGCCGGAGTATTCGCGGCAGGCAGCCAGCAGCGGCGCCAGGCCGTAGCGCCGGTTGACCGGCATGAGCCGCGAGCGCAGGTCGTCGTTTGGCGCGTGCAGCGATACGGATAGTTCCGTCTGCAATCCCTCGCGGGCCAGGCGCTGAATGCCGGGTATGATTCCGCAGGTGCTGATGGTGATCCGCCGGGCGCCGATCCGTAGACCGTCGGGGTGGTTCATGATGCGGACGGCGGTTAAAACATGGTCGTAATTATCCAGCGGCTCGCCGATGCCCATGAAAACCACATGCGTCGGCGGCGCGCCCAGGCGGCGGGCGAAAACCAGGACTTGCTCCACCATCTCCGCCGTGGACAAATTGCGGGTGAATCCCGCCTGGCCGCTGGCGCAGAAGGCGCAATGAAATTTGCACCCTGCCTGGCTGGAAACGCAGATGGTCTGGCGCCCCGGCCCGCCCCGTCCCGGCGCGGGAATCAGGACGGTTTCAATGACTTCGCCATCGGCCAGAGTGCTGCCGATTTTATGTGTGGCCGATCCGGCGCCGGCGGCCGGATCTTCGGCCTGTTGTTCCGGCTGGACGGCGGCATAGAGGAAGCGGCCGGCCAATTGTTCCCGCAGGGCGCGCGGCAAATTGCGCATCTCATCCCAGCCGCCGGCCCGGCGTACATACAGCCAATGCCAGATCTGGGCGGCGCGCCAGGCCGGCTGACCAAGATCGCGGCAGGCCGATGCAAGCTCTTCCAACGGCAGGTTGTGGATGGGTTCTTGCATGAGAAATCAGCGATCGGTTTTGGGAATCGCGGTTGCGGGACGGATTACCGACCCTGCGGCGCGCTCCGCCCGGACAGTCATCGGCAACGGAATCCCAGTGCGGACAATTGCTGCATCAAATCGGGCGGTAAATCCGGTCCGATTATGCGCGTGTACCGGAATTCGCGGCGCACGGGATATTTCTGGCGCAACTCCTCGAATGCGCGGCCGCGCGCCCGGTCGTCCAGGCCGGCAATCCGGCGCAGGTTGGCATCGTCCTGCTCAATGTCGTAAAGCCGCCGCGCCGCCTGGTCCAGCAACCGCTCGGCCGGCATGCCGTCCCGCGGCGGCTCCAGGAAAATTTCCGGCACCGCAGGCGGCGGCAGCAGCGTTTCATAATTCCAGTCCGGTTCGACGTTCAGGAAGCGGCAGAGTTCGCGGTACACCATCACCGTCCCCATGACTTTGCCTTCGTAGGAGTACCCCGCGATATGCGGGGTGCCGAAAGCGGCCCGGCGCAGGACGTCCGGACGAAACGCCGGCTCGCCTTCCCAGGTGTCCAGGATGGCATGCGCCACACGGCCGCGTTCCATGGCGGCGAGGAGCGCGTCCGAATCCTGCACGCCGCCCCGGGCGGCATTGATGAAAATGGCGCCCGGCTTGAGCAGGTTGAAAAATGCGGTGCTTGCCATGCGGCGGGTGGGATAGGGGCCGTTGCCGGTCAGCGGCACATGCAGGGTGGCGATATCCGCCTCGGCCAGAACGGCCTCCAGCGGCTGAAAGACCGGGTCTTGTTCGGCGTCGCGCCGGGGCGGGTCGTTCTGCAGGATGCGGAGTCCCAGGGCGCTCATTTTGCGGACCACCAGCCGGCCGACGTTGCCCACGCCGATCACGGCCATGGTTTTGCCCTCCAGGGTGAAATCATGTCGGGCGGCCAGGCGCAACAGCGCCGCCGCCACGTATTCGGCCACGCTGTTGGCATTGCACCCGGCTGCCGAACACCAGCGTATGCCCGCCTGTTCCAGCCAGGGAATGTCCATGTGGTCGGTGCCGATCGTGGCGGTGCCGACGAACCGCACGCGGCTGCCTTCCAGCAGTTCGCGGTTGACGCGCAGGGTGGAACGCGCGGCCAGGACATCGGCATCGCGCAAGCGCGCGGGGGTAATTTCACGCGGCGGCAGCATCTCCACGTTGCCCAGCCGGCCAAAAGCCTCGCGCGCGAACGGCATGCTGGTGGCGCAGATAATTTTCATGGCATGCAATGCTCCGGGATTCCCTTGAAAAACATAATCATTGTTGACAAAACCGGCCGGCTGTCAATCTCGAAGTGCAGCAGTTTTGATTGACACACCCCCGGCGAGTGTGCCAGCATGTCCGTTGAAGAACCTATTCAAGGGAGCCAATTTCAAAAGTCTCGGACGACGTGGAAGTCGTCCCTCCAAAATGGAAAAACAACCCGTTTTTGGAGGGTCGGGTTACACCCCGACCTTTTTGATAGGACTTTTGAAATTGGCTCAAGGAGTAAATCAAATGCATTGGATTGACAAGAGAATTTGCTTATGTCGTGCCTGGCAATCTGTTGCGGCGCTGGCAGCGGTTGGGTTCGTCTGCGGCGGCGTGCGGGCGGCAACACCCACGCCGGCGGAAAAAGTCAGCAACGCGGTGCATGCCGTGCGCCTGAACCTTGAGACGAACCTGGGCGTTCCAGTGCCGTCGTTGAGCATATTGCTGGAGACATCCAATGAAACTTTTTTTGCCTCCTCGGCGGCTGTCCCGGGCCAGTCTCTGACACCCGACACCGCTTTCCGGTTTGCAAGCAACACCAAGAATTTCACCGCCGCGGCCATCCTGCGGCTGCATCGGCAGGGTCTGCTGGACATCCATGCGAAAATCACGGACAACATTCCGGGCAGCGCCATCCCATACGTCCCCGCCGACACCAACTGGAACATCCCGCACAAGGACGAGATCACCATCGCGCAACTGCTCCGGCACAGCGCCGGCGTCTATGATGTGGATAACGATCCCGTCCCGGGCTGCGGCGGGGATCCCTACGTCACATACCGCCTGGCCCTGGAGCCGGAACACCAGTTTACCGCCGACGAGCTGGTCGGTCAGGTTGCCCTGCATCGCCTGGAGTTTTTTGCGCCGAACCGGAATTATCATTACAGCGACACCGGTTATACCATGCTGGGCGAAATCGTCGCCCGGGTTTATTCGCGGTTTTGCGGCGCGACTAAAACCTATTCCGATTATCTGCACGAGCAAGTCGTTGGCGACCATGCCCCTGTGCCTTTGGACGCCATCCGGTTTCCCTGGCTGGCCGCGGACACGGCCTTGCCGGAGCCGTTTGTACCGGGGGTCCAATATCTGCCCGGCGGGGCGATGCTGATCACTTCCAACGCCAACATCAGCGCGAACGTCGCCGAGGGTAACGGCTACGGGACCCTGGTTGCCCTCAATCGCTATATTCGGACCATGATGCGGGGGGAAAACATCCTCGATGCGCAGATGGTGCGTTGCATGCAAACCAACACCGCGCCATATAACGCCAATTACGGCTGCGGTTGCTCGTTTATGCTGGACATCGGCTATGGTCATACCGGCGCCACGCTGGGATATCTTTCGCTGATGGCCTACAATCCCGATACGGAGGTGTCGGTGGCGGTTTGCCTGCCGTTTTGGGATGTGTCCGGACCGGATTCCTTTAATCAATGCGGCAAGGCTTTGTGTGCGGCGGCAATCAACGCAGCGGAAGCGCTGGGATATCCCAAAACGCCGGTGCTTGAGCCGGGCGGCGCAACCAACGTCAACCTGGCGCCCGGCGCCGTGCAACGGTTCGCCCTGGCCGCCCAGGCCGGCGTCTATTACCGCGTCACCGCCGGGGACGCCGCGGCCAATGTGTCGTTGGGGCTGGCGCCGGCGGCCAACCATGGCGCGCCTGATTGGAGCGTCAACCAACTGGAGTGGGTTTGCCCGGCGACCGGCACTTACTTCCTCTCCGTCGTCGCCCCCGCCGCCACCCCCTGCGCCTTGCGCCTGGACACGCTGACGCCGGTCGGGCCGCTGGTCACGGTCAACGGCCTGGCCGGGGGCGGAGTTTGCCTGGACGCCGGCGATCCCTTGACGCTGGCCGTGAGCATGCTGCACGTCGAGCCATATGCCGGCATCCCGGTGGACTGGTGGGCGGCGGCGTATGCGCATGATGCCGGGCTCTGGTTTTATTGCAACGATCGGCTGGCCTGGACGCCGTTTGACGGCAACCCGGCAAACTGCCGCCCGGCATTCCAGGGGCCGTTGCAGAATTTGTCGCCGTTCGCCCTCGTGCAGGATCTGGCGCTGGCGCCCGGAGTTTACAGCATCTGGTTCGCGGTGGATTATCCCATGGATGGCGTTCTGCGCCTGGACGGGCAGGTCATGCTTTCGCGGGTGACGGCCACGGTGGGGCGGTAGCGCGGGAGCATCATCCGGGAATTTGCCGCCCCGGGGGCGCGCGTTTGACTTGATTGAAGGCGCCCGGACATGCTCGCCTTTCATGAGCGTCAGGCCAAATTTATCCGTGTCCTCGCCGAACGTTTTGGCGCGTTTGTGAGATAAAGATTTCCTTGCGGGCGTTGCAATCCGCCGTCATGATTTGGCGGAGATGTCAGCGGCGCAGCAGGATGTTCGGCGGAACAGGAAAAGCGTTGTGACGCGCCGGGGTTGGCCGTCTACTTCCAGGTAGGGATAGGCCATGAAATTGATCGGACCTACCGCCGGTCCGGGGTCGAACACAAGATCGCGGCCGCGCGTGAACTCGATCCGGTTGGCGGGGTGGTGCCCGAAGTAGTACATGCTCAGGGCGCTGAACTTGTCGGCCTCGCTGATGTCTACCGGCCACCATTTGCCGTCCCCGTAAAACTCGGCCCAGCAGTGGTACCCGTCAGTCCCGCCCTCGTCGCGTTCCGATGGTATGGCCGCGCCGATGGCAAAGCGTGCGGGAATTCCCACTGAGCGGGCCAGCCCGATGAAGTAGGCGTGGTAGTCGGTGCAGTTTCCCGAAAGGGCATCGCAGGCCCGCATGGCGTCGCCCTGCCCCCAGCCGTCCCCGCACTTCTGGTAAAGCATGCTGTCAATCACATGATCGTACAAGGCGCGCGCCCGCATCAGGTCGCCTTCAATTCCCGCGACCGCTTTCTCAGCCGCTGCCCTGACCTTTTCGTCGGCCGGCACCATTTGTTCAGGCTGCAGGTGTTGGAGAGCTTCCTGCGGATCGCCGGCATAGGCGCCTTTCTCGACGCGGAAGACATCGTAGACAATCTCGATGGTTTTGCCGGAATGCTCCGGGCCAAGCTCCAGGAAGAGCGCCTTGTTGCCGTGGGCGCTGTCTGTAAGCGTCTTGGCTGGGACCGGCGTGCTGACGGACTTCATGGTGATTTTCTGAAAATCATCCGATTGAGCCAGCGGAATCCAGCAGCGGGCCGGTCCTTCAAGCTCCGGCAGCGTGGCCTGGTAACGGAACTCGAAGGCATCGTGCCCTGTCAGCACTCCGAGCAATTCCTTTGAAGCGTCTTCAACCGGAGCGCGGACCCAGAGCTTGTCCTCGTTCTGCTTCCAGACGTAATATGGTTTGCCGTTAAGTTTATGTACTGTGGTTTCGGTCACGGTCATTGCGCCCGGATCGCCATGGAGGAAGAAATCAATGTCGTAGAACTGGCCGTCGGCGCTTACCATGTCCACGCAGGCGAAATGGCGCTTGGGCGCCAGGGAGGCGAGGTACTCGACATGCACCCGCACCAGCTTCAACTTCAGATCACGGCCCTCGAAAGGCACGGTGAAGTAACCGCCACCCTCCGACACTTTTTCGGCGATATGCTTTTCGATGCCGGCCTGGATGTCGGCCGTAACGATGGTGGGGACATAGGGTTCATCCGCGGCGGCGGACGAAGACTCGGTGCTGCGCTGCTGTTCCCTGGCGCATCCAAGCAGACAGAGCGCGGCGGCAATCACGGGCCAGCATTTTTGGAGTCCTGCCATGATATTTCTTTCTCAATTCGCAATGGAAAGACACGCATGTCCGACAGGACGTCGTTACTGCCGCGCCTGCAAGGATAGCGTCCGCGGGCCGTGAGTCTTCGGACAGAATAAAATTATGGAGAGGGGCGGCTGACACGCCGCCCCCCTGGTATTCCTTTGAACTGCCGCAATTGCCAAGTTGCAAGTCTGCGCCTGGCTCAGTGGGCGGGATGATCCTTGGGCTTCGCCTTGGCGGCAGCTTCCGCGGACTTTTGTTCGACCTGTGGCGCAGCCGGCGGCGCTGCCTTCTCTGCAGCAGCGGCGCCTTCAGCGGCCTTTTGCTCAATCTGCGGGGCAGCCGGGTGTTCAGTTTTCGGTTCTTCCTTCTGGCAGCCGGCCATCATCAATCCCGCCATTGCTGCCGCCATAAACAACACTGACTTTTTCATACGGTTCCTCCTTGCTTGATTTCGCCAGCACCGGTTACCCAACGAGACCACTCGGTGCCAACCGATCTGACTTTCGGTTTGAAGTTTACAATGCAATCAAGTTGCATGCAAGCCAAAACCTCCCTGCCAGGGGTCACACCTAAAGATAAAAGATAATATGGTTGAATAATTG
>CAYXEK010000035.1:29671-35184 GCA_964463985.1 uncultured Verrucomicrobiota bacterium
ACCTCCCTGCCAGGGGTCACACCTAAAGATAAAAGATAATATGGTTGAATAATTGAAGGTGATGCGCCATACTTGTTTACATGGCACGGCAATTAAGAGTTGAATTCAAAGGTGCGATTTATCACGTGACGGCCCGGATGTTGGGGGATACGCCGGCTCCGGGAACCGGTGGCGAAACCAATTGGCTGATTCAGAACCGCCTGTTCCGCGATGATGCGGATCGAACGCATTTTCTCGAATGTCTGGCGAAGCGTGTAGAGGAGTATGACATCCGGCTGTATGTATTTGTTTTGATGGTCAATCATTTACACTTGGTGTTCGAGACGCCGGCCGCGAATTGCGCAAGATTCATGCAGTCGCTTTTAACGGCCTACACGGTTTATTTCAACTTGCGCCACCATCGGCGCGGACATTTGTTTGAAGGCCGTTATAAGGCGAAACTGGTTGATGGCGATGTATATTTGCTGTCGCTTTCACGGTATGTCCATTTGAATCCGGTGAAGGTCGGGGTGATGCAAAGGAAGTCGGCGGCTGAGCGGATGCGATATCTGCGTGGGTATCCATGGAGCAGTTATCCGAGTTATGTCGGCAACGTCAAAGCTCTGGAGTTTGTGGAATACGATCCGATTTTGATGGAGATGAGCCCGAATCGACGAAAATGTGCTGGACGTTACAGAAAATTTGTTGAGGCTGGCTGTTCGACCGGGGATGAAGGATTGCAGGCGGCGCTGAAAGCGTCGCCGCACGCCATAGGCGGTGAAACATTCTGTGCGTGGGTGGACGAAAAGTATCAAAAGCGCGTTGCGGGAATCAGGCAGCCGAAAGATGCAAGTTTCCGGAATATCAAAAAGACCTTTGATAAAAAGACGGTGCTGGCAGCTTTGTCAAAAGTCTTTGAAATGTCGGAGGAGTGTTTCCGGCAGCGCCGGCGTAATTCGGTGTTGCGTGGTGTTGCGGCGCAATGTCTGTGCAGGCATACGGGGTTGACGCAACGTGAGGTGGCGGCGGTGTTGGATATGGGAAGCGGCGCGGCGGTAAGCAGTCAGTTGCGTAAGGTGGCGGGGTTGTTGAGGTCGGACGGGAAGTTGAACTGCAAGGTGGCGGAAGTCGAGCGCCTGCTGGCGGTCGGCAATCAGTTGGAACTGAACGGCCGGCAAAATAATTAACTTTTAATTTGAGGTGTGACCCCCAATGCTTTGACCCCCAATGCTTTGACCCCCAATGCTTGACCCCCAATGCTGGAGGTGTGGTCCCCAAGTCTGGGCCCCAGGTGTTATTATATGAAATACACGACCAAAGCGCTGCATGCGGCGATTGCAACTGCGGGATTGCCGGCAAATCATGCCAAAGCCTTGCGGGCATTGGTGGCTTTGCGCAGGCAGCCGCTCGTCATTGGCTACTTTATTAAAACAATTGGCATATTGCTGCTGGGCCTGTCGGGCTATTTTACATATTTGATGCTTCGCGTGGCCGTTACACCGCCCAAAATCCATGCGTCTGCGCCGAACGGGGGCTTGGATCCTTTTTTGCCGGTCATTTCGATCTGTTTCTGGCTTGCTCTTTTCCTGTTGGCAGGCGCCGATCATTACCTGAACTGGACGCGACAAAGCCGGGCAACCTGCGAGTTGCTGATGAAATGCGGGAAACCGGACAATCAAAATAAGCCGGCCGGCAGCAGGGATGCCGGCTCAGGCTGATTGGCTGAGTTTACTGTGAATGCAATCAGGAACATCTGGTTCGGATGCATGCTCGCGGGCGCCGTAATGGCCGGGGAGGGGCCGGCCGGCCGGCCGGCTTCGTGGGCCCAACCCCTGGCGCTGGAGGGCGTCCCCAACCTTCATACAGTCAGCACCAGCCTCTACCGCAGCGCCCAGCCTACCGCGCAGGGCATGCGGAACCTCAAGCAGCATGGCATTATAACGATCGTTAATCTCCGGTCTTTTCACTCCGACCGGGATGAAATCGGAACGGCAGGCCTGGGCTACGAACACATTTACATGAAGGCGTGGCACCCGGAACGGAAGGAGATCGTTCGCTTTCTTCAGATCGTCACCGACCCCAAACGCACCCCCGTCCTCGTCCACTGTCAACATGGGGCTGATCGAACCGGCGCCATGTGCGCGCTGTACCGCGTCGCCGTCCAGGGCTGGACGAAGGAAGAAGCACTCGGGGAGATGGTCCAGGGCGGATTCGGGTTTCACGAAGTCTGGCAGAATCTTCCCGGGTGGATCACTGAACTCGATATTGAATCCATCAGGAAGGATGCGGGGATCAAGTTGGATTAGAAAATGAACAAACGAATCTCATGGCAATATGATGAATACCGGCAGGTCGGCGTGGACTATGCGGATACCGCCGCGGTGGCGGCCTACGATGCCCGCCATGCCCGGTTTCGCGACGTACATTCCGAATCCGCCCGCATCCTCGATGCTCTGGCCGTCACGTCAAAGTCGGTCGTGATCGAATTCGGCACGGGCACCGGCGCCTTTGCCATCCATGCGGCGCAGCGCTGTGAAAGCGTTTACCCGATAGATGTTTCCAAACCCATTCTTGAATATGTCCGGCAGCGTGCGGCCAAAGCGGGACTCAAAAACATCGTCTTATGTCATGCCGGTTTCCTGACTTACGAGCATGGCGGCGCTCCGGCAGATGCGATTGTAACCAGCATGGCCCTCCACCATTTGCCGGATTTCTGGAAGGGGATAGCCCTGGCGCGGGTGCACGGCATGCTCAAATCCAGCGGGCTTTTGTACATCCACGACGT
Organism: uncultured Verrucomicrobiota bacterium; assembly: GCA_964463985.1. GTDB lineage: Bacteria > Verrucomicrobiota > Kiritimatiellia > JAAZAB01 > JAAZAB01 > JAXGPF01. Next base: position 32,436 of record CAYXEK010000035.1, read on the forward strand.
GATCTTCGATCCGGTTGATGCCGAGTCATACATCCCGCGCTGGATTGACAAGTTGGGCGGAATGGGCGGGGCGCAGCTTCGCGATGAAATTGCAACGCACGTCCGGGAGGAGTTCTCGACATTCGACTGGATCCTGGACGGCCTGCTCGAAAGAGCCGGCTTCCGGATTCAGTCCAAAGAGATGGTCGAGGGCGTCATCGGGACATATTTGTGCAAAAAATGAGGAGATGCGGTGGTGCGGTTCTCACGGGTAAAAGGGTGTACGGTTTCCCAAACAAAAGATGTTATCCGGCAAAAATGTGCGATTAAATTCGAAAATCCAGGATTATCCTTTTGCTTTTTCCGGATAAACGGCAGACAAAAGCTAAAATCCCTGTTGGGACTTGACATACGCACAGAAAATTGTACGTTATATTGCACAAAGGAGATTGCTTATGCAACGCCTCAATTTAGATGAAGACGTTAAGCCCCTCTCCGAATTTCGCGCGAATGTCACAACGTGCATCCGCCAAACCCGGAAGACAAGGCGTCCGCTGGTTATCACCCATCACGGCAAATCCGCCGCCGTGCTTCTGGGCGTCTCGGAATATGAGGGCTTGATGCAAAAAATGGAGATTCTTGAGGATATCTGCCTGGCCGAAGATCAACTAGCGCATGGCGGCGGCATTTCTCACGATACCGCACTCAAGCAAGTGCTGGCAAAGGTGCATCGATGAAGGTGCAATGGGCGCCACTGGCCATTGATCGGGTCGGAGAAATCGCCGCCTACATTGCGGCAGACAATCCGGTCGCCGCCGAGAAATGGATTCGCGACGCGTTCGCGTGCGTGGGACAATTGGGACGGTTTCCCAAAAGCGGCAGACAGATACCCGAAACCCCACGCAAAGACATCCGTGAGCTCGTCTGGGGCAATTACCGCATCATCTATCGCATCGATGCTCATCATGTTTCAATTATGACGGTTCGGCATATGAAACAAATCCTGCCTATGGAATATCTGAGATAAGCCCAATAATGCGTTGCCCCACTACGCGCCGCAAGTGGCGCGAGGGTGAACGCTGACGTTCGGCAAGGAGATCACATGTCCAAATGTTCATCGATTGTTGTAGCATGGGTGCTGTCGGCTGCCGTTTGGATGCCGGTGGCATTCGGGGAAGGTGCAGTTGACGAGCGCACGAATGCGTGGCGTAACTTGATCGGCTCATGGGAGGTGACCAGCGCACAGACGTCTCTAATCCTCTCAATAGAACCAGAACACGAAGTGCTGGTTCTCTGGATTAGACCTGGAAGCCATTCCATGATGCGCACGTCCTGGTCGGCGATGGCCGGGGGGATTCTGGTGCGGGGTGTGCCACGGATGCGCCTCTGGGGGGGGCGAGACGGTCGATACGACGAGCTTCGTGCGGAGATCGAAGCGCTCCCGGAGCTCGGCGTCGAACCGGACAAGCTCTTTCATGACCACTTTTTCATGAGGAGGATTAAGCACCTGGATGTACCGCAAGCATTACTTGATCGCCCACTTCCCACCCGTTGGCAGATGACGGTCCCGGACAACGAGTGGAACGAGACAGCCGGACGACAGCCCCTGCCGGAAAATCGTGCACAGGCCGAACAAGACGAGTCCACCGTCCCAGTGAAAGCCACGCCGAGCGCGTCTTCCGCTGTCCGGTGATTTGCGGCGTTAGTTTTGGACATAAGATGAAGAAATTTCTGGCAGGGCTGGTCCTCGGGCTGGTTGTGGGAAGCATCCTTGGCGTTGTGGGAACCGTGTGCTGGCTGGTTGCGAAGGCCCACAGACTGGATCAGAATCGGAAGCCCACTGTCGAACTGACATTGCCCGAGAACCCGATTGGAACCCCGGAAGGCCTGGCGACATTCTTGGACAGTTTTCCCTATGAGGTCGGCTTCTTCGCGAAGGACCTGCAGACGGGAAAGACTACTGAACGCTTTGCTGACCGCTCAGTCTGCTTGGCCAGCATTGTGAAGGTCTTTTGTCTGACAGAACTTTACAGGCAGAAACATGAGGAATCTCTTGACCTGAGCAAGAAAATTGATGTGCCCCAACATGGGAACATCTCCCTGTCAGACGCGGCAGACCTGATGATTGGACAGAGCGACAATGCCGCAACGCAGGCTCTTACGGAGTTCCTCGGACGAGACAAGATCAACCGCGTCCCATCTTTGCTTGGCCTTGAATCCATGAGCGATAGCATTCTTCCTTCTGAGGCGGTTTTCCGGGAGACTCTCGACAAAAGGATCTTTGGTGAACGCCATGCTGCGGCCGGTTTGCCGCAGCATGGCACCGCAAAAGGCATGGCAAACTACCTCGAGCTCCTGCTCAACAAGAAGGTGATTTCCGAATCTGTCAGCAAAGAATTGATTGAGTTCTTCACCAAACATCCAATGCCCTTTTCTAACCACTATGCCGGCAAGTACAACTTCGCCGGCAAAGGAGGGCATATCCATTGGACTCGCCCCCCCAAGCACTACTCCATGATGGGATGGAGCCTGTTTGTGACGAAACCGGCAGGAGCGCACATTTTCCTCTGCGTCTGGGGGGAATGGTTTCCGGAGAACATGTCCCCTGAAAAACAATCTGAGTTCCTGAAATTTGTGACTGATTCTGTGATTGGCATACTGGAAAGCTAACCAGAGCGTCGTCCGTACGCGCTGCCGCGCGACGGACACACTCGGCGTGTGTGCCGGGCATGGCACGTAACTTGTGGGGTGCAAGACCCCCACGCCAGGT
>CAYXEK010000036.1:0-4026 GCA_964463985.1 uncultured Verrucomicrobiota bacterium
CGCAACACTCGTTCCGGGAGAGCACCGGAGCATGGCATGAAACGCGCCATGCCTTCCCACTCCGTGCCTCCGTGTCTCTGTGGTGAATTTCCCGTTCGACCCACATTTTCTGGCGAGGGACCAAACCTTTCTAATCCGCGCCGGCGCACCAGCGGATGGCATTCAGCAGCAGGCGGGCTTCATCCGGCGTGGGCGCGGCCTCGCGGGTGCCTTCGCCGTACGGATCATGGACCAGCCCCGGCAGCAGGCCGCAGGCCACGTAGCGCCCCTTCCCGAACTGGCCGGCGATGACCACCGGCCGGCCGGTGGCTTCGCCCACCGCCACGACGGCGCCCTCCGGACCGGCGGCCAATTCCACCTGGTCAACATAGCCCCGGGATAGCGGCTTGTCAACCGGCAGGCCGGCGGTCAGGGGATGTTGGATCGCAACCCGCCACGTCCCTGCGCGGGTATGCTCCACGCCGCCCGCGCAAATATTTTCAAACATTTTGGGGTGGGCGCGATAGCCGACGGCGTCATGCGTGGAGATCACGCCGCCGCCGCGGTGCGCGAAATCCATCAACTCGCGCGCAAAACTCTCCGGCATGGCGTCGCGCCGTTGCGGCACGATGAGCACATGGCATTGCTGGAAACTGGTCATGTTGACCGGCGCGGCGTCTATTCCCTTTGCGGCGCGCAACAGTTCCAGCAGTCCCTCGCCGCCGATACCTCCGACCAGCACACCGGTTTTCAAACCCTGGCCGGAAAAGCCCATCCGCGCCGCCGTCCGGACGGCGCCGGGCCGGATGCTCATCAACTGGTGCTGCCAATCCAACCCGCGATCCCGGGCCAGCCAGATACTGCCCTCGCAGCCGGTTTGACCCGGCTTCTGCGACTGCGGCGATGTCCCGCGCACAGCAGCCTTGAGGAAATATTTCACAGCCGGATCGTACTGCACCAAATCCAGACGATATTGGTTGTTCAAGTTGCGCGCGGCCGCCACGCCGTCATGCCGGTCAACGACGACTTCCGCGCCGGCCGCCGGATCGCGGCCCGGCGCGGCAATCAGCGCGGCCTGCGAAATATGGAGTCCGTTATGGCCGCCCGTATATTTGAACTCCACCCGGTAACTGCCCGGCCCGGATACCTGGTCGGTGACTTCAACAAGTTTTTCGATTTCCGCGCCGGCCCGGAAATCCTCCACCGTCCAGCCGCCGACCTGGCGGGACGCAAATCCTTCCATGGGATCGCGCACGCCGAATTTCGCCAGGACCCGCGCCACGGCCGCCACCGATTTCTCTGCCGCTTCAATGCTCAAATTAAGACGCGATCCGGCATCGCCGACGGATTCCGATCTTTCCCAATCGCGCAGCGCCTCGACATTCAAAAGACCCGCCAGGGCCAGCCGGTTCATCCGGCTTTGCAGGATTTCGAGTTCCGCGGCGCCGATCTGCTGGTGTGCCGCCAGGAATTCGCAGATTTCCACCACGTTGTTGACAATTTCGTAATAAGTTAAAATTGCCCGGGTCTCACCCAGCATTTTCGCATTGCCCACGCGTTCGGCCAGCCGCAAGGCCGTGCGGCAGGTTTCCATGTTTTTCCGCAAATGCTCCGCATCGGGAATATACTTCAACAATCCCTGGCCGTATTCCGGGGGCAAGCCGGACGATACCATGCCGGCCAGAGCAGCCGGCCGGTGAAGATAACTCGACACCAGCCGCGCGCCGTACAAATCCCAGGCCGCCTGCCCCAGCATCACCGCCCAGTCCGCCGCCAATTCCGCGCGGTCAGCCGGCATGCCCTGGCGGGTCGCCCAGGCCAGCGCAAATTCCCGTTCGCTGCGCCCATGCGCGTTCCAGCTCCATTCCGCGGCCGCTGTCACGTTGAAATCAAACAACCGGTTGCCGCCCACCACGTAGCCGGCAAAGGCGGAGAGTTTTTTGTCCACGAATTCCGTCATCCGGTACTTGATGAACTGCGGGGCGCTCCAGGGGCTGACCAGCAACCAGGAAGGCGTCAACTGGGGATAGCAGCCCAGTTTCCCGCCGCGGGCCGTGTATTCCTCCAACACGGGATAAATCATTGGTGTAGGCGAGGAATCATAGGTGCGCGAACCATCGTAATATGTTGCCCCAACTTCCAGCGGCAATTCCGCCAGCACCTCGGCATTGACGTTGTAACTGCCCTGGGACAGGGTAATGTGAATCCGCAAGTCCGGGTACTCCGGCAGCACGGCTTGCCAGGCGCGGACAAATGCGCGCGCTTCCAGCACGAATTGGTTCACCTTGGCGCACTCCGGGCATTCGCAGCGCAGGTTAAGTTCGCCCAGCCAGCAGGAAATGTCGCGCACGCCTTCGCAGGCGGCGTATTGGCGCATCCAATCGGCCAGGATGCCGATTAACCGCGGATTGGAGGCGCACGGTGCATAGCATTTGTGCTCGCCCGACTGGTAGAGCGCGCCGCCGCCCTGGCCGCGCAGTTCGGGATAAGCGTCGTAAACCCCGCGCGAACCCATGCCGTTCAAGTGCGAGATAATCGGCGTCATCTTGACGGCATGCAGGCGGCCGCGCCGCAGCAAGGCAGGGTTGATGGACGCGATCGCCCTGCCGTTCGTATCCACCAGGTGCGGGCAGTGAAATTCATGCAGATTCATCTTGTACCGTGCCAGCCGCTCAATGTCATCCGGCCGCGTGTGCATGCTGGTCGGGGTCATCGAACCCCACTCCCCGCGCCCGGCCAGGTCGGGCCAGTCGGTAACCGCCGCCAGCGGGAGCGTCACTTGTTCGCCCCGGAATTGCGCCTCCAGCAACTGGCGCAGGGTCAAGGCGGCGTAAAACACGCCGCGCTCGTCCAGCGCCGCCAATACCAGCCGGTTGTCGCCGACAGGCCGGATGACATACGCCTGCTCATGGTTGAGCAATTTTGCCAGGCGCGCGGCATCCGGCACGGGAATACTGTTGATCCGGCCGGTTGCATCGCACACGCCCAGCAGGATTTCAAAGCTGCCGCCGGCAGAGCCGTCCACGCCGGCTTCCGCGCGAAATAAATCCCGCAGCAAACGCAGCGCGTTGAGTTCCAGTTCCCCGGCGCCGGCGCGCGCGGAAATTTTGACGTCGGCGGCAGGGAAAACCAGCTTGCGCTCGATCGCCGCCTCGTGCGGCAGGGGAATAACCCAGCGCAACCATTGCTGCGCCTCTGCCGCCGGCACGGGCGCGGGCGCCGGCAGTTCCGCCGCGGCCATCCCCGCCGCCAATAATCCAATTGCTTGCATGGCATGGCCTCTGATCGTTAAACGCATCTTTAATCTCCGTCTGCGATATTGCCGCATTACTCCGCGCCGGCTTTCGCCGGCGCGTTGGTGCTGGACTCTGGCGTAGCCGCCTCGGGATCCATCCCGGGATTCGCGCCCCAGTTGACGTTGCCGCTCTTGTAAGTGACCGGCGAATTGACCAGGCCATTTCCGCTGATCAGGGTGAAATATTCCGGGCTGGTGAATGGAATATCCACGGTCAGCGAACTGTTGACCAGCATGTTATGCTCGAATAAACCCCACATGCCGCCCCCGCCATGCGCTTGGACGCCAATCATCACCGGCAGGCCCCGGAAGATATTGTTGTTGACGATATCCAGGTACCCGCGCAAAAGCACGGCACCGCATTTGCCTTCGTTGATGAACATGTTGCCCGAAATGATGCCGTGGTACAGGTTCGTGCTCGTGCCGTCGCTGGTGTACAGGCGCGGCGGCCAGTTTTGAAACGCATTGGCCTGGATGATCCCGCCTTCATCGACAAACAGCTTGTTGTTCAAGATGTGGTAATACCGGCAGGCATCCGTGGCCCACCCCATGTTGACCACCTCGCCCTTGCGCACCCGCATGGTGCAGCCTTCAATCCGGCCGGATTCGCCCAGCAATTCAATGACATGGGAACCAAAATCGCCGGTGAAATAACAATTGATGACTTCCACCTTGTCGCCCGTCAACATCACGGCCATCAGCCGGCAATTCTCGATGTGGCAGTTTTCCACCCGGATGTTGCGCGGGGTCGG
>CAYXEK010000036.1:4126-25638 GCA_964463985.1 uncultured Verrucomicrobiota bacterium
TCAGCCGGCAATTCTCGATGTGGCAGTTTTCCACCCGGATGTTGCGCGGGGTCGGGCCCAGGGCGCTTCGATCTATCGCCTTGATGCCGTTGCAGCCTTTCCAGCCGTCCGACCGGGTGCGGTTCTGCTGCTTGCCGTTGCCGTTAATATACAAATCCTCGACGGTGACATCGCAGATATCGCCATGAATCCAGATCACGTTGACATCCGTCAACCCGTCCTGCAGCATCAGGCGCGTGCCGCTGCCTTCGCCGGTCAACCGTACATTACTGCGCAGGATGTTGATGCCGCCGCGCGTGCCCTCCGTCCCGCCGATGCTGTAGTTGCCAGCGGACAGGTGCACCCGCCCACCCGGCTCCGGCAAGGCGGCGATGGCCGCATTGATGGCGGCATGGTCGTCCGTGCCAGGGCAGACAAAATCGGCCTGGGCCTTCAGATGTTCCGGGGAATCGGCGGCCGCAATGACAAAAGCGGCCGTGCGCACCTTTTGCTCCGGGTTAGCCGCCAGCGCCGGCTGTTTTCCGGGGCGACACCGGCAGCCGAGTCCGCTGATTCGCCCCCTGGCTTATGATGGAACACCGCGCATCCGGCCAATAATCCCGCACACAGCAGCATTAATATATGGCGCATTTTCGTCTCCGCTTGTGTGTTTTCCAACATGATTCAGGCCGCACAAGTTGTGCGGCCGGCGCAATGGCGGAATCCGGCGCTTCCAGGTCAGTCAAATCTTTGACGCCGCCCAATCGTAAAACCGGACCACCACCGGCAATTCCGACTGGATGGCCTGCCACGATATGGCATGATTGAACGCCAGATATTCGTGCGCCAGGACATTGCGAAAGCCGGCCCAGCGCGCCAATCCCGCCGCCATATCTTTATCCAATTCGCCGGATTGTTGGAGCAATAAAAAAATGTCCCGATTGGTTTCCGCAATCCCCAACTCCCGGTCAGCCAGGTAGTGATTCCCCAGGTCCAAGACGCATTCCATCATCAGGTGCAGGTAACGTTCCGCCAAATCGTGAATGGCCGGTTGGGCAACAAATTCATCAAGCGCCACGTTTTTAAACGGTTCAAGCCTGCTCAAATAACCGCGCAACGCTTCGAGCCGCCGCGAGAATATTTCCTGATCCACCATTTTGGACCCCTTTCCGTATACGCTCCAGCCGCCACTTATAAGCCACCTTGCGGCGATATTCCCCGTCCTGAGACTCCCTTGCGGTTTGCATCGCAAACCGTTTGCATTCGCCGGGCGCGCGTTCGTAGAGCAAACGGCCTGTTTGCAGCACCCGCAACCGCAGCACGGACGAGGCCTCGTTCAAAACCACTACATCCATCAAATGCGAGGGAAATATTCCGGCGCAGGCATTCACCAGCCGGCCGGTCAAGTTGAAATCCGAGGCCCCGGACCATGGATTCAACCAAAAGGCGAGGTCTACATCGCTGTCCTTCCGGTAACGCCCGCCGGCACGCGAGCCAAAGAGAAACACCAGCCGGATATCCGCATGCCGCCGGAAACGCCGCTCTATTTCCGCCGCATCCGGAAAGAAAGCGTCCATCGGCCCGCGCTGGCTTGCCGCAGTGTTAATAGCCAAGCTCCCTCAAGAACAAGTTGCATATATTTGAACCAATACGGATTGAATGTTATCTCAAAGCGTCAAGATCGTCAACGTCTATCGCCATCACCGTCACCCGCGCCCGGCACCGGCCGTCAGAAACATCGGCATGGAAAGCCATCTCGTTCGCGCCCGCCGCCAGCCGGACGGGCCCGCCCGGCATCGGCGCGGACTGAATTACCCGGCCATCCGGCGCGAACGCCCGGGCGGTTCCGTCCGCGCCAATTTCCACCCAGTCGCCGGCGGTCAGATCAAATGGCAGCTCCATCGCGCGGCCGCCGATGGTCAATGCTGGTTTGCTCAGCCGGGTTTTCACCAGCGGCAGCGCGCGAATCTGCGAGACCAGGCAGGCGGCTCCGCCCTTGGCCGGCACGTGGTTGAGCCACAAGTTAATGCCGGCCACCTGGGCGTACTGAATCGTGGCGCGGTAAATGTCATACACGCACCGGCCGTAAGGCCAGGCGTAATTTTCAAACCTTTCCGCTTCCGGCTCCGCCAGTTCCACGTACCGCCAACCGGTGAAATCCAGCGGCACGTAATGATCTTCCAGCGCCTGGGTCCGGTCAAGCCCCGCGAGTTGGACGTTCAAGACCGCGCCGCCGCCGTCGCCATGCACCCATAGTCCCAATGCCGGGCATGACGTTAAATCCAGCTCCGGACTGAATTTCTTTCCCATCCAGCCCCAGGCGGCCGGCCGCTCTTCGTAAATCCGCTCGCCATGATCGAGCAGCGAAAGGCGATCGTCAGCCGATGAAACAGGGAACCGGCCGGAACCGTCATGCTCGGCTTTTAAAAGCGCACGGGCGCGCCCGCTGCCGGGCGCATTTGCCGGCGCAGATTCCAGCCGGATCCGCAGACCGGGCGCCGCGCCGGGATAGGCATATTTTTTGCCGCTGTTGAGGATGCGGACGACTTCCCATCCCGGGCTGAATTCTGTTGGATTCACGAAATCAGCAACTACGATGCCGCGCTCGTCATCGAATGGAGCAACGGACCATAGCGCTTCCACGCGGATTTTCGCCGGCCGCGCGGCATCGGCATGCACCCGCCATGACTCCGAGCCGTCATCCAGGCCGGTAACGGTGTGGCGCATCAATGTTACCGCAGAAATATACGCTTTTGCATGCAGGTTTGGAGCCGGGGTGCCATCACCGCGGTCTGACATATTCGCTTTTGCATATAGCGTTGGAGACGGGGCACCCTCGCCCCGGTCTGACCGACCTGAGGGCAGACCAGTTCCAGTCTGGTTGCTACAAGCCGGCGCGACGCCTGTGACGCTTTTTTGACGCGCCGCCGAGTAGCGCTTAAAAACCGGCGCCAGACGTTTGAAATGGGGTGTTTGCCGCACTGCCTGCGGGGAGAGCCCCTGCAACGAAAAACCCGCGCCCGATTCCAAGGCCTGGGCGCACAAGTATTCGACATCCTCGACATGAGTGGTCTCGTTTTTACACGCCAGGCCGGCCATGGTTTCGATATCGGTAGTGGCCATATCAAGCCCCCTGGCCGTGCGCGGCGCCCACCAGCCCAGGTGCGCGGGCAGGAAAATGCGCGCGCATTGCTCGTTGGACCGCACGTGATGGTCCATGAACGATGCATAGCCCCGGATGGGATGATCCCAGGCGCCCATGCGCGACCGCAAAAACCAGAGATGGTGGAGAAACGCCGCCATTTCCATGATCACCGGCCGGTTCAAGCGCTTAACGACTTCGAAGGCAAACCGGCCGCCGTAATGCCAGCGGGCTTCCTCGCCGCCCAGGATGTGGATGCCGTCCAAACCGTCCAGGTACACCATGTCGAAATCGCATGCGTTGACCGTATGGGCGATATTGCCGGCGATTTCATTGAAGAGGGTGGACTCGCCATCGGGGGCGAACATCCCCCAGCAGGCCTTGAGATGATGCGCAACTGCGCCCCGGGCATGCGGCGCCGGGCGCGTGCCCCAGGCGCCCCGCCGGCAGCCGCCGACGCCGAAAGGCGGCCGGGCATTGATCCGGGTGAACTCGATCAGTTCATCGTCAATCTGCAGGGTCATGCTGCGCCGGATATGGTAGCTGATTTCACCGGGCAGGCCGCCGGTGTTTTCCGACAGCAGCACGGCGTCATCCGCCTCGGTCAGCGGCGCCGCCAGCGTGTAGGACGCCTCCCGGGCCAGGCGCTTGTCCGGCACGGGCGCGACGTAAGGCGTGTTCTGGCGGATCGAGAATGACAGAGTATGGAGTCCCGCCATGATCCCGGCCCGATGGAGGCGGTCAACAACCTTGCGGGCGCCGGCCATGCCGCTGGGGAAAGCTTCGGGATCGGGCAGGTAATCGCCGTAACGGAACCCCTGCCGTCCGCAAAAATGCAGTTGATCCATCCCGAAATCGCGGCACAACTCAATCCACTCGTCCACCGTATCTTCCGTCGCCACGCCGAAAAGATAGGAAGTGTAATTTTCCCGCGCATCCATGGCCCAGGGGCCGCCCCGCGGCGATTTGGGCAAATCCGGGGCCTGATTGACCACCGTTTTCAAAACATCCCGCAATTGATGGAACGGCGCGGCTGCCACCGCCGCCGCGGCGCCTGCCAGGCCGAAACGCCGGTAACACTGCGCGGTCAGGCGCATTTGAGGGCCGGGCAGTTCATCCACGCGCGTCTGCAGGTTCAGAGCCACGGCGCAGGCGGCGAAATCATCGGCAGCGGCCGCGCCCTGGCGCAGCGGCACATCCAGGAACACCAGGCGGCTGCAAGCGTCCGGCGCCGATGCCACGCGCAACACCAGGTGCTGCCCATGAATTTCCACGTTCAGCCGGACCGGGGCGGCGTCCGGAAAATCCACGATCAACTGCCCGTTTTGGAAGGCCGCGCCCGCCGGCGGAATTTCCCCGCCATCCCGCTCCAGGCGGCAGATCGGCGCCGGCGCGGCCATAGCGTCCACAATGTTTTGACCCGAACCCACGGCGGTGAAAGAACGGGTGCAGCCGGTTGCGTCAATTTGCCAGGCGAAGGTTTTGGTTTCCAATGTGATCATATAAAACCGAGGCTCTTTCAAAAGCATTCAGTGTTCGTTGTTCATGCCCGCATGATACAAGCTTGAATTTAAACGGCGCAAGGTTATCATTTAACGCGGTATTTGGCAATTAACGGCATTAGCCAACTTGTTCGTAAAATTAGCATGAGCCCAAACCCGCTCAAGCCGCTGACCTGGGGGCACGTCAACATCGGCCACACGCCCCAGTTGACCCTGCTATGCTGCGAACATCTGCTGCTTCAGCCTTGTCAATGGCGTACGCCTGATGTGCATGTTCCTTATTGGCGGCTTTATTGGAATGATCGTCCCGGCGCATGCCTGCGTGCCGCCGATGGGCGCTGCCACACCTTGCATCCCGCCCGTTTTGTCCTGGTCGCTCCCAACACCACGCTTTCCCAGGAACTGGCGCTGCCGGTAATTCATTATTACACGCATTTCACCGTCGGCCTGCCCTTTGCGCATGTCCAGAACCGGGTGCATCAACTCCCGGCGCCGCCATTGCTGCTGGAGGCCATGCAGGGCGCATATCCCCGGCAAGGCGCGGCGGCCGAGCCTCACCGCCAGGCACGCTGCGCCGCCACGGCCTTGAACCTATGCTGGCACGCGCTTGCGTCCCTGCCGGACGAATCGCTGCCCGCCTCCGACTGCTACCCGCCGCGTCTGTGGGAATTACTCAACTGGTGGGAAAGCCAGGATTGGCGTCCGGCATCCAACCGCGAACTCGCAGGACGCATGCGAATGCACCCCACCGCCTTCTGCCGTTACTTCCGGCAGGCCGTGGGCGCGGCGCCGCAAACCTACGGGCAAATCCGGCGGATTGACCGCGCCTGTCTCCTGCTGCATTTTTCCACGCTCAGCATCAAGCAGGTGGCCGAAGCCGCCGGCTTCTGCGACCGTTATTATTTTTCCTACCGGTTCCGCAAGCTGCGCGGTATCAGCCCGGCGGCTTTCCGCCGGCAATTTTTACGCGCCGCCGGAACGGCCCAGCCCTGACTCCCGCGGCGCCTGAAACCCGGAAATTTGAACAGAAGGCAAACCAAGGGCGGAACAAGGTGAATTTGTTTGAACAAAAAACGGACAAAAGACGGCTCACCACAGGTTCGCCCTCCAATAAAACCAAAAAATCCTTGTTCTGCCCTTGTTCCGCCTTCTGTTCAAATCTCTGCTCCTCCCTCTGATCCCTTGTTCCGCCTTCTGTTCCAATCCGCGCAGAATCCGGCAATTTTCGCTTGCCTTCATGCCGGCCAACGCATATATTGTCCCTCAATGCTGGATGGCGCCGCGCCGCAGCCAACCGGAAACCGCCGGACGCCATCCCCAACCTCATACAGGAGCGCGCCGCCATGTCATTCATCACCCTGATCCTGATTCTCGCCGCATTGCTGGTTATAGTACTGGGCTCGATTTTTTTCTACTTCATCGGGGTCTATATCCGCGCGCTGATGTCCGGCGCGCATGTGTCGCTGGCTTCGCTGATCGGCATGAAACTGCGGCGCGTGCCGCCGGCCATGATTGTGGATACGCGCATCCAACTTGCCAAGGCCGGGCTGGACATTGAAACCGATCTGCTGGAAGCCCATTACCTGGCCGGCGGAGATGTGCGCAGCGTGGTGAATGCCCTGATCGCCGCGGACAAGGCGGACATCTCGCTTTCTTTCCAACGCGCCGCCGCCATTGACCTGGCCGGCCGGGACGTCTTTGAAGCCGTGCGCACCAGCGTCTATCCCAAGGTGATTGACTGCCCCGACCCCACTAAGAGCGCTACCGGCATGCTCGACGCCGTGGCCAAGGACGGCATCCGGCTGCTGGTCAAGGTGCGCGTGACGGTGCGTATGAATATCGAGCAGGTGGTCGGCGGCGCGACGGAGGAGACCGTCATTGCCCGCGTCGGCCAGGGGATCGTCAGCGCCATCGGCTCGGCGCCTTCCTACAAAAACGTGCTGGAAAACCCCGACTTCATCAGCCGCAAGGTGCTGGAAAGCGGCCTGGATGCGCAGACAGCCTTTGAAATCGTCTCGATTGACATTGCCGATATCAGCGTCGCCGGCATGGCCGACGCGGCCAACGTCGGCGCCTTGCTGGAAACGGAACGGGCCGAAGCCGACAAGAAAATGCGCCAGGCCGAGGCGGAAGGACGCCGCGCCATGGCCACCGCCGCCGAACAGGAAATGCGCGCGCGGGTGCAGGAGATGCAGGCCAAGGTGGTGGAGGCCCAGGCGGAAGTGCCGCGCGCCCTATCCCAGGCCCTGCGCGAAGGCAAACTGGGCGTAATGGATTACCTGCGCATGCAAAACCTGGTCGCCGACACCAGCATGCGTGAATCCATTTCCGGCGAATCCCAGCCGGCGGCCCGCAAGGAAGACACCTGAGTCGCTTCAAAAAGTCAGATTTTGAAAGCAGTATTCAGTAGCCAGTAGTCAGCATTTTACCACAACGTAATGTGTTGATATATAAACGCATGTGTTTATTCTGAATTCTGACTCCTGAATCCTTCATGCATTCAAAACGTTAGTTTTAAAATTGGCTTAACTAATACTATGTTTCACATGCCACTTATCGTGCTGGCTTCCTCGCTGGAAGGAGTGATCTGGCTGGTATTCGGCCTGATCTGGGTGGCCGCCCAGCTTTTCCAGCGTTCCATCAGGAAAAACCAGCGCGCGCCAAAGCCGCCGACTCTACCCAATCTGCCAGGTGATGTGGAAAACCGCGACCTGGACGATTTCCTGGCTGAAATGCTGGAAAGAGCCGCGCCGGAAATCCAGACGGAAACACCATCGCCGCACCCCGAGCCTGCCGTCCCGCAGGCCCCGCGGCCGGCAGTTCACCCGGTGCCCCACAGGCGCGCCGGCAAAATTCCAGGGGTGAAAACCAGCATGCCGTCCAGGCCGGCGCCGGCGCCCACGCCGGCCGCGCCCGCGCCGGCTGATACCGCCGCCAAGGCCGGCCGGACCGTTGCGAAAGCAATTAAATTGAAAGGTGCCTCCGCCAAGGACGCGGCAGGAACGCTGGCGCAAAGGGTGGACGTTTTCCAAACCGGGTCGGTGCTGCGCAACGCCGCATTGCCCGCCATGCCCGCCATGCAGCCGCAGCCGTTCACGCACAGGATGCCGCACGCCTTGACCGCATCCTTGAAATCCGCCGCCGGCATGCGCCGCGCAATACTATGGCGGGAAGTCGTGGGCAAGCCCCGGGCATTGCAACCATACTAACCCTCCTGCAACTGGCGCAAAGCCTCGTACAGCACGATGCCGGCGGCCGTGGCGAGATTCAGCGAACGCACGCGGTCAGCTCTCAGCGGTATGGCCCGCACCCGGTCGGGATAGGCCGCAAGCAAGGCCTCCGGCAAGCCCCGGCTTTCACTGCCGAAAACCAGGGTATCGCCGGGACGGTATGTCACCGCGGTGTATGACACCGGGCCGCCGGTGCTCAGAAAATGGCAGCGCGCCGGCGGCGCCATGGCGAAAAAATCCTCCAGGCGATCGTGCCGGACAACCTCCACGGCATCCCAGTAATCCAGGCCGGCCCGGCGGACGGCGGCGCCGGACAGGCGAAATCCCAGCGGCCCGATCAGGTGCAACGGCGAGCCGGTAGCGGCGCAAAGCCGCGCGATATTGCCGGTATTGGGCGGTATTTCCGGTTCCACCAGCGCCACGCGCAGCGGCGGTTCGGGCCAGCGCAGCTTAATCCGGCAATGCCGTTCATGGGTGTGTGTTTGGGATTGCATGCGCCCGTCTTTTCAATATAATACCGCCTCATGCAAAGCACGGGTATGCCTGACGAACGCCCGCTGAATGCCGGGGACATCAATCTTACCCCCGCGGAACTGCTGGCCATCCTCGATCACAAGCGGCGGATGGCTGCCGCCGGCAACCCGGCCGTAACCCTGGAAGAAGCGATTGAACATTTCATTCTGCACTTTCGCCTGGAATGGCTCAAGGAAAAACATCGGCGCGACAACCGCGACCAGATGCAGGAAATCGAGCGCCATAAATATTTCCGGTCACAAAACGAGGGCCGCGATATCGGCCGGGCCCTGGCGGCGGAGGAATGGTGCGCCCGGTATGCCGCCATCTGGCGCGCGGAGCGCGAGTCGCTCGAGCGCAACGGCTTCCTGAAAATCAATGTCGTCGTCGCCGGCGAGCATGGTTTGCATACCCGCCCCGCCTCGCGCCTGGTGGAAATGATCCGCCAATACGACTGCGAGGTTTACCTGCACCGGCAGGACCTGGCCTATTACAATTTTCTCCTGCAGGGCCGGCCGTATGTCAATGTAAAATCAATCATCAACCTGCTGACCATGGATGCCGTGCAGGGCGAACAACTGGAATTCATCGCCGCCGGCCCGGATGCCGAACGGGCGCTGGCGGCCATCGCGCAGCATGTTAAAACCGGCAGTCCGCGCAAGCCGGCGGCTATTGTCTAGCGCCGCAAACACCGGAACTTATCCGGCGGCGGGCACAAACGGCCTGATATGGCGCAGCAGGTGCGTTTCCATCTCCGCGGCATACTCATCCAGATGCGCGCGGAGGAGCCGCTCCATCCGGCCGGCGAACAGTTTCCGTCCCGCGGGGTCGGCCGCCGCCAGCACGGCGCCGTATCCGGTGTGGAGCACCTGGCGCAAATCCGCGTTCCCCGCGCCGGCCTGCAGCAGCTTGCCCAGTTCAGCGCCGGACAGGCCGTCCAATGCCGGGATGCGCTCCGGCGCGGCGCTGAAAGCCGCGGCGCCGCGCAGCCGCTTGCAATGCTCCGCGGAACAGGCATGGATTTCAAGGAACAAATCCCGGTCATGGCGCGCGATGATTTTCAATTCCTCCAGGCAATATGTCCCGGATGTTTTCAAGTGGAAATCCGCGCCCAACACCCGCGCCATGATGGGATACAGGCTGAACTTGTCGCTGCCGGCATGCACACTGATCCTGAACCCCAGGCGGCGTCCCAGTTCGGCCAGTTGGTCGAGATATTGCTCAAAAACTTCCAGGTCGGCAACGCGCCGGTCTCCCTCCATGCGGGTGTAATAGTCTACGGCCGGCTCAAAATGCCCGGGGAACCGCGGCGCCAGTTCCGTCACCCGCACGTCCGCCCTGGCCAGTTCCGCCATGAGCGGGTGGATATCCTCCAGGCGAGTCGGGGCGGCAGTTTCATCCATGGCGATTTCCGTGGTAAATCCCCGATGGCCCAGCAGCCCCAGGGTAATCTGGTAAAGATCGCGCAACTTGCAGACGATGGCATCCATGCCCGCCGGGGCTTCATGCGAAACATCGTAGGTGAAATGGGTGCACCCGGCCTGCGCGGCCTGCACCACTTCCTGGACGTTCCGCAAGCGGTCGCCATCGGCGCCCCATGGCCGGCGCAGGTCCGCCGTGTAGGCGCTGCAAGTGGCGCTGTCAATTACTTCCTGAAAAGTCCGCCCGGCCAGTTGTATTTCGCGCGCGGATTGCTGCGCCAGCATCACGGACAAATTGCAGCGGACGGCCGCCCGGGCCTGGATTTCGTTGCCCAATCTCCAGGGGGCACGGTAACCAAAGCCGAAAATCGGACCGTCATCCAACACCACGGGGCGGGTATGCGGAAATTGCCTGCGCAACTCTTCAGGCTGGAGTGTTTCCATGGCACATCCTCGGTCGGACAAGATTCCATTCGTGCGCAGCATGCATCCTTGATTTAATCCATGCTTTTAGATCAGGCGCTCCCGCGCCCTGCCCCGGCAGGGTTTACCTTTCCGGCCTGTTGCGGCGCACCATGGCGGCATCCACCGTCAATCGTAATTTTTTGACTGTTTTTTTTACGGCGGCGCCGCGGGATTGCAAGCGTTTCAATATGCGCGGCCCTTCCATCCGCGCCATTTCCGAGAGCCATACCGAATTTTCCACGCACAGGGTCAAAGTCTGCCGCTCCAGCCGCGCCGGCCAGACATGCTGGGCCAGCGCCAAACCGGCCACGTCCACCCAATGATTCTGGATATCGAGGAGGACGGCAAAATCCGTGCTGGTTTCCAGTTTGCGGCAAAAATCCATGATGACCTCGCCGGCCGGCACCGCCTCCCTGCCCGCCGGCGGCAGGTAATCCAAACCCAGGCGTTCGCGCTGGATCATCCAGGCGCTGCGATCCCTGGAAAATGTGCGGGCATGCGGCGGATTTACGGGGATATCGCGGCGGGCGTCCATGTGTTCAGAATTCGGTGTTCGGCGTTCAGGGTTGTCAGAGGTTAAGCAGGTTAAACGGTTGTGTGAAGTTGGAGGTTGCCAGAGGTTGAAGCGGGTTCAACAGTTGTTTAAGGTTGGAGGTTGGCTTACTCTTGAACCTCCATCAACCGCTGAACCTTGAACCTCAATAAACCGTTAAACTCTAACACCTTAAAACTTTCAAACCGCGATTTTTGAAATTGGCTTATTTAACCTGTCTGGGCGCCGGGCGCGCAGGCGGCGCGGAGCGCCCGGCAGCGGCTGGCCGGCCGGACAGCACGCCGGCGCCGCCTAGATCGCCCAGGCGGGCGTTTTCCAGGTCCGTCCACAAGGTGCCTTCGCCGGCATGGATGATGTTGATGCGGAGCCGGTCGTTCAAACCTGCGGCGAACTCCGCCAGGCTGTAGGCCTGGGCATCGCCGAAAGCCTGCGCCTTCATGACCTGCCCTTTCGCCTTTTCGCCTTCAACCAGTTGGATCACCTCGGCTTCCGCCTGGCCGAGTTTCAAAGTCCGCTCGGCGCGGACGCCGGCGGTCTGCTGCTCGATTTCCGCCACGCGGCGCGCGGCCTCCGCCAGAGTCAAGGCGACTTGTTTTTCCTGGTCGGCCTTGATTTCCGCCTTTAATTTTTCCGTCTCCTGGGCCACCTGGGCGCGGCGTTGTTCGATCAGCGCCTGCTCGGTATTCAACTGCGCCAGCTTGCGCGCGGTATTCTGCATTTCCCGGTTGGTCAGATCCTGCTCCGCCGCAATGCTGGCCTGCTGAATCGGATCTAGAATCTGCATCGGCACGCCCACATGGCGGATCAGGGCATTGTGCACAATGATGCGTTTTTCCTTGAGCGTGCCGGCCAGCGTCTCCGTCAGGTCCTTCTGGAATTTCTCACGGCCTTCGCCGACGACGAAATCCTTGGCGCCGTAAGCGGATCCCTTCAGACGCGAAACGGAAAGAATCTGCGGCAGGATGATTTTTTCCACCACCGCCGGCAGATCGCCGTAATTGCGGAAGATTTCCGCCAGCGCTTCCGGCAGCAACTCGAATTCCACCGTCATGTCCAGACTGATGTCGAACCCGTCGCGCGACGGGAATTCCACCATCTGGTTCAAGGCAAACGTGGCCAGCGTGTCGTCGGGCCGGCCGGCCGGCATGGCCGGCGCCGCGCCCGCGGATTTCTCGTTGCTCCGAACCATGGGCGCACTGGGGGAGCGTTGATCCATCGCCGCCAGGTTTTCCGATTTTGCCAGGTACACACGGCGCTGCTGCTGCTGCTCCATGAGCGTATTGCGCTGCAGTTCATCCGTGGCCTTGCTCTGGGTGACAATCTGGCGCTTGGTTATAACTTCGCCGCCGGCTCCCAGCAGCGATACCTGGTTGACGCCTACTTCCAGCACATCCACCTTGTATTCGCGGGAATTGACGTAATACAACCCCGGCTGCAGCACATCGG
This sequence comes from uncultured Verrucomicrobiota bacterium, assembly GCA_964463985.1. Taxonomy (GTDB): domain Bacteria; phylum Verrucomicrobiota; class Kiritimatiellia; order JAAZAB01; family JAAZAB01; genus JAXGPF01. Next base: position 16,378 of record CAYXEK010000036.1, read on the forward strand.
CGCGCACGCCTTTTTCCCCTCCCCGGGCAAATTCGCCCGCATCCGGCTGCTTGCCGGAAAGCGACGTCAGCACGCCCACGTAACCCACCGGTATGCTGACGGCATCAATGACGTCAATCACGTACCCGTAGGGATTCAGACGGTACTTGCCCGGCCCCAGCACATGCCGCCAGATGCCTTTCTGGCCGGCTTCGGCCAAAAACTCGCCTTCCGGCAATTCCGCGCCGACCTTGGAGGTGACGATGCCGATTTTGCCGACGGGGATCGCAACGATCGGCAGGATTTCCACGTCGTAAAGCACGGGGTTGAGAAAATGCCGGCCTTCGCCGAGCACATCCTCGCGCACGCCTTTCTGGCCCGGTCGCGCCAGAATCTGGCCCGGCTCGAGGTTTTTGCCGGTTTTGGCGGTGACTACGGCCATGTACCCCGGCTCGACGTAGAACCGGCAGAACCCCCACTGCCAGAACAACCAGGCCAATGCGGCCATCGCCGCCACGGTTAAAATGCTGGAAATTGATTTTTTCATGGCCGCACCTCCTTGTCCGACGCCGGCAGCAGCGGGGTGAAGATTCCGCCCAGGCCGTCGGGATTGTCGGCGGCCAGCAGCGAGTCAATTCGCGGCGCGATTTTACGGTAGAGGGTATACCGGGCGAAATTCAAACCGGTGCCGAAGGCCCGCACCTGCTCGGCATACACATCGGCCTGGGCCTTGTTCTGCAAACCGATCACATCGCGCTCGGCGCGGGCGCCGCGCAACCGGGCTTCCGCCTGGAAGGCGGCCGCCGCGTTTTCCAGTTGCGCCACCTCCAAATCCTTCTGGGCGGCAACCACGCGCACCGCCTGGTTCTGCTCCGCTTCGATCACGGCCTGGATGCGCGCGGTTTCGGCGACCACTTTTTCCTTGTTCTGTTCCGCCAGCATTTCCTGCCGGGTCAGTTCGGCCTTGGAGCGCGCCTGCTCGATCTGTTGCTCGTATTTCAAGGCATTCTGCACCGCCACCTGGCGGTCGCGGATGATGCTGGCAATCTGATCTGGCGGCAGAATGTTGCGGATCAGCACCGACTTGATCGCCACGCCCCACTCCTGGCACTGCTCCTGCAGGTGCTGCTGCAGCACGTTTTGAAATTTCTGCCGGGTCTCGCCCACGATGTAATCAATCGCCGGATTCTTGCTGCCTTCCAGCCGGCTGAACCCGCGGGCGCGCGGCAGAATGACTTTCTTGACCACATCCTCCATGTCGCCCACCCGGTGGGTCAGCAAGGCGGCTGAATCCCGCATGATGGCGAACTCCAGGGTGCCCTCGACATTCACCGTGAACCCGTCCAGCGTCAGGAAACTGATGGCATCTTCGCCGCTCATTTCGAACCGCTGGCTCTGCAGGTTAACCTCCACGACGTTGAACAAGTAAGGGTTGAGGTAATAGGTGCCTGGATCCAATACCGCCGGCTGCACGCCTTTCATGCCATCCTGCACCAGGAAAACATTCAGTTCGGCGGAGGGCAATTCCGCGTTAAGCGGATCCCGCCCTTCCTGGGACGTCACCACGCCCACATAGCCGGCGCGGATGGCGGTGGCATCGAAGAACCGGACATTGTAGGCGTAAGGATTGATGCGGTATTTCCCGGGGCGCAACACTTCCGCCACAATGCCCTTGGTATCGGGGCCGGCAATGATCTGCCCGGCCTCTAAATCCCTGCCATACAGCCGGACCAGCACCCCCACCTTGCCGGGGGGCACATCCGTGATCGGCGCAATCATCCAGCCCCAGACGTAAGGATTGCGGAAGTACCGGCCCTCGGGCAGCACTTCCATCTGGATGCCCTTCTGATCGGGAGCATCGGCCATAATCTGGCCGGACGGCAGGTCGCGCCCGACCTTGCGGATCAAAATTGCCAACTGATCCGGCCCCGGTTCGATCCGCCAGAAAAACCAGATCCATCCCGGTCCCAGCAGCACCGCCGCCAGGATCGCCAGTCCCAACCAGGTCATGGGACTGTACCATGCCGGGTTAATCGCTTTGACTTCGCGCATGCCAACCTCCTTCCGTAATGGCCTTCACCTGAGGTGTTTTCAAAAACAATCCTGAGACAGAACACCCGTCCGCCAGATTTATAAAATTGACGGCTGAACTTGTACGCGTTAAATTTAAACTATGGCCAGGAGTTTGTCAAACACCATGCGTTGGACGTTAGCCGCGGCGGCGGCCGCCGTCATTGCAGCCGTCGTATTTTACTCCGCCTATCGGCATTGGCGCTATCACGCTTATGACGCCTTTATACTCGCAGCCGCGAGCGAACATAATCTGCCGCCGGAACTGCTGCGCGCGGTCATCCGCCGGGAAAGCGGGTTCAATTACCGCAGCGTCGGCAAGGCCGGCGAAATCGGCCTGATGCAGGTCACCCCCGCCGCCGCGGCCGACTGGGCCGCCGGCGCCGGCCGCGCCAGTTTCAACAAATACGAACTATTCAAGCCCGAAATCAACATTCAAGCCGGCGCCTGGTACCTGAGCCGCGCCTGCAAATACTGGCGCGCCAAGGCCAACCCGCTGCCTTATGCGCTGGCGGAATACAACGCCGGACGTTCCAACGCCCAGCGCTGGGCCAAAAATGACCGCAATGATCCCAACGTGTTCTGGAACAATATCACCTACCCGATTACCCGGCGTTACATCCGCGATATCATGCAGGATTACCGCCGGCATGACCTGCAGGCCGCCGTCCCGCCAACCGCGGCGCGGCGCGGCGTCGCGCCGGAGTAATCCGGTCCGGCCCATCAAGTCCGCGGCGGAGACGCAGCGCAAGCATATGCAACCCCATAAAACCGCCATTGTAGTGCTGGGCGCGCCCAACGATGCCGCAGGCCTGCTGTCCGCCATGGCTGTCGAACGCTGCCGCCAGGCTTTGTGCGAATTCGCACGGCATCCGGACGCCTGCATCCTGACCACCGGCGGCTGGGGGCCGCACTTCAACACCACCGACAAGCCGCACGGTTACTACACCAGGCGCTTTCTGCAGCAGCAGGGCATTCCGCCGGACCGTTTCCTGGAGTGCGCGGAAAGTTCCAACACGATTCAGGATGCCGAATTATCCCGGCCGATTATCGCCCGCCACGGCATAACCGCCCTCATCGTCGTCACTTCCGATTTCCACCTCCCGCGCGCGCAATTCCTGTTTCAACGCGCTTTGCCGGGAATGGAACTGGCGTTTTCGGCGGCCAGGACCGACCTGCCGGCAGCCGAGTTGGCGCGCTTGCAGGCGCATGAAACCATGGCGCTGGCGGCCTTGATGCAGAATGCCGGCGCAGAGCAATCAGGCCAATCCCGCCAATAGCCGGAGCGTCAATTCCATGGGCAGTCCGATGATGGTGGTCGGATCGCCGCGCACGGCCGCGATAATCGCCGCGCCGGCGCCCTGCAAGGCATAGGCCCCCGCGCATTGCCAGGGCTTGACCAGCGCCACATAATGCCGGATTTCCGGCGGCGCCAGGGCCCGCAGATGCACACGCGCCGCAACATACCCGCGGCGCATTGCCCGGCGGCCGCGCGCATCCGCCGGACCCAGCACGCAGACACCCGTGCCGATCAGGTGTTCCCGTCCTGACAATTCCCGCAACAGCCGCGCCGCCGAGGCGGCGAGCGCGGCGGGCGTCCGCCCTTGCGGTTTGCCGATAATGCGCAGGCGCGTCCGTTTAGCCCGGCCGGCCGGCAGACATACCACCGTGTCCGCCGCCAGGATTGCCGCCCGGGGATGCCGCCGCGCCGCCGCCCGCGCTTTCATTTGGGCCAGGCGTTCCAGGTAATTCTTGAGTGGCTCGCCCGGCGCCGGGGGCGGTTCTGACACGTGCGCCGGCGCCACGCGGAACTTGATGCCGGCGGCGCGCAGCAAATCCGCGCGGGCGGAGGATGCGGAAGCGAGAATTAATCCAACCGGCATGATTCACTCCGGCAAAAATTTCAAGGCTAAGTTATTTTAAAACTAAGTCCAGGCAACACCCGGACCCACGCTTCCCTCCGCCGCGCGCGCCGGCAGCAATTGCGCCATGCGCTCCTTCAACTCCGGCACGCCTTCCCGCCGCAAGGCCGAAAGCGCCAGGGCGCCGGGAAAGTCCCGCCGCAGTTCCGGCAGCGTTGCTTGCGCTTGCGGAGTGTCAATCTTGTTCAAAACCAGCAACCGCGGCGCACGGTCAGCTTTAATTTCAGCCAGGGTTTTTTCAACCACCGCCAGGTGTTCCCGGAGGTAGCGGTGGCCGGCATCCAACACCAGCAGTAGGAGATCGGCCTCGCTGATTTCCTCCAGCGTGGAGCGGAATGAAGCCACCAGGCCGTGCGGCAGATGCCGGATGAACCCCACGGTATCGGTCAAAATCACCTGGCGGCGATCGGGCAGAAACACGGCGCGGCTCTTGGTGTCCAACGTGGCAAACAGCCGGTCATCCACGTAGGCGTCCGCCGCGCTGCAGGCATTCAGGAGGGTGGATTTCCCGGCGTTGGTATAACCCACCAGGCACACCTCCGGCATCCGCCGCTGGCGGCGGGTGAGTTGCCGGCGGCGCTGGATTTCCTTGAGCTTGCGTTTCAGGACGGTGATGCGCGCCAGCATCGGCGCGCGCCGCAATTGCATCGGGCTCTCGCCGGGTCCGCGCATGCCGATGCCGCCCTGGAACCGCTGCTGGGCTTCCAGCACGGGAATCCGGCCGGCGAGGTACTGCAATTGCGCCAGTTCCACCTGGATTTTAGCCTCGGCGGTTTGGGCGCGGCGGGCGAATATCCGGAGAATGAGTTCCGTGCGGTCAATCACCTTGATGCCGACCGCCTGGCGCACATTCGCGGCCTGCACCGCCGAAAGTTCATTGTCAAATATCAGGAGATTGGCTTCCGCCGCCCGGCCGGCCAACTGCACCTCCGCTAATTTGCCCTGGCCGATCATCAACGCCGGGTCCGGGCGGTCCCGGTGCTGGGTAATGGCCCCCACCACCGCTGCACCGGCGGTATCCGCCAGCCGTGCCAGTTCCGCGAGCGAGTCTTCCGCCTCGGCGCGCAATTGCCGACCGATCACCACTTGGACCAGCAGGGCCTGCTCGGAGGTTGCGGTTGTGTTGCCGTCAGATTGCATAAATCATCCGTTGCCGATTGTATGTTGAGTATGCCGTCGCCAGGCCGGCGGCTGGTTTTTTTTGCGGCCGGCTGCCTGCCGCAATTGCTTGCGGGTTTTAACATGCGGCGCCGCCTGCCATTCCACCAGGGCGTTGTACAACTCCGGATTTTCAAACCCCGGACATCGCCGGTTGCGCCATTGCCGCCGCGGATTGGCGTAAACCCAACAGACCTTGCCGAGGTTGAGCAGGCAGGCATGGCAGGCGCGCACGGGCTTGGAACTGCTTTTCATCGGCAAAGCGTAGCAAAACGCCTGCGAAAACACAAGTTGCGGCGCGCACGCCAGCAGTTTGGGCGTAAGACAATTTGTGGTTCCTCGCCAGAAAATATATGGGGCGAAGGGGGATTTCACCACAGAGACACTGAGGCACGGAGCGCAACGGCATAGCGTATTTCATGACAGGCTCCTTTGTTCTCCCAGAACGAGTGTTGCGCGAATTTGACGCAGGGCGATTAGGCAAACTTGATCGGTTAGATACAAAGATCGCCCTGCGTCAAATTCGCGCAACGCCTCCGCTGGAGAATAAGAGGCGTATAGGGGAGACTGGTCTTCTCTGTGCCTCCGTGTCTCCGTGGTGAATCTTCTGTCCGGCGGCAGTGCGTGCGCTCAGGCACCAAGCATGAATGAGCCAAATCATTCAAAACTGACGTTTAAAATGAATTCCATATTCAGTCAATTGCACTGAGTACCGAACACTGAACACTTTTAAAAGAGTCTCATACGGCGGGCATTCCAGGATTGCATTCCATGGCAAGGGCGGATATTTTGTCACGCATGTTTTACGACACCCATGCGCATTTCGACCTGCTGGTGGATCCGGCTGCGCCCGATGGCGGCATATCTCTCCTGCTCCAGCGTGCCGCGGATGCAGGCGTCGCACGCATGCTGGCTGTCGGGGGCACTCCGGCCGCCAACCAGAAGTCCCTGGCGCTGGCCCGGGAATATCCCGAGCATATCCGCGCCGCGGCGGCCCTGGACCGCAGCCAGTCGCCAACGCCGGCGGAACTGGCCGAACTGGAAAACATTTTGGCAGCGCCGGAGATTGCGGCTATCGGCGAAACCGGGCTGGATTTTTTCCACGGCCGGCGGGACGACCCCGCGCCCCGCCGGCTCTTCCGCCGCATGCTCGAGATGGCGCGGAACCACGGTTTGCCGGTGATCGTTCACAGCCGCGATGCCGACCGGGAAATCCTGGAGGATTTGGCCGCGCATGCCGCCGGTTGGGCTGGCGCGCCGGACGCCATCGGCGTGCTGCATTGCTTCACCGGGGGACCGGAATACGCCCGCCGCCTGCTGGACTTGGGATTTTATATCAGCTTCAGCGGCATTCTGACATTCAAAAACGCCGGGGATATCCGTGCGGCAGCCGCCATGGCGCCTGACGACCGCCTGCTGCTGGAGACCGACGCGCCGTTCCTGGCGCCGGAACCATTGCGCGGCCGACGCAACGAGCCGGCTTTCCTGCCGCATACCGCCGCCTGCCTGGCGCCGATTCGCGGCCGGCCGCTGGCGGAAATCGCGCAATGCACTACGGCTAACGCTCTCCGGCTGTTTCAACGCGGAAGATGCGCATGCCCCCGCAATGGCAGTGGCGCATGAAGGCCTTGTGATTTATCCGGCCCTGCCTGCGAGCAATGCGTCCAGGCGTACAGCCACCCGCCGGCGGCGCTCGGCGGCAGGTATCCGACCCAGCATCGCGCGGGCAACGGAAGCTTGAAATCCTTGCGGCAATTCAAGCTCAGGCAATGCCCCCACGCCTTTTGCGTGGCCCGCGCCGAGATAAAGCACATCCATCAACGCTTTTTCCGGAACGGCGATTTTGATGCCGTTGCGGCCATGGGTATCGTATCCGAAAAAAAATGACGGACCAACGTGATGCAACTGCACAACCCCCAGCGGCGTTGTGCGTCTTTGCGCCCGGCCAAGCGTAACGGCATAAACCACCGAGGGAATCTGCTCGATCATGCCATGATGAAACAGGGCGCTATATAAAGATACATAAGCGGGTATGGGGGCTGTCAGGCATTCAGGCAATGCGAACGGCTCAACCCGTCCCGGCACGCACCAGCGGCCGTGAGACAGGCGGAACAAATGGCCGGCTTCCGCAAATCGGCCCAACATCTTGCTGGCAGCGGACCGCTTCGCGTTCAACACGGCGGCGGCATCGTTGGTTGTGAAAACCATCTGCTTCAGTTCCAGAAGTTTGGATAGAACCTCAATCTGTCGCATGGCTTTGCTCTTGAATGTCAGCCGCAATATTTAACACGATGGCATCCCAAACATGCGGGTCGTCATACCGAGCCTGCTCCTCGGTCGGAAGATAGGCCAGCACTTGCCCGACAAACAAAGTGTGCGTGATGTCCATGACCCGGGACAGCAAATCCGGAAGTGAAAAACCTGCATCCCGGGCAACTTTGCCGATATTCACCCCGGATGAACGCAGCAAATAAAGATCAAAAACATCCCTTGCCTGGGGTGTTTGACGGGATTGTAAAGCTTCAAATTTTTGCCGGGTTGCGGCAGTTCCGTTATAGTGATTTGCAAGGAACGGCGACAGGCGATGGGATGCGGTTATCCCCGGATCAACCTGCTCAAAAACCGCGCCCTCGTCCAGTCCGCGCCGAGAAAACTCAATCTTCGTGGGCAACGGGCGTTCGGCCCGTTCCGCTAACAGACCCAGTTTCCAGCGTTGCACTGTTTCGGTTTGCTCGGATTCGGTGATATGCTCGATTTCGATTCCATGCGCCAACAAGGTCTGACGGAACGGCTTTCCTGAAAGAACGCCATTTGCCTTGTCGCGCAGCGCATGTGGGGGTTCTTCCGCGCTTACGTCAATATCCATGTCTTCCGAATAACGGACGCTTCGGAAAAAGAAACGCAGGTTACAACCGCCTTTGAGAACGTAATGCGCCTTGTTCATTTTTCGCCCGATCCAATCCAGGAAAAGCAGATGGAATATTTCGATATATTGCTTGTCATTCATAAAGTAATAAATACCATATATAGCCACAGGTGTCAATATCATGCATTTTAAAACCGCTTTTAATATGGCGGACTAGCCGGCAAGCGCCGCGGATTTATTTTCCGACAGATAGCAGGACACGGAAGCGGTTCGCTGCGGCGGGAGGGCTTGCGTGATCCCTACCGCACCGTCTGCCAGGATAAAAGATCAAGCATGACGCAGCCGTGGGGGGGTGCAAGATATACCGTATTTTTCGCTTGACAACCATCTCAGTGCCGCTTAATGATCGCCCAAACGGAAGGCTTATTTATAAGCCATCATTAAGCAAGAGTTTATCTGGAAAAAGTCCACGCAAACCAAAGGAGCGGTCATGTCACCCAAACAAAAGCTGAGCATGTTGGCAATCGGTGCAGCGCTGATAGGCGCCGGTGAACTCGGGGCAATGGTGCCAACAAAGGAATGGGACAAGCGCTTCGGCGGAACTTTAAGCGATACTTGTTGGGCAATTCAGCAGACGAGCGTCGGGGGGTATATCCTGGCCGGATCTTCAACTTCCGGGTTGGGCGGTGATAAAACCGAAGATTCACGGGGCAATCATGACTTCTGGATCGTGAAAATCAACAGCGCCGGCGTCACGGAATGGGACAAACGGTTCGGCGGAGCCGGCGAGGAATATTGTTCCGCCATCTTGCAGACGAGCGACGGCGGGTATGTCGTCGCAGGTGATTCCGCATCCGGAATAGGCGGAGACAAGACCGAGCCCAGCCGGGGCGGATATGACTTCTGGGTCGTTAAAATCAACAGCGCCGGCAGCAAGGAATGGGACCGGCGGTTCGGCGGGGCCAGCGATGAATATTGTTCTTCCATCGCGCAGACGAGCGACGGCGGGTATGTCCTTGCCGGCGAATCCAATTCCGGGGCCGGCGGCGACAAGACTGAAAGCTCCCGCGGCAGCGCCGACTTTTGGATTGTTAAAATCAACAGCGCCGGCAGCAAGGAATGGGACAAACGGTTCGGCGGGTCCGATTACGATGCCGGCTGCGCGATCAATCCAACATGCGATGGCGGGTATATTCTCGCCGGTGAATCCGATTCCGGGGCCGGCGGCGACAAAACGGAAGACTCCCGGGGCGACACTGACTATTG
>CAYXEK010000036.1:25738-32510 GCA_964463985.1 uncultured Verrucomicrobiota bacterium
ATTCCGGGGCCGGCGGCGACAAAACGGAAGACTCCCGGGGCGACACTGACTATTGGATCGTGAAAATCAACAGCGCCGGCGTCAAGGAATGGGATAAACGGTTCGGCGGGGCTGAATTCGACGGTTGCTACTCGATCCAGCAGACGAGCGATGGCGGGTATGCCGCCGGCGGATATTCCTTGTCCGGTGCGGAAGGCGACAAGACGGAAGACTCCCGGGGCGGCTCCGACTATTGGATCGTGAAAATCAACAGTAATGGCGCCAAGGAATGGGATAAGCGGTTCGGCGGGTCCAAAGACGATTATGCCTGCGCAGCCCAGCAGACGATGGATAACGGTTACCTCGCGGGCGGATATTCCTACTCCGGGGCCGGCGGCGACAAGACTGAAGAATCCTGGGGCAGCTCCGATTATTGGATCGTGAAAATCAACAGCAACGGCGTCAAGGAATGGGATAAGCGGTTCGGCGGTCTAGCCGGAGATTATTGCGAATCAATCAAGCAGACAAGCGACGGCAGTTGTATTGCCGCCGGATATGGCAATTCCGGGGTCGGCGGCGACAAGACTGAAGGCTCACGCGGTGGCTTTGACTATTGGATCGTGAAAATGCTGGCGCCGCCGGTGATCACCGGCCAGCCGCAATCGCTGACCAGGGACACCGGCGCTGCGGCCAGCTTTACTGTTACCGCCACCGGGTCGGCGCCTCTCTTTTACCAGTGGCAGAAAGACGCCGCAAACATCAGCCAGGCTACCGGAACAATTTACGCGATTGCCTCGGTTACGCCCGCCGACGCGGGCGGCTACCGCTGCGTGGTGAGCAATGCCGCCGGCATCTCCACCAGCGCCACGGCGACGCTGACGGTTGCCCAGGTTACGCCGCCGCCGGATGTCCCGGCGTCCGTCTCCGCCAGCGACGGCGCATTTACCGACAAGGTGCGCGTAACCTGGGCGGCCGCCCCCCGCGCGGCATCCTACCAGGTCTGGCGGCACACGTCCGACGACTCCGGCGCGGCCGTCCAACTGGCGTCCGGAATCGCCGACACGAGTTATAACGATACCGGCGCCGCCGCTGATATGACGTATTTTTACTGGGTAAGCGCGGTGAACGCCGCGGGCGCCAGCGCGTTCAGCGAAGCCGACACCGGCTACCTGGGCGTGGTGGGCCCCCTGGTCAGCGTGAACGGGATGGCAGGCGACAATATCAGCGTCCCGTCGGACGCGCCCATCGTCATTGCCGCGGAAATGATGAACCTGCCCCCCGCTTACCTCGGCTATAATGTTGACTGGTGGCTGGCAGCTTACGCCCACACCGGCAATCTCTGGTATTACCTGAACAGCGACATGATTTTCATGCCGTTTGACGGCAACCCGGATAACTGCCGGCCGGCCTACCAGGGGCCGCTGTACAATGTGCCCCAACAAATCGTGGCCAGCGGCCTGACGCTGGCGCCGGGCGCCTACAACATCTGGTTTGCCGTGGACTACCCCATGGACGGCATCCTGCGCCTCGACGGGCAAAGCATGCTATCCCAGGCCACCCTGATTGTAATAGAATAGCGGGGCTTCGGCAGGCCGTCACGGCTACGTCATTCTTGGCGGCTCATTCGGAGAGTTCGCTCCACCCATGTCAAAATGGCGAGGCAAGGTCTCCGAATCGCGCCCGCCATGAGCAATGTCGAATGGTCTTCTTTTCCGAGAATGAAGCAAACATTCTTTAAATGCGGAATACACGATAATACGTATTGACAACACTGATTATCATGGTATGTTTTCTGCATGAACTACCTGAACCGACATCTCGAAGATCGTTTGCGGCGGTTCGCAAAGTCGTTTAAGATTGTTCTGCTCGCCGGCGCGCGTCAAGCAGGCAAAAGCACACTGCTCCAGCATGTTTTTCCAAACATCAAGTCGGTTGTTTTTGATCCTGTACAGGATTTATACGGCGCGCGAAGCGATCCTGATCAATTTCTCGACACTTTCGGCCCCCCGCTGATTCTCGATGAAGTCCAGTATGTTCCCGAATTGCTTCCTGCCCTTAAACGGCGGGTTGATCGCTCCGCTGAGAAAGGACAGTATTTACTGACCGGATCCCAGAATTTTGCCGTATTGCGAAATGTATCAGAAAGCCTTGCCGGGCGGGCAGGCATTCTCCGCCTGGATGGGTTGACTCCGGCGGAACAAATTGGCCAAGCTGACAAACCATGCTGGATTGAGTCTTACATGGAAGACCCCGAAACATTCGCCGGCGCCGTCAATCGGCAACCGGTTTTGGAAAAGCCCACCGCGCTTCCCCGCTTTCTTTGGCGCGGCCAATTGCCCGGGCTGATGGATTTTGACGATCAGGAAGTTCCATCCTATTGGAGTTCTTATGTTCAGACCTATGTCGAACGCGATATCCGCCTGATGGCTAACATGGCCGACATGGGACAGTTCGGCCGCTTTTTGCGGCTTTGCGGAGCCTTGACCGGTCAGGAATTGATGCAGTCCCAAATGGGCCGCGAGTTGGGCGTCAATCCCAAGACTGCGCGCGCCTGGCTCGATCTGCTGATATGGTCATATCAATGGATTGACCTGCCCGCCTATAGCGGCAACGCCATCAAAAAGCTGAGCGCCAGGCCGAAGGGGCATTTTGCGGATACCGGGCTGGCCTGCTACCTGAATGCAATCCCCACGCCGGAAAGCCTGCTGAACAGCCCGCTTTTCGGCCATCTGTTTGAATCATGGGGCGCCGGCTGGATCGCCCGCCAGATACAGAGACTGCGGCTGGCGCCCGCCCTGTATCACTGGCGCACCCACAATGGCGCCGAGGTGGACATCGTGCTGGAATTCAACGGGCGGCTATATCCGATGGAATTCAAGGCCGCTTCGCATCTTTCCGGCTATGACGCCCGCGGCATCCAGACTTTCCAGAAAACCTACAGCCAAGCTGCGCCTGGCGTCGTGGTCTATGGCGGCCAGGAACCATTCCAACTATCCGCGCGGGTCGCGGCCATGCCCTGGAATGCCCAATGAAACCCAGATCATGAAATGTTGCCGCGCGCGACGGAATGGCGCTTGCCCGGACAGTTTTTTATCGTATCCCAAACATCATGCCGCCCGGGATATATTCGTAGCAGCCCATATCCACCAGGCGTGAGAACCGGTCAATCCGCGTCCAGCCGTCCAAGTCCACGTCGCCCGCCATCCACGCCTGATTCGTCCCGGCGTTCAGGCAGGGCGAGTTCGGCTGCACCCGGAATTTATCCGCGTCAATAAACAGCGGATTTGCCTGAATGTTTCCAACGCCCGGCGGAAAAGAATTGAAAGTCGGGGAACAACTGTATGAAAAAATATTTGTAATGGCGCCAGTAGCATAAATATCGGTATCGGTATCCGCCGAATTGCTGGCGATGATTGTATTTTGGATGGTGACCCCGGAAAATAATGTAGACTTGATGTCCGTGCCCAAGCCCCCGGGCGTAAGGGGTCAGTCCTATATTTTAATAACTTCCATTTTGCGCCGCTCTGAATATCCCCAATCGCCCGCGCGAGCGGCCGCCAGTTTTTTCAGCATGGTCGCAAAATTCGCCGCCGTTCCCATAACCAATAGCGCCTTGATCCAACTGTTTCGCACACTGGTATGCCGGGAATTGATCGGGAAGCAAAAATTGGTGGGGTTACAGGATGTTCCCGGCCGGATTTCAGGACAATTCCGCTAATACGTATACGTGGCGCCGTGGAATGAGGCCTTATGCGTGCCAATGGCGATGGTGGAGCCGGGACTGCACGGGAAGGTCACGGTATAGTGCCTGTTTTTCCGCTTGAATATCCGCGCCTTCTCCCATTGAAAATACCTTGTGCCGTTCATGTCATACGCCTCCACGGACGCCGCGCTGATTTTCCATTTGCGCAGTTTGAGGTGTATGGTAATGACACCCGGATATGGCATGCGGTACGGGTCCGACTCGCGCACATGAAAACGCAACCCCTTTTCTTTGACCGAATATTCCTTGGCGATGAAAAGCGGGTCGGTGACCGGCACATCCACAACCGTTTCGGTCTCATCCCAACTGCCCGCGACCATAAAGCAATCGTTTGTGTCATGCTCGCCAATCAGCGCCGGAACATCCCCATTCAATGCCGCCACGCCAAATTCTGCAAGGCCGGTGATTGTGCAGCCGGCGGGAATGGTATAGCCGGTTTGCGGCGCCGGAACATAATTGATATGCCAGCCGCCATCCCATTGCGGCGTATAATCATCCGGTCCGTCATAGGAAACCAAATACCCCTGGCAGCCATCCGCCGGCGTCCACGACATCGGCACCGCCCGGCCGACCAGCACCCGGTCGCCAGCCGCCGGCTGAATCATCAACACCTGCGCGGGCATCGTCACCGGCGCGGACCGGTACATCAAAGCCGGACCGGCGGGGCTGTTGGTAAAAACGGAGAGCGTGACCATATCGCCGGACTGCACGTTGGTGAGTTCGGCATAATAGAACGGCAGGCGCAAGGATGCCTGATAGCCGGTGCTGGTGTTGAACGAAACGGTGCGATTGAACACCAGCGGCGTGCCATTTACATCCACCAGCGCGTTGGTGATATCCCCAACGTCATATACCGCCGCCGCCGCGTAGCAGCCGTTGGTATCTTGCCATACCATGCCGGCGACGCCCGGCGCATTGCCCGAACGCAGCGTAAACGGTCCGCGTTTTTCCCAACCATCGCTGGACAGAAATGTGTGGTAGCGGTAGCTATCTGTCAAGCGCTCGACGGTCAGCAAATCCGGGCCTTGATGACCATCAAACAACCCGGTAACGGGAACGCCCGGCGCCATTTGCAATGGCGTAATCGCCGTGGATAAAATGTCGGTGCGCCGGTAATGCAGCCAGCCATTGACCATGAAACCAATGCAATGGAAAATACGTTGCCATTGGGTATTGGGGAACAGCGTAAACGAAAAGGCCACCGGGTACAGATCGGTGGAAGCGCCGGGATCAAACCCGAACGGCAACTGTTTGGCATAATTCGACGCCGATCGCCAGACGTGCCAGGTATGGCCGACCACCACGCACGGATCATCGCGGCCGTCCATATCAAAGTCGTGCAGACACGGCACGCCATTGGACACCCCGCAGTTTACCGGCCCCTCCAGGCAATGGCTATTGCCCGACCGCCATCCGAACCAGTTCGCGCCGGAGAGCATCAGCAAGTCCGGCTGCCGGTCGCCATCCACGTCGCCCAATGCATAAATGCCGCCGCAAAGCTCAAGATCGAACGGACCATGCATGGCGTAATTCTGGCCGGACATCCATGCAAACCACTCGCCATTGCCAACCAGCGCCAGATCGTCCAATCCGTCGCGGTCCACGTCGCCGGCCACAAAATCCCATGCCGCCATTGCCTGACATAACACGGCGCTCCACGCCAAAACACACCAGGCCCCCCGCCAACCACGTTTGTTAGCAAGCGACATATTTGCCTCCCATACGCTCCAGTATATTTAATTCAGGTTTTGCAAATATTGGCACATCCTAACAATCAGGAATCAACTGTCAACCGTATTATTAATTTACAGGACCGCTTGCCTTTGCGGAGAGCCTGCGGAACAGCCCGCTTTTCGGCCATTTGTTGGAATCATGGGATGCGCACGCGGTATTCCACCCCATCGCAGGCGCAATGCCGCCAGACTGGATTCCCGGCCAGGATCAGGCAAAAATCCACCGTCGGATGCGTCAATCTGGAAGGCTGCGCATGCGCCCACGGCATGCATCCCAACGCATATATGGGAAATGGAAATCCCAGTAACCGTTGCCGGGCATCCAGATGAATGACAATGCGCTTCATTACCCAAAGGCTTCGTCAAACACGCGGTCGGACTTCGGGAAATCCAGCCGGCGGACGAAGCCGCAGGCTTCCGCGGCGCCGTGCTCGCGATCCATGTAGGCGTCCTCCCACTCCACGGAAAGCGGCCCCGGGTAGTTGATGACGTTCAAGGCCCGGATAATTTCCTCGAAACGGACGCTCCCCCGCCCCGGGGTCCGGAAATCCCAACCGCGCCCGGGTGTGCCGAAGTTGAGGTGCGAAGCCAGGATGCCGCTCGCGCCATCCAGCGTCAGCGCCGCATCCTTGACATGCACGTGGTAAATGCGCTCAGGGAAAGCCTGGATGAATCGCACCGGGTCCACCATCTGCCAGAACAGATGGCTGGGATCGAAATTGAACCCGAAGGCGGGACGGTTGCCGATGGCCTGCAGGGCCCGGCGGGCGGTGTACAGGTCGTAGGCGATTTCGGTCGGATGCACTTCCAGGGCAAAACGCACGCCGCACTCGTCGAAGACGTCCAGGATTGGATTCCAGCGCCGGGCGAAATCATCGTACCCGGAGTCAATCATCGCCGCGGATGCCGGCGGAAAACTGTAAAGCATGTGCCAGATGGACGACCCGGTGAACCCGTTGACGACCTTGACGCCCATGTTGGCCGCCGCGCGCGCGGCATTTTTCATGCTTTCCACGGCCCAGGCGCGCTTGGCTTCCGAATTGCCGGCGCAATCACCCGGCGCGAAAGCGTCCGAGCGCGCGTCGTTGTTCGGATCGCAGACCAGTTGCCCGGCCAGGTGGTTGCTGATGGCGAACACTTCCAAGCCATGCCGGGCCAGCAACGACACCTGGCCGCGGGCGTATTTTTCATCGCGCGCCGCGCGCGCGACATCCAGGTGGTCGCCCCAGCAGGCTAGTTCCAAACCGTCATATCCCCACCCCTTGGCCTTGGCGGCCAGTTGTTCCAGCGGCAGATC
>CAYXEK010000036.1:32610-35149 GCA_964463985.1 uncultured Verrucomicrobiota bacterium
TTCAACGCCGGGCGGCCAATTCCCGGCGGGCGTCGTCTTCCGCTGCCTTCTCGCGCAGAGCTTCGCGCTTGTCCGCCGCCAGCTTGCCCTGGCACAATCCCAACTCCAGTTTCACCAGCCCGCGCTGGTTAAGATACAGTGCAAGCGGAATCAGGGTCAAACCCTTGCGCGCCAATTGCCCGCCCAGGCGGTCCACTTCCCGGCGGTGCAGCAGCAGCCGGCGGGGCCGGCGCGGTTCATGGTTGAATTGATTGCCGAACTCGTAGGGCTTGATATGCACATCACGCAGGATGATTTCCCCCTTTTCATAGTCGGCGAAGCCGGCGCTCAAGTCAACCAGGCCCGCTCGGACGGCTTTGACTTCCGTGCCGGCCAGGGCGATGCCGGCCTCGAAATTTTCCAGCACGATATAATGGTGGCGGGCGCGGCGATTGGCTGCCAGGATGGTGCGGCCGGATTTGCCGGATTTTTCGGGAACAGGGCTCATGATCATCAACCAAAAATCAGTTCGATTCGGCCCGGGTGATTCCCAGGAAAATATCCTCCAGCGCGCCGGCGCCGCCGGCGCGGTCGCGCAATTCAGCCACCGTGCCGAGCGCCGCCAGGCGCCCGCCGGCCAGGATGCCCACCCGGTCGGCCAAGTCCTCCACCAGTGCCAGGATATGGGTGGTTAAAAATATCGTCATCCCCGCGCGCGCCCGGGCGCGCAACAGTTCGCGCAGCAGGCGGATGGTAAACGGATCCAGCCCGATGAAGGGCTCGTCCACGAAGAGCACCCGCGGTTGGTGCAGCAATGCCGCGGCGTAAACCAGCCGCTGGCGGAACCCGTGGGACAGATCGCCGATCAGGGTTTGCGCCACGGGTTGCAGCCCGAACAGATCGAATAATTCCCCGCGTTCCCGGCGGATGCGCGCCGGGGAAATCCGGTAAATATCGCCGACGAATTGGAAGAACTCGGCGGCGGTCAGCCGTTCGTACAAAAACGGCTGGTCCGGAATGTAGCCGATGGCGGCGCGTACGGACTGGTCGGACACCGGATCGCCGCCGGCCACGCGCACCGTTCCCGCCGTCGGGCGCAGCAGGCCGCAGGCCAGCTTGATGGTGGTGGTTTTGCCGGCGCCGTTGGGGCCAAGGAAACAAAACAACTCTCCGGGCGGCACGGTTAAATGCAAATCCCGGACCGCCCACAGCGGGCCGAATTGTTTGCCGAGGTTTTTCAGGGTGATCATGCGCCGCCGGTTTTCAAAAGGCATCCGGATCGCGGATCCGGCTGAGGGCCATGTCGTAACTGATCAAGCCGCGTTCGTACAGGTCGCGCACCGTGGCGTCCATCAGCACCATGCCGTCCCGGCCGGAAGTCTGCATGACCGAAGCCAGTTGGGCGAGATCGTTCTGCCGGATAATGCTCCGCACGGCGGGATTGGCCACCAGCAGTTCATAAGCCAGCACCCGGCGTTCATTGTTGGGCGTGGTAAACAGTTCCTGGCTGATGATGCCGTGGAGGGTATTGGCCAATTGCAGCAGAATCTGCCGCTGGGTATTGCCCTCATACACGCCTACAATGCGTTCCACGGTCTGGATGGCGCTGGCGGCATGCACCGTCGCCAGCACCAGGTGGCCGGTTTCCGCGGCCGCCAGCGCCGTGGCGATCGCCTCGTAATCCCGCAATTCGCCCACCACGATCACGTCCGGATCCTGCCGGAGCACATGCACCAGGGCGCGGTTGAAAGAATGCGTGTCCGTCATGACTTCCAACTGCACGACGAGAGACTTGTCGTTGACATGCGAGAATTCAATCGGATCCTCGATCGTGATGATCTTGCAATTGCGCTCGTGGTTGATCAGGTCCACCAGGTAATTCAAGGTGGTGGTCTTGCCCGAGCCGGTCGGGCCGGTCACGAGGATCAAGCCATTGCGGTTGCGGACAAAGTCATCCAGTTTCACCGGCAGCCCCAGTTCCTCGCGGGTGGGAATCCGGCTGCCGCAGAACCGGAAACTCAATTCGGGGTGTCCGTTGCGGCGGTAAATCGTAGCGCGCACCCGTCCCAGGTCGCCGCGGGGAATGGACACGCACAATTCCCATTCCCGCTCAAATTTTTTGCGCTGATCGTCGTTGATCATGGCGCCGATCATGTCGTTTAGTTCTTCCACGTCGAGGGGATCCTGGTCGGCCAGGATAATCTCGCCGTTGACGCGGTAGGCCGGCGGCACGCCGGCGATCAGGTGCAAATCCGACGCGCCGAATTTCTGCGCGCCGTGAAACAGAGTGTCCAGATACATGGTTCGCCTGCCATCTTGATTGATAAACCCAACGTCAACCGGCCGTCCGCCGGCCGGGTCTGGCCTGTTAACAAGCATATAATTACACCACCTGACGCAGGCAAGTCAAGCATCGGATCGGGCGCCCCGCACCCACGGCTGCGTCAAGCTTGCGGCTCACCAGGGACGGTTCGCCCCACCTCAGGCAGATATGGCCAAAATGGTAGGGCGAGGCGTCCCTGCCGAGCCTTCTTTTCCGAGAATGACACAGCCGTGCCCC
>CAYXEK010000037.1:0-32720 GCA_964463985.1 uncultured Verrucomicrobiota bacterium
CACCTCTGGCAACTCTCAACAGTTTTCTGGTTGAAAATTAGAACTATGGGATGACCGTCAAACGGAAAATATTATGCCGCGCCGATTTGTATTTTTAATCTGCCTGCTGGGCTTGAGCCTGGCCGTCGGGCCGGCGGCGGGCCGCGTTTTCTGGCGGCGCGCCGCAGCCGGGCCGGCGGTTTTGGACAGCCTGCCGGGCTGGCGGCCGGTGTACCGGGCAGGCGTCCGCATCAATGGCCGGCCGGGAATTTTGCACGTTGCCGCCTGCGATATTTCCCGGGCGGCGGCGGTGGAGCAGCTGTGCGGCGCCTGGCGCGGCGGCGCTCCGGAGTTCCGGCACGGCGCGGGGATCAGCACTGGCGCGGCGCGTTCCGCCGGCCGGGTCAGTCGTTTTTTGTTGCTGGAAATGCCGGATGCGGCTACAACTTTAGTGTTGGTGATGGAGCAGAAGGAGGAAGATTATCATGCCTCGTTAAATACGCCGGATGCCGCCGGTTGGGCGGGTTTGCCGGCGTATCCCGGCAGCACGCCGCGGTTGCGGGTGGAAAACACGGACACGGGCGCGGGACTCGAAATCCTGAAGGCGGGCGCCAGTCCGGCGGCGGCGGCCGGGTTTTACCGGCAGGCGCTCGCGGAGCGCGGCTTCCGGACTTTGCTGCCGGAGCCGGAGGGCGAACGGAATTATGATTTTCTGATTTACGGAAACGGCCGGGCGCTGTGTTGCGTGCTGGTCCGGGAAGACGGCGCGCCGGCGCGGAGCGCCATTGCGTTGTTGTATAAAAATCTTGGGATGGATTGAGCCTGTCAATGAAGCGTTGTGTACTTGCGGTATTGGCTGCTTTTTGCATTGGAACGAACGGCTGGGCAGGGGCGCGCGAAGACTTGCGGGCGCTGGTGGATGCCGCGATGGAGTGGAATCCGCGGGTTCGGGCGGCCGCCTTTCAGCAGGAACAGGCCGCCGCCGCCCGGGCGGGCTTGCGGGGCTTCTTCGATCCGCAACTCTCCGCCGGCGGCGAATACGAGGATTCGGTTTACGGCCGGCGCGAGACCCTGCTGCAGGCCGGTGTCAGCGCGCCCGTGATCCCCGGCGTGTATCTGGACGCCGCCCTGGAGGAGCGTTTTTTTGACCAGCTGGGCGATCTGGATTCATCCAGCCTGGAATATGACCGCCTGATTCAAAGCCGGGTATGGCTGGGATTGAATGTGCCCTTGCTCCAGGATCGCGGCTGGCGGCAGTGGCATTTGCAGGATTTGCAGGCGCGGCACGCCCTGGCGGCGGCGGATGGGCAGCTGCTGGCTGCGCGCCAGGAAGTGCGCCGGGAAGTCGAACAGCAGTATTTCGTTGTGCTGGAAACCCAGGCTTCGATCAACGTGGCCGTGTCGGCCGCCGAGCGCGCAGCCAAACTGCTGCGTGAAGCGGAAGCCATGGTCAGCGTGCGGGCCCTGCCGGAATACCAGGTGTATGCCGCGCGTTCCGCGGCGGCGTTGCGCCAGGAGGAAGTTCTGGCGGCGCGCCAGAATTTCGATGCCGCCGTGCTGGTGCTGAACTCCCTGATCGGGGCGCCCGCGCCGCCCGCGCTTTCGGCGCCGGAATTGCAGGATTTGATCGAGTGGGCCATGGCGCTCCATTTGCCTGAACATTACCGGCTGGAAAAAATTCTTGCCACGCGCGGCAATTACGCGCGGATATTGTCGCTGATCGAGGCGGACCGCGCCGCCCGCGCACTGGCGGAAGACCAGTTGCGGTCCAAGTTAAGCCTGGTTTTTGAAACCACTCTCCAGGGTGAGGATCCCGAAGACCTGGCGGCCACCGGCCGGTACCTGAGCTCGCGCAATGCCGGCGTGCTGGCCGGCGCGGTCTGGAGCCGACCTTGGGGCTATCGCGCGGAAAAAGCCCAGGTGCGCGCCAAAACCGCCCAACTGGCCGAGCAGGGCGAATCGTTGCGCCAGGCGGCATTGACAATCGCCGCGGAACTGGCGGTGGCGCATAAGCGTTTTGCCGCCGCCCACGGGCGTTTGCGCGAAGCATCCGCCTCGGTGGCCGCCGCCCGGCAGGCGCTGGAATCCGAGGACGAACGTTTCCGGCTGGGCGAAGGGCGCAGCCGAAACGTGCTGGATGCGCAAAAAGACTTGACGGACGCGCTAAAACGGCAAATAGTAACAGGAGTGGAATTATTGCGCGCTTATTATGCGTTTGATTTCGCCGCCGGCTACAGCCTGGCGGATACAGGTGAATTATGATGACGAGATTGCGGAGCTTATTCGGTTTCGGCGAGGATAAGGATGATGATTTGCAGCCGCCGCTGGAAAATTCAATCCTGCCCGACCACCAGCGCGACAAGCTGGAGCGGGATATCCAGATTCTGGAGGATGAATACGGCCTCAAGGAAAAGCAACTGCACAAGGAGGCGGAGCGCCAGGTGCAGGATGCCGCCAAGGATTCGCTCAAGCAGATGCACGTCATCCAGATGGGGCGCTGCCCGCATTGCGGCGAGCATTTGAGCGAGCACATGTTTGCCGCCATCTGCGAGTCCTGCGGATGGAATACTTTCGATGTCCCGCGCAACGGCCCGATCCGGGTGCACTTGAAGGATCATACCACCGTGCTGGACGCCCAGCGCTGTTATGTCACTTCGATCGGAGATGTCTTTGTGGTCAACAACGACGTGGTGACCGCCCGGCTGCTCAAGGGGGCGGTGGATTGGATTGAATACGTCTGGACGCCCGATGAACTGGATCAACGCTATAAGGCGACGCTGGAACGCCTCCACATCACCTGCGGCTGGTGCAACAACAAGGTAGACCCCTCCAGCGAAGGTTTCCACATGGTGCACGTGGCTTTCGGCGCCAGCCAGGAGCGCTACGTGTTCTGCTCGGACGCCTGCTACGAGGCGTTCCGCAAGATGTACCCCGCGCGCGTTCACCGCAATTGCTACGAACGCAAATGCTCGGAATGCAATCTGTGTGTGAAGCGCTACGATGACGATGATGACGGCAGCATGCGGGTGATTGCCAAGGACCTGTTGCGTTTCAAGGCCTTGCGAAAACAACAATCGGGTTGATCCATTATGGGCGTTGCACATACCCCCGGGCCGGGGCGGCCCATGCCGCTGCCGGCCAAAACACGCCGTTGGCTGGCGCGCCGGATGTTTTGGCGGCTGACCGGGATTCTGGTCATTGTCGCCGCCGCCGGTTGGTTAATTCGCGTCCCGCGCGTCGTCTGGGCCAACGGCAACGTGATTTCGGAGGAATACGCCGAGATCCGGCCTGCCGTGGCCGGCGCGGTAAAAACCATCCACGCGCATTCCGGCGACCATGTGCGGCGCGGCGACCTGCTGGTGCAGTTGGATAATGCCGAGGCTTTGGCAACCATGGAAGAGGCGCGGCGTCAGATGCACAAGGCGGAGGCGGAATTGGCCCGGCGCGAAGCGGAAGTCGCGGAGCAGAAACGCCGCCGGGCGGAGGATATGGCGGTGGTGGACCTGCGTCTGCAGAACGCGCTCAGCCGTCTGGCCCGCACCAGGGAATTGCTGGCCCGCGGATTGGTGGCCGGCAGCGCCCTGGAGGACGAACAGCTCAAGGTGGACCTGATCCAGGCCGAGTTCAACTCGCTGCGCCAGCAGGATATGAGCGTGTTTGACAAGGAACTGGCCGTGGTCCGGGAGGAACTGGCCGCCCGGCGGGAGGCGGTTGCCCGGGCCGAAGCCGCCGCGCAGGCCCGCGCCATCCATGCGCCGATAGACGGCCAGGTGCTGCGCTATGAATTTGTGACCGGCGAACTGGTTCGGCCCGACATGGTCTTGATGGAGATTTTCGGCGGCAAAGGCCAGGTGTTGAAACTGCGGATTCCCGAACGCCATGCCGCGCGCGTGGCGGTGGGCCAACCTTACCGGGCGCGACTGGCTTCCTACAGCAGACTGCGGGACGTCTGGTTCCGGGGCAAGGTTCAGCACCTGCGCAACGTGATTCAGTACGAAGGTTCAGCCGGCTACCGGGTGGTCTATTGCAGCTTCGATCCGCAGGGAAGGGTCGTGCCGCCCGGCGCCACGGCCGAGGCGCGGGTGTATTGCGGCCGCACGCGGCTCTGGCTGTTTGTATTGGGTTTGGAATAATATCCGCCGCCGCCGGGCCGGCGCATTCCCGCTTCCCGCCGCGCCGGTTGCTTTTTCATGACGCCCCCCCAAAAATCCGAGATGGCGCAGGTGCTGGAATTCCTGCGGCCTTATCGCAAGCGCCTGGTGCAGATGCTGCTGCTGACCACGGCGCTTTCAATCCTGGCCATGCTGCCGCCGTTGCTGACCAGGGCATTCATTGACCGCGTGGTGGAAGGCGGCCGCCGCGATTTGTTCCTGCCGCTCGGCGTCGGCCTTTTGCTGACGCCTTTCCTGGTCGGCGTGGCGGGATTTCTGCAGACGCAGGGAATCACGTTCATCGGCCAGCGTTTCGTTTTCGACTTGCGCTGCGCCTTGTACCGCCATCTGCTCTCAATGTCGCTGCGTTTTTTCGGCCGGCACAGCACGGGGATGCTGCTGAACCGGCTGATGGGCGATTCCGGCATGGTGGCCAACATGCTTTCCGCCCAGACGATCGGCATCTTGTCCGACCTGGTCTGCTCTTCCTTTGCGCTGGTGGTCACCTTCGCCATCAACTGGCGCCTGGCGCTGGTCATCTCCCTCGTGGTCTTGGTTTTTCTGGTCAATTACCACTATAACATCCGCCGCATCCGCGAAGCTTCCTGGCAGTACAAACGCTCGTACGACCGCATGTCCGGCGGCGTGCAGAACCGGCTGGTCGCGGGACTGACGGTCAAAAGCTTCGGCGCCGAAGAGCGCGAGCAGGACTCCTTCGAAGGCGATTCCGCCGAAAGCGCCGTGCTGCAACAGACCGCCGGCTTTGCCGGCAACATCTTTCAGCAGAACACCGCCTTGATTCAGAATTTCGGCCGGGCCATGCTGTATTTCATGGGGTGCGCCATGGTGTTGCGCGGCGATATGACTTACGGGGATGTGCTGGCATTTACCACCTATGCCATGCAGTTGCTGGGCCCGGCGGTGCGCTTTTCGGAACTGGCCCGCCACCTGCAGGATGTGCGGATTGCCGTGGAACGCATCATGGAACTGTACCGCCAGCAGCCGGAGGTGTGGGACGATCCGGCGGCCGCGCCGCTGCCGGGCGGTATCCGCGGCCGGGTGGAATTTGAAAATGTAAGTTTCCATTACAATCCCGGCCAGCCGGTGCTCAGCGATTTCAACCTGCGGGTGAATGCCGGCGAAACCGTGGCGCTGGTCGGGCCTACCGGCTGCGGCAAGAGCACGGTAATGCTTTTGCTGATGCGGTTTTTCGACGTTTGCGGCGGGAGCTTGAAGATTGACGGGCAGGACGTGCGGCGCATCCGGCTGCGCGATTTGCGCGCGCAATTCGGCGTGGTGCTGCAGGAACCGCTGTTGTTCAATGTCAGCGTCGCCGACAATATCCGTTACGCCCGGCCCCGCGCCACCCAGTCGGAAATCGAAGCGGCGGCGCGCGTGGCGGAAATCCACGATTTCATTACCACTATGCCGGACGGTTATCAAACCATGCTGGGCAGCGAAGGCTTGCAGTTGTCCGTGGGTCAGAAACAGCGTTTGACCATCGCGCGCGCGGTTTTGACCAATCCGGCCATTCTGATCATGGACGAGGCCACCAGTTCGCTGGACAGCGACTCGGAACGCGCGATCCAGGCGGCGCTGCGGCGGGTGCTGCGCAACCGCACTGCCTTCATCGTGGCGCACCGGCTGAGCACGATTCGCGATGCCCACCGGATTCTCCTGATACGCGCCGGGCGGATTATTGAGAGCGGCGGGCATGACGAGCTTATGGCCAGGCCGGACGGCGCCTACCGCGCGCTTTACCATCGCCATGTCGCCAAAGGTGTGATTGATGATTAGAATCAAATTATCCCATCGCCGGCGCAACCTGGAGTTCCGCCCGATTTACCGGCCCCGCGACCGCAAGGTCGGGGAAGCGGCGCTGTTCTGGCGGTTTGTCCGCAATTACCTGCTGCCCTACCGCCGCATCATACTGATCTGCGTCCTGCTGGCGGCCCTGGACAGTTGCGGCTCGTTTTACCTGATCGCCTGGTACACACGGGTGGTGGTGGACAAGGTGCTGGTGGTTCGTCCTGCGGAGGCGCCGCCGGTTGCCGCCGCCGGATTCCACGAAGCGCCGCGGGATTTTGCCCGCATGAATGCGGATGACCGCCGGGCGCATCCCCAGCAGCTGCTGGGCGTGCACCGCGCTCTGGAAACCGTGTCCGTGGCCGGCAGGCGCCCGCCGCGCGCCGGCAGCCTGCTGGCGGGCTTGTTCTTCCTGTATCTGCTGACCATTCTGGGAGGCAACCTGATCAACCGCCTGTCCACCCGCCAGCGCATCGTGGTCGGGAGGCGGATAACCAACCGTTTGCGGGATGACATGCATGACCATGTCATCCGCCTGACAATTTCCGCGCAGTCGGTGCATACTCCCGGCCGCCTGATGGCGCGCATCCTTTCCGATGTGGAAGCGGTGCAGGAGTACATGTTGACGCTGATCGTCAACGCTTCCAGCCAGTTGATCATGGTTTTGGTCGGCATGTTTCTGCTCCTGATGATTGACTGGCGGATTGCCCTGATGGTGCTGCTGATCATGCCGCTTTACGTCATCATTTACCGCGTGGCGCGGCCACACCTGCGGCGTACCAACCAGGAGTTGCGCCACACCAACGCCTGCCTCTACGGGCTGGTATCGCAGAAACTGGACGCCATCCGCCTGATCCAATCCACCAACCGCGAGAAACGCGAATTGCTGGCCTTCCACCGGCTGGCGGGTTGTTACCTGCGCGACAGCATGCATCAAGCCTTCGTCGGATCTTTGAGCGGACGCCTGGCGGAAATGGTCAGCGCCCTGGGCACCAACGGCGCGGTGTTCCTCTATGGGATGCAGGAAGTGCTGGCCGGGCGGATAACGCTGGGGGGCATGCTCTACGCCTATGCCACGGCCGCCTCGCTGTTCACCCCCGTACTGGCGCTCAGCCGACTGAACATGGTGGTGGCCAACCTGCTGGTATCGCTGCAACGGCTGGCGGAAATCATGGATGAACCGGCGGTCATCGCCGATGCGCCCGGCGCCCGGGATTTGATTGTGCCCTTGCGGCAGGGAATTCGCATCGCCGGCTTGCAGTTCGGATATGACCGCAAGCAACCGCCGGTGTTGCGCGGCATAGACCTGGATATTCCCACCGGTACCTGGATGTGCATCATGGGCCCCAGCGGTTCGGGGAAGACCACCCTGCTGTATCTGCTGGCCCGCCTGCTGGAGCGCACCGCCGGCGATATCATGCTGGACGGCGTGCCGATCAATAAAATCCGGCTGGAATCGCTGCGGCAGCATATTGCGCTGGTGCCCCAGGAACCGCAGATACTCAGCGGGACCGTGCGCGACAATATCTGTTACGGCCGGCCCGGGGCCGAACCGGGCGAAATCATGGCCGCCGCCAAGGCCGCCGAATTTCACGACTTTATCGTTTCCATGCCCGTGCAGTACGAGACCCTGCTGGGCGAAAAAGGCGCCAGCTTGTCCGGCGGCCAGCGCCAGCGCCTTTCGCTGGCCCGCGCGCTGCTGACCCGGCCGGACATCCTGCTGCTTGACGATTGCACGTCGGCCCTGGACGCGGAGACGGAATACCGCATCCAGGAAACACTGACGCGGGTGCTGCGCGGCAAGACCGCCGTGCTCGTCTCGCAACGGGTTTCCATGGTTCAGCGTTGCCAGCGGGTATGCGTGCTGCAGGACGGCCGGATTACGGAAATCGGCGCGCCGGAAGAATTGCTTGAACGCGGCGGCTACTATGCGCGGCTGTATGCCCAGCAGACCGGGTAACCGGCCGTTGCGCGGCCTTGGTGTCGGCGGTTGTTCGGTTGTTAAGGCGGATTGTTGCGGGTTGATTTAACCACGGAGCCTGGCAGTGCAGCGTTCCGCCATTGGTTTGAGGCTGGCAACCAATACGCCTGCGCCGTCCAGAGCTTCGAAGGCGTTGAATGCGGCATGACTGCGCGAGCGCCTTGACCAACCGGATGGATTTGCCTTGACTGTCCCGCCGTTAGATTCTGCCCCTGCTTCAGGGCCGGATGCGAAATTTTGCGCGATAGCGGGCCGGGCACAATCCGGTCTTAAGCTTAAACAGTCGGGAAAAGTAATAAGGATCTGCGAATCCCGTGCGGGTTGCCACCTCGGTAATATGAATATCATGCGCATATTGGCGCAACAACAACTGGGCCTGTTCGATCCGCAGGCGATTGACAAGTTGGATCGGGGCGCAACCGGTGAATTTTCTGAACACGCGCGAGAAGGTTGACGGCGACATTCCGGCCTTGCAGCCCAGGTCCTCCAGGGTGATCGGTTTATCCAGGTTGTCCATGATATATTGCTGAGCGCGTTCCAGCGGGTTGTCGGGGAAGCGCTTGCGCAAATAGTTCCGGCAAACCGAGGCAACCAGCGCTGTCAGCCATGCATTTCTTGCGACTTCCCCCAAGACGCCGGTGTGGCGCCGGGACTCCTGGATAAAACACAGAAGTTGCCGTTCGCTGTCGAGCGTTGCCTGTCGGAAATACAGGTTGTCGCAGGGAAAGAAGCGCCGAACGGCGAAGAGGCGATCAATGAGCGCGCCCTGGAAGAACACGTAGGCAAAAGTCCACTGCTCAATCCCCTCGTAGGCATGGGCGGTCCCGGCCTTCAGCAGCGTCCAGTCAGAGCGGCCCAGGCGTTTGCGGCGTAAACCTTCGCCTTCACTGACCCAGGCGGAACCGTCAAGGGTCAGGAACAGTTTGTGGTATTTTTCCAGGCCGCGCCGGCAAAGCGGTCCTTCGGCTCGCGTCCTGATTCCGCAGGCCAGCACGCGCACTCCCATGTCCTCCGAGAACCGCGATATTTTCGTGAATTTAATATGGCAGCTACGGCCGGATTCCACTCCGTTTTTCATGGCCGCGTTGCGCTTCATATTTCTTTGCCGGCATATTCAGAAAAATGCGTCTTTCCAGGCAACCATGGGGCATATATAGTCCGGGGCATGGTGATTGTCAAGCGGAACCCCGCCTCCCGGCGTGCCGCGGGCGCATGGCGGCAATGCGGACCGGGGATAAACCACCCGTATGGCAGGCGTATGATTATCCATTCAATTCGATAAATTTGTCCATTTACCGGGAATGACGTGTTTGATACGGTGTATGGCGGACGGGCGTAAATTCAGTCCCGGTTGTTGCGTCCGGAAGGATTGGCCTCAGTTTAAGCGAGGCGGAGGAAACGAAATGCGCCGCTCAAAATTAATTGGTCTGACGATCATGGGCGGTCTCTTGTATGCCGGCATGGCCGGAGCGGCGCAGCCGGCCGCGAAGGTAATCGCCGACATGGAAAGCCTGCCGCGGCATGTGGTTTCGGGGCGTCACGGATCGCCGGTCGTATCTCTGGCAAATTCCGCGGCATCCGGTGGGCAAAAGAGCCTGCGCATTGAATACGACGGCAGGGAAAACGACCAGTGCATGGTCGGCTTCCACGTGGACGGCTCCGGCGGCGGCGATGCGCTGGCCTTCGATCTTTACGTCGAGCGCGACAATGGCGCAAACCTGGTGGTGGATATGACGCTTGACGCTTCGGATGACCAGGGCGGAAGGTTCCGCGCCAGGCTGAACCTGC
Organism: uncultured Verrucomicrobiota bacterium; assembly: GCA_964463985.1. Taxonomy (GTDB): domain Bacteria; phylum Verrucomicrobiota; class Kiritimatiellia; order JAAZAB01; family JAAZAB01; genus JAXGPF01. Next base: position 9,706 of record CAYXEK010000037.1, read on the forward strand.
CGTCCTTCATTGACGGCTGGGCGCCGGTCCTTTTATCGCTGAATGGGGGCTTCAAATACTCGGGCGGCGCCAAGCCCGATTGGAACAGGATCCGGCGCGTCGGTTTCTGGCTGGACGGCCAGATGGCCGGCAAGGCCGTTCTGTATCTCGACAATCTCCGGTTTGAAAGTTTGGGGGCGGCGGCAAAAAATCTTTTATACAACAGCAGCTTTGAGATTGCGACCAACCCGGACGTGCCCGACGGTTGGACGCGCGATCTGAACCTGCCGCCTTACGGCCGCGAGGTATGGTCCATTGACACGAACACGGCGTTTCACGGCGGGAAAAGCCTGCGCATCGGACGGTGCGGCAAGTATGCGCGCTCATGGGATCGCCATACGTATGTGCAGGCCGGCGATCCATACACGTTCTCCGTCTGCCTCAAGTCTGATCAGCCGGGCGTCCGTGTAAAATTGCATGTCCGCGGGGTGGGCGAGGCCATTGTAGAGGCGGACACGGAATGGCGCCGGTATCACATCTCCGGCCGCGCGCAGGCCGCTGACACGGTGGCTTTCATCCGTCTCGTCTCGGAAGGCACCCTGTGGGTGGATGCCGCCCAACTTGAGGCCGGGGAGACGCCCACGGAATATCTGCCGGCGGCCGCGGACGGGCTTGCCGCCGGAATTCGCGTGCCCAAGCGCCGATCGCTAAACTCAAAGCAACGCCAGGCGCTGGATTGTCCGTCATTCTCCTTGAGCCGCGCCCGCCAGCCGCCGGCAATTGACGGCGATTTGAATGATGCCTGCTGGCAGGACGCAGCGGTGTTGACAAATTTCGTCCAGCTTCAGGAAAATGCGCCCGCTACGCCTCCGACTGCCGCCCGCATGGTTTATGACGACTTGGCCATCTACTTTGCAGTGCGAGCCGAGGAGCCGGACCCCCCGGCCGTCGCAAAGCTGGTCAAGTCGCTCCGCCGCCCTCCATGGGGCGGAGACCTGGCAGATCTCTTCATTGATTTGCATCACGACCGTGAAACTTATTATCACTTCGCCGCCAATGCGGCCGGGGCGCGTTATGCGGGGCGCCATACATCGCGCGACCTTTTTGACGGCGAGCCGTCGGCCTGGCGCTGCGAATGGCAAGCCGCCGGGCGTTTTGACGATACGGGTTGGACCGTGGAAGCGGCGATTCCGTACACCTGTTTTGATTTGCGGCCGGACCTCGGCGTATCCCGGACCCTCGGCGTGAATATATGCCGGGAAAATCCAAGGACTCAGATGCACAGTTCTTGGGCCTACGCCTACGGGGGATTCCATACGCCGCAGGCGTTCGGCGAAGCGCATGGATTTGACGCGGACCTTTCGCGATATCGCGTGCTTGTTGCCGACCTGGCCTGGAGTCGCGGGGTGGCATCGGCCTGCGTGCAGTCGGGCGAAACGGCCGCGCGCCGGTTTACGGCGGTTTTTTCCGCTGAGGCGCCGGGCGGCGCCCGCGTGGAAGGGACTGCGGTTCTGGATACTGTCGCCGGACAGACCGTGCGCGTGGAATGTCCGCTGCCGCTCGATCAAAACGGCGCGTATGCGGTTGTCCTCCGGCTTGCGGATGACGCCGGAGCGGTGTATGTGTCGCAGCCGCTGGCTGTAACCGTGTCCGGCGCCGCATTGCTGGATGTCCCGGGGCCGGAATTTGATTTTTATACCAGCGAGCCGGCGGCGCGCGTCCGTTGCCTGATCAACGCCTCCGCGCAGCGCTGCCGCGCCCTGCGGCTCCGCTGGCGAATGGAAAGCGGCGCGGCAACGGGTGGGGCATTTGTTGTCAGGAATCCAACCCCCGGCCTCAACGAGTGGCAGGCGCCCCTGGCCGGACTGCCCCGCGGGGCCCATCGCTTTTGCGTGCAACTCGTTGAGGACGGACGGGTGCTCGCGGAGCAGGCGCGCCCGTTGCGCATCCTGCCGCCCGCTGCGCACACAGTCCGCATCAACCGCTGGGGCCGGTTCCTGGTATGCGACGGCGAGCCGCTGCTGGCGTACGGTTTTTACAATAATTTGAATAAAGGCGATGAAGCATCATGGTGCCAGGCCCTCGATCTCATGCAAGCCGCCGGCTGCAACACCCTGCTGAATTATTATTACGAAAACGTCGGCTGGATGCTTGATCAGGCCGCCGAACGCAAGCTCAAGCTGTGGGTGCACCTGGGCTGGATGCTCAGCTACTGGATTCCGAAATACGAGGGATGGAGCGGAAAATACGAGAGCCGGGAAGCAGCCACAAACCATCTCCGCGAAGTTGTGTTGAAATACCGGGACCATCCCGCCCTGCTCGGTTGGTTGACTCTCGACGAACCGGGCAACCGCCCGGAGCTGTTCACCCCGGAGTATGTCTCTGCCGCCTACCGTTTGATCAAGGAACTGGATCCGCACCATCCCTGCGCGTTCAGCCATCTCACGCGCCCGGGCGAAGCGGCTTCCTACGGGCCTTCCACGGATGTCGCCATCATGCCGTTTGTGGCGCGCGACAGCCACGCGGACAGCCTCTTCCGCGAATTCTGGGAGGCGGGCCTCCCCATCATCGTCAACCGGCCATGCTTCGGCGCCCTGGCCGGCGCGGTGCGCGAGCCGACGCCGGCGGAAGTGCGCCTGGCGATCTACAAGGCGGTGATTCTCGGCGCGCGCGGCTCGCTGGCTTATACTTTCCGTTGCGCAGCCGAGGGCACTTGGAACGAGTTTGGCGCCGTGGCCAGGGAACTGGATGTCCTGCGGCCGGCGCTGCTCGGCGACGGGCCAGCCTGCCAGGTGGCCGTCTCGCCGGAGAGCGGCGACGTCCATGCCATGACTTGCTCGGCGGACCAACGGGAGTGGCTGGTGGCCGTCAACACGGCGCCGGAACCGCGCGCGGTGCTCTTGCAACCCGCGGAGCCGGCCGGCCTGCGCGCGGCGGTTGCTTTTTTCGGGGCGCCGCCCGCCGTTGTCAACCCCGGGGCCCGTGCGATTGCAGTCACGCTGCCGCCGTCCGGCACCGCCGTCTATGCCCTGGAACGGATGCCCGGCGATAGTACGGGGCAGGCACATTAAAGGACACCATGGAATTATTGACCTGGATGCGGGCGGATGAGACTGCCGGATTCATGGCGCGGGTTGACCATGAAGCCGATCGTCTGGCGGCGGCCGGCATACGCATCGTCATGCCTGAAGTGCATGATCCCGCGCTCGTCCTGGCAACGACTGCCCGGGCGCTGCACCAGCGGAATATGGAACTGCACCCCTGGATCCGTCCAACCTTCGGCGTGCCGCATCCGGTCTGCCGCGTTATTGCCGATCCAACTGCGCAACAGTCGCGCTTTGGCACAACCCTGGCGCGGGCCTGCCTGAGCAACCAGACGACCCTGGATCGGTCCCTCACCGCGATCAAGCGGTTTGTGGCGGCCAACCAGGGCGCGATTGACGGGTTGCACCTGGATTATGTGCGTAATGACAACGCGCTGTTCCTGATGCATTTCCCCTGCCAGTGCGAGGCCTGCCGGGAAGAGCGGCGGCCCTGGCTCGGCCGCGGCGAGCTGCGGCCGGAGGACATGGCGAATCCCTGCATCGCTTACAAGGAACTGCGGCGGCGCAACGACCGGATCACTAAGTTTGTCAGGCAGGCGCGAGCGCTGACGCGCGCCCGGGGATTGGCTCTTTCCCTGGCCGCGCGCGCCAACTACATCAGCCTCGACGATATCTGGCAGCCGCCGGTCTACGGGCTCGGCCCCGCGGTCTTCGAGGGGCAGGATTGGGCGAAGTGGGCCGCGGACGGATTGCTGGATTTCATATGCACCATGAATTACCACACCGCTCCGGCGCGTTTCCGGGCCGCCGCAGACGAACATGCCAGGCTGCTGGCCGGCACACCGGCGGTTTTTTACAGCGGCCTGGGCGTCAAAAGCTCGATGGGCGCCTGCGCTCCGGGCAGGTTGCGCGCGCTCCTGGATATCCTGCGGGAGCGCGGCGCAAGGGGAGCCAGCCTGTTTTCGTGGGGCGCTGTGACCGCGGCCCACGGCCGGATATTGAAAACATTCGCGAGACCTCCACGCGCATAATTTCCATCAAACAACGGCGGAAAATAATATTGGAATCAGAATCAATATTTCATATAAAACTACATCATAAAGGCGGGTTGCATACAGGTTAAACAGATGGGCGTTTACAGGAGAAAAAGACATGAATTTCTGCTTGATGCGCTGCGTTCCTTCACGGGAACGCCGGTGGTTGCCGTTGCTGGTCTCGGCAGTTTGGTTTTGCGCCGGCACGCCGGTCTTTGCCGAAGGCTGGTACAGCAATGCATGGCAATTCCGCCAGAAGATCACCGTTGCGTCCAATTTGGTGACGGGCAGCCACTCGAATTTCCCGGTGTTGATCAGCATCACGAATGCCAATCCCGTGTTTTCCAAGGCCTTGACGAATGGCGGCGACATCTTCTTCGCGGGAGCCGACGGCACAACCCCCTTGAGCTTTGAAAAGGAATTGTATGCCACGAACGGGCCCAGCTTGGTTTACTGGGTCAATATCCCGAACTTGTCTTCGAATGCCGACACAAAAATCTTCATGTATTACGGCAGTGTCGTCCCTTATACCAACAACCAGCCCTGGAACGTTTGGGACAACGACTACCGCATGGTCCTGCATCTCGACGAAACCGCGCAGCCTAACTACGACTCGACCGCGTATACCAATCACGCCAATTACCAGTATTATCCGATCGGGAGTTTCGATGCCACCGGCAAAGTGGACGGAGCCGATTGGTTCAACGGCAACCTGCATGACCTGAAGGCGGCCGCCGCTGCCAGCCTGAATCTGACCAACGCCATCACCATGAGCTGTTGGCTGAAGTATGACACCTGCGTTACCACCAACTTCTACGGCCTCCTGCAACTCACCGGGACCTACATGCGCAAGGAGGATTCCGGCGCTTTTCGCTACATCTTCACGGGCTTAAGCGCGTCCAGCATCTACAGCACAACCAAACCTGAATCCAATACATGGTATCATGTGGTGGGCACATACGACGGAACCGCCATCCGGGCCTATGTCAACGGCGTGCAGGAAAATTCAATCGCATCCACCGGCGTTCTAAATCAGCATACGGACGCAACGTACATTGCCCGCTGGAGCAACAAGTATCACAACGGCGTCATGGACGAAGTCCGCGTGTCATCCGTAGCGCGCGATGCCGGGTGGATCCGGACCTCTTATGACAACCAGAATGATCCCGCCGCCTTTCTGAGCTTCGATGCGGAAAAACAGATGCCTTTCCCCGGGACCGTCGTCACCATCCGATAATGCCCGGTGTTTAACTACCGGGAATCACGCATGTTTTGCGCGCCCCATTAACGGGCGCGGCCATTACGGCGCCGCGGGCTTGCGGCGCCGCGCCTTGAAGGCGATGTAGGCGCCGCCCGCCAGCAGCGCCGCCGCCGGCGCGGTCAGCCATCCCGGCCAGCGGCCCGGGCGGGCACCGCTGTCTTCTTCCGCCGGCAGGGCGTTGGTCGGCGCAGGCGCGGGATTGGCAACGGGCGGCAGGGCGGAAGTTTTGGGAGGCGCCTTGGCAAAGCCCAGAGCCAGCAATTCCGCCGTCTTGGCGTCCCGTGTTTTCTTGTCCGGGCAGCCGAGCAGGACGGCGATGATGCGGGTATCGCCGCGCTTGGCGGTGGCGATAATGGAATAGCCGGCCTGGCGGAAATATCCGGTTTTCATCCCGTCGCACCCCTCGCAGGTAAACAGCAGTTTGTTGTGGCTGCGCATGACAAAGGGCGGCTGCTCCCGGAATTGGCGCTCGGTGGCGGACGTGTAACGAACGCATTCGGGGAAGGCCAGCGCCGCCCGGGCCAGGCGCGCCAGGTCGCGTGCGGTGCTGACGTCCGGCTGCTGGCCGGCCGCCGGCGGCAGCCCGTGTACGGAGTGAAATTGTGTCGCATGCATGCGCAGGCTCCGCGCCTGCCGGTTCATCAATTCCACAAAACGGTCTTTGCCTCCGGCGATGTGAATGGCCAGGGCCGTGGCGGCGTCGTTGGCTGATTGCACCATCAGCGCGTACAGCAAATCATCCACCGTAAAAGACTCGTTTTCTTTCAGGTACACCTGCGAGCCGCCGATGCGGGCAGCTTCGGCGGTGACCAGCACCTGATCGGTCGGGCGCATGGTCCCGTTCCGGATGGCCTGCAGCGCCAGCAGCAAATCCATGACCTTGAGCACGCTGGCGGGATAGCCCGGCGTGTCGGACCGGTCTTCGAAAAGAATCATGCCGGTGTCGGCATCGGTGACAATGGCGCCCAGGTAGGGATCGCCGATGCGGGTTTCGATGCTGGCGCGCGCGGCGGAGGCGGCGTCCGGGCGCCCGGCGGCCAGGAGGCAGGCCAGGCCGATGCCGGCGGCCCGGATGGCGGAAGGAAATCGTGCATGCATATTGATCAGTCCCTAATGTGAGCTTGCGCCCTGCAACCCCAGGGCGGGGCGCGCAGGCGCTTGCGCGCCGATTACGGAGGCCGCCAAGATCCCTTCGGCATGGCTCAGGACAAGCCTGGCCGCCCTGCCAAATTTAGATGCGTAAAAATGCTTGTCCCATGCCGGCGCATGGTTTGAATGGAAATATGGCGGTGGGCGGCGCGAATGTCAAGTGTTTATCCGGCGCCCTGCGCACCGCCTAAAATATTATGAAAAAATATTTGACAAATTCCCCGGGCCTGACTAATAATTCCCCGGAATGAAAAATTATTGCACCACCGTGGTCATTGGCAAGGTTGGCGCGTTGCGCGGGGCGCTCGTATTGCGCCTGGCCGTGCCGGGCGCCTGGCACGGTGGTGATTTCCTGCAGCCGGCGTGAGTTTGCCGGATGATTTCAGGAACCCAGCCCACCGTGCGGAAGCGGTGGGTTTTTTTTTAGCATTGGACGAAGGGAGGCCGTTATGCGTACAGGCGTGCAATGTTTAATGGACGGATTGAAGCAGGCCGGCGTGGAAGTGGTGTTCGGGTTGCCGGGCGGGCAGGTGCTGGATATTTTCAAGGATTTGTATCACGCGCCTTTTGAGTTTTTCCTGGCGCGCCACGAGCAGGGCGCCGCCCACATGGCGGATGGGTATGCGCGGGCCACCGGCCGCGTCGGCTGCTGCCTGGTCACTTCCGGACCCGGCGCCACCAACGCCGTCACCGGCTTGGCCACGGCCAACATGGATTCCATTCCGATGGTTTGCATCACCGGGCAGGTGCCTTCGCACATGATCGGCAACGACGCTTTCCAGGAGGCCGATATAACCGGCATCACCCGCCCGGTGACCAAGCATAATTACCTGGTGCGCAACGTGGACGATCTGCCGCGCATCGTTGCCGAGGCTTTTTACATCGCCCGCACGGGCAAGCCGGGGCCGGTGCTGGTGGATATACCCAAGGATGTGCAGCGGGCTTCCACGCGCGCGCCTACGCCGACGGAAGTGAAAATCCGGAGCTATAATCCCACTACCGCCGGACATCCGCGGCAGATCGCCAAGCTGGCCGAGGCGCTGAATGCCGCCGAGCGGCCGCTCTTGTACGTCGGCGGCGGAGTGAACCTGGGCAACGCCGCCGCGGAACTGACCGCGCTGGCGCGCAAGGCGCGCCTGCCGGTTACTACCACGCTGCTGGGGCTGGGCGCCTTCCCGGAGACCGATCCCCTGGCGCTGCGCATGCTGGGCATGCACGGCAGCCCCACGGCTAACTTCGCGGTGCAGGAATGCGATTTGCTGGTGTCGGTGGGCGCGCGCTTTGACGACCGGGTGACCGGGAAAGTGTCGGAATTCGCGCCGCATGCCCGGATCGCCCATATTGACATTGATCCCTCGGCCATCTCCAAGAGTATTGAAGTTGACATTCCGGTGGTCGGCGACGTGAAGCAGGTGCTGACCGAACTGCTGCCGCTGGCGGAGCCCCGCGAACGGGAGCCTTGGCTGGCGCAACTCGGCCAATGGCAGGCCAGGCATCCATTCAGTTACGACCAGGACCCGGCCAAGCTCATGCCGCAATACGTGATCGAGCAGATTTACAAGCTGACCGGCGGCAAGGCGATTATCGCCACCGAAGTGGGGCAGCACCAGATGTGGGCGGCGCATTTTTACAAGTACACCCGTCCGCGGACCTTCATTTCCTCCGGCGGCCTGGGCACCATGGGGTTCGGTTTGCCTGCGGCCATCGGCGCCCAGGTGGGATGCCGGGACCAGCTGGTGGTGGATATCGCCGGCGACGGCAGCGCCCAGATGAATTTCCAGGAAATGGTGGTGGCGGTGGAGCATAAATTGCCCGTCAAGGTGGTCATTTTAAACAACACCTACCTGGGCATGGTGCGCCAATGGCAGGAGATGTTTTACAAGCGCGAATATTCCGCCACCGTGCTCCGGCAGAGCGACCGTCCGCAAAACGAGCGCATCGTCGGCGAAAAAACCGGTTATCTGCCCGATTTTGTCAAGCTGGCCGAGGCGCACGGCGCTTACGGCGACCGGGTTACCCAGCGCGAGGAAGTTATTCCGGCCCTGGAAAAAGCTTTTGCCCATAATGGCCCGGCCCTGGTGGAATGCATGGTGGAGCGCGAGACCAATGTGTATCCCATGGTGCCGGCCGGGGCTTCGTTGACGGAAATGATTCACAGCATGGCATGAGGAAGCAGCGATGAAACATATTCTATCGGTGGTGGTGGAAAATAAGCCCGGCGTGCTGGCGCGGGTGGTCGGCCTGATCTCGGGACGCGGTTACAATATTGACAGTTTGAATGTGGCGCCCACCCAGGACGCCTCCACTTCGCGCATCACCATCGTGGTGCCGGGCGACGACCATGTGTTGGAACAGGTGACCAAGCAGCTGAACAAGCTGGTGGACGTGATCAAGGTGCATGATTTCACCGGCGAGCGCTTCCTGGACCGGGAGTTGATGCTGGTCAAGGTCATGACAGGGCCGAAAAACCGCACGGCAGTAATCGAACTGGCCGCGCTGTTCAACGCCCGGGTCGTCAGCGTCCAGAGCAAGTCTTTGGCCGTGCAGATGGCCGGCTCGAGCGAGGATGTGGACAACTTGCTGGAACTCCTGCGTCCGAACGGGATATTGGAATTGTCGCGCTCGGGAGTGATCGCCGTCAGCAAACAGGATTGACACGGACCAAACGGCGCCCCGGCGCCGCGGGCTTATATACGGGGGCATGCAAAATGAAACAAGCGGAAACTGATCGTGTCTTGATTTTTGACACTACGCTGCGGGATGGCGAACAATGCCCGGGCGCCAGCCTGAACCAGCGGGAGAAAATCGAAATCGCCCAGCAGCTGGCGCGTCTGAAAGTGGATGTCATCGAAGCAGGCTTTCCCATTGCCTCGCCGGAGGATTTCCGGGCGGTGCAGGCGGTGGCGGAACAGGTCAAGGGTCCGCGCATTGCCGGCCTGGCGCGTTCGCTGGAAAAGGACATTGTGCGCTGCGCCGAGGCCGTGGCGCCCGCCGGCAAGCGCGCCCGCATCCATGTTTTTCTGGCCACTTCCCGCATCCACCGCGAGTTCAAACTCCGGAAGGATAAGCGGGAAATCATCCGCCTGGCCGTGGAAGCCGTGAACCGCGCCCGGAAGTTCTGCGAGGATGTGGAGTTCAGCCCCGAGGACGCTTCGCGCACCGAGCCGGAATTTCTGGCCGAAGTGGCGCGCGCCGTGATTGACGCCGGGGCGGGCACGGTCAATATACCCGACACCGTCGGGTACGCCGTGCCGGACGAGTTCGGCGCCCTGATCGCCGGCCTGTTTGCGCGCGTGCCCAACATTGGCCAGGCGGTCATTAACGTGCATTGCCACAACGATCTGGGGCTGGCGGTCGCCAATTCGCTGGCCGCGGTCAAAAACGGCGCCCGCGGCGTCGAGTGCACTGTCAACGGCCTGGGCGAGCGCGCGGGCAATTGCGCGCTCGAAGAGTTTGTCATGGCTCTGCGGACGCGCGCGGACGCTTTCAACCTGCAGACAGGGATTGAAACCCGCGAGATTTACCGCGCCAGCCGCCTGGTCAGCCGGCTGACGGGCATGGCGGTGCAGCGCAACAAGGCGGTTGTGGGGGCGAATGCTTTTGCGCATGAATCGGGTATCCACCAGGACGGCATCCTGAAAGAACGTTCGACTTACGAAATCATGCGCCCGGAAGATATCGGCATGGAAGGCGGCACGGAACTGGTGCTGGGCAAACATTCCGGCCGGCACGCCTTCCGCGACCGTTTGGCCGGCATGGGGTTCCAACTGAACGCGGAGGAACTGGAAAGGGCTTACGCAAGGTTTATCGAGCTGGCCGACAAGAAAAAAGCGATGTATGACGACGATTTGCTGGCCATTGCCCGCGATGAAATGGAGGATGTGGCCGGCATTTACGCCCTGGAATACATCCAGGTGTCGACCGGATCCAGCACTGTTCCCACCGCGACGGTTCGCTTGAAAAAGGGCGCGGAAGTAATGCAGGATGCCGCTTGCGGCGACGGCCCGGTGGATGCCGCCTTGAAAACCGTTGACCGCATCACCGGCATTCCCGGACGTCTGCTGGACTACGGCATTCAAGCCGTGACGATCGGCAAGGATGCCCAGGGCGAAGTCGGCATGCGCGTGGCGTTCGGCAAGGATGTGGTCAGCGGCAAGGCGGCCGGCACGGACATCGTGCAGGCCAGCGCCGCCGCATATTTGAATTGCGTCAACCGCCTGCTGGCCGCGCGGCGCCAGGCGGCGCCGGCGGCCGGCAGTTGAATCTTCATGATTGACGCCAGGACACAGCTTTACGCCGTGCTTGGGCATCCGGTGAGGCATTCGCTTTCACCGCCGATGCACAATGCGGCTTTCGACGCCCTGCGGCTCAATGCCGCCTACCTGGCGTTTGACGTTGATCCCGCGCGGCTGCCGGCGCTGTTGCCGGCCCTGGCTGAGCTGGGGTTCGCAGGCTTGAACCTGACCGTGCCCCTGAAGGAAACCGCATTCGCCTGCCTCTCCAACCTGGATGCATCCGCCGCGCGCATGCGGTCGGTCAACACGGTGCGGATGGACGGTGACGGCATGCGCGGCTACAGCACCGACGGCGAAGGGTTTCTGTCGGCCCTGCGGGAGGAATTCGGCCTGGAAGTCCGCGGCCGGCGCGTTTGCCTGCTGGGCTGCGGCGGGGCCGGCCGCGCGGTGGCTATAGCCTGCGCCATCGCCGGCGCGGCGGAAATAAGACTGGCGAACCGCGCCGCCGTCCGCGCGGAGCGGTTGGCTGCCGAACTGGCCGGCTTGCCCGGCGCGCCGCGCGTAACTCTGGCGCCGGCGCAGCCGTCCGCCTGGCAGGAAGCCTGCCGTTGGGCGGAAATCATCGTTCAGGCCACTTCCGTGGGGTTGCGTCCGGACGATCCGCCGCTGGTAGGCCACGACGCCTTTCATGCCGGCCAGTGGTTTTACGACTTGATTTACCATGTGCCGGAAACCGCAATGATGCGCGCGGCGGCCGCCGCCGGCGCCCGCGCGGCAAACGGGCTGGGGATGTTATTGCATCAGGGGGCGCTGGCCCTGGAAATCTGGACCGGCCGGCCGGCGCCCCTGGCGCCCATGCGCCGGGCTTTGCAACAGGCGGTATACGGGGATAAGTTTTCATGAGCTATCAATGCGCGTTTAGTTTTTTGTCGGCGATGGTGTTCATTCTGGGGGCGTGCATCGGCAGTTTCGCCAATGTCTGCATTTACCGGATTCCCCGCGACCTGTCGGTAGTCGCGCCGCGCTCGTTTTGTCCCCATTGTTCCCGGAAAATCCCCTGGTTTTACAATCTGCCGCTGTTGAGCTTTCTCCTGCTCGGCGGGCGTTGCCGTTTTTGCGGCGGTAAAATCAACCTGCGTTATTTCCTGGTGGAAGCGCTGACCGGTTTCCTTTTCCTGATGATCTGGTTGCGTTTCGGCTGGGATGTACGCACGCCCGTCTATTGGACCCTGGCCGCGGGACTGGTGATCGCCGCGTTCGTGGATTTCGAGCACCTGATCATTCCCGACCGCATTTCCATCGGCGGGATGTGCGCCGGCGCGGCCCTGGCGGCGCTGGCCCCCTCCATCCACGGCCAGATGGAGGCGTTTGCCGGATTCCGCGCCGCGTTGCTGGGCCTGCTGGCAGGCACGCTACTGCTCTGGTCCGTGGCTGAACTCGGACGCCTGTATTTCAAACGCGAAGCCATGGGCCTGGGCGATGTCAAGCTGCTGGGGGCGATTGGCGCGTTTCTGGGATGGCAGGCCGTGCTTTTTACCGTGATCTGCGCCTCGACGGTCGGCGCGGCGGCCGGGATATTGATGATCGCCATGGGACGCAAGAAAATGGCGAGCAAAATACCTTTCGGCCCTTACCTTGCCCTGGCAGCGTTGCTGTGGGTGCTGGGCGGGGCGGATTGGTGGCAAGCTTACCTGGACTGGCTGACGCAAACGCCTTAGGCGGACGCCGGCCGGCTCGGTGAATTTGGGAAGCAAGCGGTGGACCAAGCTTTCAACATCACATTGACGGGATTCATGGGCACGGGGAAATCCGCCGTCGGCCGTCGGCTGGCGGAGGCGTTGGGACGCGAGTTCGTGGATATGGACGCCGTCCTGGAAGCGCGCCAGGGACTGCCGGTCAGCCGGATTTTCGAGTTGCATGGCGAGGTTTTTTTCCGCGCCCTGGAGCGGGACCTGGCCGGCGAATTGTCGCAAAGGAAGAACCTGGTGATTGCCGCCGGCGGCGGCGCGATCCTGGATCCCGCCAATCTCCGGCGGCTTGCGTCCGCCGGCCCGGTGATTTGCCTGACCGCCGAACCCGAAACCATTGCGGCCCGGCTGGGCGCGGCGCGGACGCGGCCGTTGCTGGCCGCGTCCAATCCCGGCGAAATGGCCGCAAAAATACGCCGGTTGCTGGCGGAACGCCAGGCGTCCTACGCCGCCGTGCCATGGCAGATGGCGACGGACGGCTTGACCGCCCAAGCGGTGGCCCGCCGGATTTTGCAGCAGTTGCCGGCGGCTTTGCTCAGCGGCAGACCAGCAAGCCCGCCAGACCGCCCAGAATCATGATCAGCGCCGGATTGACGCGCGCAAAGCGCAGGGCCAAGAAGGCGCCCGCAGCGAGGGCGATGACGGCCAGCCGTCCGGTGCCCGGATTCGCATTTTCCCACATGGCCCATGCCAGCTTGACGGCGGCGGCGGCGATCAGGCCCGCCACCGTCGGCCGGAGCGCGCCCATGATGGAATGCACCAGCGGATGATACCGGTAGCGCTGCCAGGCGGCCGCCAGCGTGACCATTCCTGCCAGTGACGGCAGCGCCAGCGCCCCGGTCGCCAGCAGGGCGCCGCCGATGCCGGCAGTCTGGTAACCGATGTAAGTGGCGGCATTGACGGCCAGCGGCCCGGGCGTAATTTCCGAGATGGCCAGGATGTCCAGGAACTGGGCGGTAGTAAGCCATCCATGATGCTCAATTTCCTGCTGGATCAGGGGCAGCATGGCATAGCCGCCGCCGATTGTCAGCGAGCCGATTTTTAAAAACGATCCGATCAATTGGAGGTAGATATGCATCACACTTACCGGCGCAGGTAAAAATACCGCAAGGCGCCTCCCGCGCCCGCGCCCAGGATGATCCAGACCACGCTGATGCCGGGCATCAGCGACAGCGCGGCCGCCAACCCGGCCAGTCCCCACGCGGCTCTGCGGCGGCAGGCGCGGCGGGCGGTGGACAATGCCACCGCGGCGATGAGCCCGGCGACAGTTCCCCGGATGCCTTGCATGACCGACGCGACTGCCGGCGCGCGCAGGGCCTGTTCCAGCAGCATGGCCACCGCCAGGATCACGATCACGGATGGCGCAATCATGCCGGCAGTGGCGGCAATGGCGCCGCGGACGCCGGCCTGGCGCCGGCCTATGAAAGTGGCGGAGTTGATGGCAATGGCGCCGGGGATGGTCTGCGCCATGGCGAAAATATCGTTGAGTTCCATCAGCGTCGCCCAACCATGGCGCTCGACAACTTCCCGCTCCAGCATGGGCAGCATGGCATAGCCGCCGCCGAAAGTGAACAGGCCCACGCGGGCAAAAGTCCAGAACAGCGTGCAAAGCGATACCGGCCGCGGGGCGGCGTCAGTTGGCGGAGATGGGGACATAATCAGTTCTTCAGCATTTGACCGCGCAGACTGCCAGACCGCCGGCGGCGGTTTCCTTGTATCGGGTGGACATGTCGCGTCCGGTTTCCAGCATGGCGGCGATCACCTCGTCCAGGGTGATTTTCTGCTTCTGGGGATCGCCGGCCGATGCCAGCAGGTAGGCGTTATAGGAAGTTACGGCGCCCATGGCATTGCGTTCAATGCAGGGAATCTGCACGTAGCCGCCGATGGGGTCGCAGGTCAGGCCCAGATGGTGTTCCAGCGCAATTTCCGCGGCATTGGCGATGAAGTTGATTGAATAACCGTAAACCTGGGCCAGCAAAGCGGCGCCCATGGCCGAAGCGACTCCGATCTCGCCCTGGCAGCCGACTTCGGCGCCGGAAATGCTGGCATTATGCTTGGCGATAAAAGCAATGGCGGCAGCCGCCAACAGACCTTCGCGCAATGCCTGTTGCGGCATGCGCATCTGGCGCCGCAGCAGGTAAATCAATCCGGGCAGCACGCCGGAGGAGCCGGAAGTCGGCGCAGTCACGATGCGGCGCCCATCGGCATTTTCCTCGGAGGCCGCCAGGGAGTAGGCGTTGAGAAACACCAGGAATCGGTCGGGATAATTTTTCAGGGCGCGGGCGCGGGAATAGAGCGTCGGCGCCTTGCGCGCCAGGCGAATGGGGCCGGGCAGCAGGCCGCCATGCTGAATGCCGTGTTCCACGGCGTCTTCCATGACGGCGATAATCCGGTCCAGGTCCGACCAGACGGCGGCGGTGTTGCGACCCGAAACCGCCTGTTCGTGTTCCAGCATCAGGTCCGCCAGCGACATGCCGGTTTCGGCCATCTGCGCCTGCAACTGCTCCATGTTGCGGAACCGGTGCGGCGGCGCAGGCCGCGGCGGTTCCGATTCGTTACGGTACCGCACAAAACCGCCGCCGACGGAGTAACATTCCATTTCCAGAATGGTTTTTCCGCCGGCATACAACTTCAAGATCATCGTGTTGGGATGGGGGGCGTCGGGGCGGATGCCGGCGCAACGGATGTCGGACGCCTGGAAGGAAACGCCGCCCTGCCGGCCGGGCAATTCCATCCGGTACACGGCGGCCGGATCACGCAGCAGTCCGGCGAGGCGTTCGATATCGCAGGTTTCCGGCGCCATGCCCAGGAGCCCGGCGGCGACGGCGCGGTCGGTGCCATGCCCCTTGCCGGTGGCGCTCAAAGAGCCGAACAAGTCCACTCCCAGGCGGCTGGCGCCGGCCAGGAGCGCGGCGGGCAGCGCCGCCGCGCGTTCGCGGAACTGACCGGCAGCCTTCATCGGCCCGATGGTGTGCGAACTGGACGGGCCCGGCCCGATTTTGAACACGTCGAAAACGGAGGTTTTAATGCAGGCGGCCGGCGGACAGGCCGCTGGTTTTTTGCCTTGACGCTTCATCAGAAAGCCAGCCGCGCGGCGGCGCCGAGGGTCACGGTGTCGGTATTGATGTGCTTGTCCAGTTCCTTGATGTTTTCCCAATCCAGGAAGCGGTAGTTGGCATTGATGTCGAGGCGCAGATTGGGCAGGATTTCAAAGTCCAGGCCGGCGCGGACGCCGTAAAACGGATCGTCGGCGAATTTGCCGTCGGCGTAATTAATGCCGATGCCGCCGGCCACGTAAATGCCGGACCCGAGCACCAAGTAAGCCTGGGGCGCAAAGGTGGTTTCATCGGAGCCGCCGAATCCGTTGGGGAAAATTTCCAGGTCGGCCTGGAATTTAACCAGGCGCCAGGGCGCGAACTGGTAGGTGGCCAGCCAGGCCAGACCGTCATCGTCCAGCTTGTAATCGTCTTCCTTGATGCGGTCAATCGTCCGCCAGTAATTGGCGCCGGCGCCGAGCCGGTGCAGTTGGGTTTCCGCGGCCCAGCCGGACGCGCCGGCGGCCAGCATGGTCCACAAGCCCGCGATCAACAATCTGCTCCATGTTTTGCGCATGCGCGGCACTCCTTTTACTTGATGTTATTATGATAGACCTGCAAAGATCGCACTCCGCCGCGGCCGGCGCGGGCGGCGGCGATGCCCTTGGCGGAAGCGCGGGCGGCGGCGACGGTGGTGATGTAGGGAATCTTGTACTTGATGGCGGCCTTGCGGATATAAGAGTCGTCCGTCTGGCCTTGCTTGCCGCTGGGCGTGTTGATCACCAGTTGGATTTCCTTGTTCATGACCGCGTCCACGATGTTCGGCCGGCCTTCCTTGAGCTTGTTGATGATTTCCGCGCGCACGCCGTGGTCGGCCAGGAACGCCTGGGTGCCGCGCGTGGCCTTGATGGAGAAATTAAGGCGGGCGAATTCGCGGGCGACGTCCAGCATCTGTCCGCGGTCGCCGGCGGTGACGCTGATCAGCACCGTGCCGCTGAGCGGCAAGGGCGGGGTGGCGGCCTCTTCGGCCTTGTAAAAAGCCAGGCCGAAGGAATCGGCCAGGCCCAGCACTTCGCCGGTTGAGCGCATTTCCGGGCCCAGCACCGGATCAACTTCCGGAAACATGCCGAACGGAAACACGGCTTCCTTCACGCCGAAGTGCGGAATCCGCTGCGCCGGCAGGCTCAAATCCTTCAATTTTTCGCCAAGCATCAGGCGGGTGGCGATATTGGCCATGGAAATATTGCAGACCTTCGAAACCAGCGGCACCGTGCGGGAAGCGCGGGGATTGGCCTCAAGCACGTACACAACGTCGCCGGCGATGGCGTATTGAATGTTCATCAGTCCCACCACGCCCAGTTCCCGGGCAATGCGCCGGGTGTAATCTTCGATGGTCTTGCGGTGCCGTTCGGGGATGCTGACCGGCGGGATGACGCAGGCCGAATCGCCGGAATGGATGCCGGCCAGTTCGATGTGTTCCATGATTGCCGGGACAAAGGCATCCTGGCCGTCGGCCAGCGCGTCGGCTTCCGTTTCCAGCGCGTTTTCCAGGAAGCGGTCGAGCAGGATCGGGCGTTCGGGCGTGACGTCCACCGCGGCTTCCATGTAGCGTTTCAGCATGGCGTCGTCGTAAACCACTTCCATGCCGCGCCCGCCCAAAACGTAGGATGGCCGCACCATCAGCGGATAACCGATGCGGCGGGCGGCCGCCAGGGCTTCTTCCAGGTTGACCGCCATGCCGGCTTCCGGCATCGGGATTTGCATTTTAGCCATCATGCCGCGGAAACGGTCCCGGTCTTCGGCAAGATCAATCACATCCGGCGTGGTGCCCAGGATGCGCACACCGGCGCGCGCCAGTTCGTTGGCGATGTTGAGCGGCGTCTGGCCGCCGAACTGCACGATCACGCCTTCCGGCTGTTCCTTGGCGTAAATGCTCAGAACGTCTTCCACGGTGAGCGGCTCGAAATAGAGCTTGTCGGAGGTGTCGTAATCGGTGGAAACGGTTTCCGGGTTGCAATTTACCATGATGGTTTCGTAACCCGCATCCCGCAGGGCGAAGGCGGCGTGCACGCAGCAGTAATCGAACTCGATCCCCTGGCCGATGCGGTTGGGACCGCCGCCCAGGATCATGACCTTGCGGCGCGGACTGACCGGCGCGCGGTCGGGGGCATTGTAGGTGGAGTAATAGTAGGCGGCATTTTCCACGCCGCTGACGGGCACCGGCTCCCAGGCTTCCGCCAGGCCCAGGTCCAGGCGCCGACGGCGGATTTGGTCTTCCGGCAGGCGCAGCAGTTCCGCGAGATATTTGTCGGCGAATCCGTCGCGCTTGGCCCGGCGCAGCAGGTCATCCGGCGGCAGCTTTCCCCGGTGCGCAAGGATTTCTTCCTCCAATTGAACCAATTCCCGCATCTGCTCGATAAACCAGGGCTTGATATGGGTCAGGGCGTAAAGCGCTGCAGTGTCGGCGCCCTTGCGAAGCGCTTCGTACATGATGAACTGGCGTTCGCTGGTGGCGTATTTCAACTTTTCCATCAATTCCGCGAGCGGCAATCGGTTGAAATTTCTGGCGAAACCCAAACCGTAACGCCGGTTTTCCAGGGATCGGATGGCTTTTTGCAGGGCTTCCTTGTAATTGCGGCCGATGCTCATGACTTCGCCCACCGCGCGCATTTGTGTGCCCAGGCGGTCTTCGGCGTTGCGGAATTTTTCAAAGGCCCAGCGCGCGAATTTTACCACCACGTAATCGCCGCCGGGCGTGTACTTGTCCAGCGTGCCGTCGCGCCAGTAGGGAATTTCATCCAGCGTCAGTCCCGCCGCCAGCATGGCGGAAACCATGGCGATCGGGAAGCCGGTCGCCTTGGAAGCCAGGGCGGAGGAACGCGAGGTGCGCGGGTTGATTTCGATGATGACCACCCGGCCGGTCTTGGGATCATGGGCGAACTGGACATTGGTGCCGCCGATCACCTCGATGGCTTCAACGATGTCGTAAGCGTGTTTTTGCAGCCGCTGCTGCAATTCCGGGCTGATGGTCAACATGGGCGCGGTGCAGAATGAATCGCCGGTATGCACGCCCATGGCATCAACGTTTTCTATGAAACAGACGGTGATCATCCGGTTATTGGCGTCGCGCACCACTTCCAGTTCCAGTTCTTCCCAGCCCAGCACGGATTCTTCCACCAGAATCTGGCCCACGAGGCTGGCGGCGATGCCGCGGGCGGCGACCGTCTGGAGTTCTTCCACGTTATACACCAGGCCGCCGCCGGTGCCGCCCATGGTATACGCCGGACGGATGACCACCGGGTAGCCCAGCTCGGCGGCGATTTTTTCCGCCTCGGACACGCTGAAGGCCGGCGCGCTGCGGGGCATGTCAATGCCCAGCTTGCGCATGGTTTCCTTGAACGCGATCCGGTCTTCGCCGCGTTCAATGGCGTCGGCCTGCACGCCGATGATTTTCACGCCATGGCGCGCCAGCACCCCGGTCCGCGCAAGCTCGGCGCAAAGATTCAGGGCGGACTGGCCGCCCAGGTTGGGCAGCAGGGCGTCGGGTTTTTCTTTCTCGATGATTTCCGTCATGCGCTGCAGGTTGAGCGGTTCGATGTAGGTATGGTCGGCCATGCCGGGATCGGTCATGATGGTGGCGGGATTGGAATTGACCAGCACAATCCGGTAACCGAGCTTGCGCAGGGCCTTGCAGGCCTGGGTGCCGGAATAGTCGAATTCGCAGGCCTGGCCGATTACAATCGGGCCGGAGCCAATGATCATTACTTTATGAATGTCGGTGCGGCGCGGCATTTTTCAGTTCTCCGGGAAGTGGGTTAAATTGGCGGCTAGCATGGCGCGCCGGACGCTCTGGGTCAAGCCAAAAATGACTTGGACTATCCCTAATAAACTTGGTGGATTTCGGGTGGGCAGAGTGATTTTCCAGGAAAGTGAGTGAATAACGGATGTTTCTGATCGTCTGAAAAGTGAAATGGCGGCCTTCAATTTGAAATCTCGTATAATCGGGGTGGAAACAAACAAAGAGGAGACCACCGGAATGAGTCCAATCATTTTATCGGAAGATGTTCACAGTGGTGGTCACCAGCACGGCTGAGCAACGCGCTGAGTGGATTGAGCCAGCCAGGCAGCTCTGTTGAAAACACATTCAAATAGGTTGCACACAACATGATCCTGAACCCGATTCCATGTAAAGCGCGTTTCGCGCCTAACATGGAATCGGATTAGGATTGCGTTGGCCTGTGAAAAAGATTGCAGTCATATATCTTCTAATGTATTCTATTCTAAAAACAGGAGGCATTATGTCCAAAACCCTGACATTACGGCTTGATGAACCGGTATATCGTCTGTTCAAAACGATATCGGAGAGAGAAAACAGGCCTGTTTCAAACTTTATTGAGACGGCGGTGATGCGTTTCATTCAAGAACACGAGACTGTTGACGAATTTGAGATGGCTGAAATCCGCGGCAATACTGAGCTTAACCGAAGCCTAAGACGGGGACATCAGGATGCAAAAAACCGGCGTGGCACATTCGTGTGAGTTCCGCCTTTTTGAGACCGAAGAGTTCCGCAAGGCATTGTCCAAGCTTGGTACGCTGCATTTTTTGCCCAAGAAGCTGGAAACATATGTCTATCCCCAGTTGAGGCAGGAACCATACTATGGGCCAAACATCCGCAAGTTGCAAGGATATGAACCACCGACGTGGAGATATCGGATTGGCCCCTATCGGCTGTTTTACGCAGTGGACAACGAGAAAAGGATTGTCTTTATCCTGACGATAGACGATCGAAAAGATGCATACAGGTGATTCGGCCAACAACCGCCTGCCTTTTACGTTGGGATTTGGATTTGGGGACGTTCCTTGTATTATATTGCCATGGATTTGGGGACGTTCCTTGTATTATATTGCCAGACAATCTGTTGTGTCATAATTCACACATTTATCACAGGTCGTCCTCGTTTAATTCGATAATGCCCTCTGCTCAGAATGAGTGTCTTGGCAAAAGCCGGAGACCCTATGACTCTCGCATGCGCGTATGCCCGTATGTCACGATCGGTTTCATCCAACATCAGCAACTTCCTGTAGTTCCGCCTGTCTCTGGGCGTAAAATCACCCAGGTAAGGATTCAAATCTGTAATGCCATCAGCCGCCTGTTTGACATATGCTGCCGCACTTGACCATTGATAATCCCACGCCTGTGAAACCAATCCCATCCGCACAGGATTGCGCTCGATGTAACGCCCGCAAACGGCAAGATACGCGCCAATCTCAACCGGCTTGCTTATGAATCGCCCCTGCCAAAAAACTCCGCATGTCTTGTGACGCGCATGGTGATATTGTGCAAAACACTGTTGAATGCCACCAGTAAATGTCCGAAGATTATCATACGTCACGGCCGCAAGCATATGATAATGATTATACATCCATGCCCAATGGTAAACGTGAGCGCCGCATATTTCCTTGTAATAACGCACCAAGCGCGAAAAATATTCACGATCGTTATCATCCTTAAAAATCGGAAGCCGGTTTACTCCGCGATTCATCAGATGATAGCAGATAGCGCGTTGAAAATTTCTGGCTCTTCTTGGCATTAAAAGATTAATGCATTTTGCGTAATGAGTGTCAATTTAAATATAAATATTTATTATCCAATATATTGTAAGGAACGTCCCCGCAACCTCCGTCCCCGCAACCTCCCCGCAACCTGGATGAGAAGTGGCTGATAGCGCTTTTAGTCGCCCCATCCTGGGACGATCGGCAGAAACTTCGGCTTGTTTGGCCGCGCAAGATGGCTCCATACCCGTCGGCGAAATTTTACACCGAGGAATTGTTTGATTCAGTCGTAGCAGACGTGCGGGCGCGTGTGAGCATCAACCCAGCAAGGATATACCTGCTGGCTTGGTCATCTGGAGGACCACCGTCGTATTCGATCGCGCTTGGTGAAGACTCGCAATTGGCTGGCGCTTTCATCGCAATGTCCGTTTTCGATTTCAAGGAACTGGCCCCCTATACTCATGCCAAAGACAAGGCCTTCTACCCGCTCCAGTCCCCAGATGACCGGGTAACAGCGTTTTATCATGCGGAAACGGCTCAAAGGGAACTCACTGCCGCCGGCGCGAAAGTGCAACTGCAGCGATATCCGGGCGGGCACGGCTGGCATGGCAATGTGTGGAAGATGCTGTCTGAAGGTATAAGGTGGCTCGAAGATGCCAGAACCGACGCCGAATGAGGAAAACATTTCCTAACCAGCCAGTGGAACACTACACGGCGAAGCGCATTCGATACTGCCCCAGATCAGGATGATCCCGTTATCGGATTTAGTCCATTTTTTACATATTTGTCCGCGGGCGTCCATAGATCAGGTTGTAAACCACCGGGATCACCAGTAGGGTGAAAATGGTGGAAACGAACAGGCCGAAGATGATGGACCAGGCCAGGCCGCTGAAAATCGGGTCGAGGGTGATCGGCCAGGCGCCCAGCAGGGTGGTGCCGGCGGTGAGGAAAATCGGGCGGAAGCGCGTGGCGCCGGATTCCAGGATGGCTTCGCGCAAGGGCCGGCCCGCCTCCGTGTTGACGCGGATGAAGTCAATCAGGATGATGGCATTGCGCTGGACGATGCCGCCCAGGGCGATCATGCCGATCATGGCGGTGGCGGTGAAAAACACGGGAGTGTCGAATCCGCCCACCGGCCGGTTCACCAGCAGGTTGAGCAGCCAGAAGCCCGGCATGATGCCGATCAGCGTCAGCGGGATGGACATCATGATGACCAGCGGCAGCAAATAGGATGCCGTTTCATAAACCAGCAGAGCGTAAATTGCCAGCAGGGCCACGGCAAAAGCAATGCCCAGGTCGCGAAAGACGTCCACCGTGATCTTCCATTCTCCTTCGCCGGCCCATTCCGCCCGCAGCCCGGCCGGCAGCGGATTGGTTTTCAGCCATTTTTGCATGGCCAGCACGGCTTCCGCCGGGCCGCGCCCCGCCATTTCAGCCGTGACGTAAACCACCCGCTCCTGGTTTTTATGCATGATGGACTTGTCTTCCACCTGTTCCTCAAACTGCCCCAGTTCGCCCAGTTGGACGAACTGGCCCTGGCGGCCCTTGATCGGCAGGGTGGCCAGCAGCGCGGTGTCCGAGCGTTTGTCGCGCGGCAGCCGCAGCACCAGCGGCAGTTCGTTCTGCTCGGCCGGGGCATGGACCGTGCCGGCCATCTGGCCGTCCAGCGCCAGCCGGAGGGTCTGGGCGGCATCCGCTGCGGCGATGCCGCTGCGTCCGGCGATATCGCGGTCAACGCGGAAAAACCATTTCTGCTGGTTGGTTTCCACGGAATCGTCCACCTCGACCACCCCCGGTTCCTGGCGGAGCCGGGCGGACAACCGGCGGGCGCCGGCGATCAATTCGTCGTATTGCTGGTGCGGCTGGCCGTAAATTTCCGCGACGACGGTGGATAGTACCGGCGGGCCGGGCGGGGCTTCCACGCAGGACATTCCCTTGTTTTTAGCCGGCAGTTTTTGTAAGTGATTGTAATTAAAG
>CAYXEK010000038.1:0-16661 GCA_964463985.1 uncultured Verrucomicrobiota bacterium
CACCTGGCGTGGGGACTTGCACCCCACAAGTTACGTGCCATGCCCGGCACACACGCCCGGGGTCATGGTGCCTCGCCCGCTGCGGGCGAGGCTACCATGGACCCCGTTGTTCGGCTTCCTGGTCTTGGAGCGCCGAGGTCTGCCAACATGCGGTCTGTAAACGGTTCTGTACGTATGTTGTCTCTGTGGAGGTTGCCACCAGCTATCCGTCGTACTCTCGATGCGGCGTCATCAAAGAGTCTCCTGCAGTTGTCATCAGCCCACAAAGCCGTCATCAATGGTTCGCACCATCTTGCCATCTCGTGGGAGTTTATCCTGGGAAGTGGAACTGGTTGCGCCAGAATCCTGAATGCGAGAAGCAGATGGTACCGGGCGGGCTTGAGGTCAGCCGCAAGTGTTTGGCTCCGGAACAGGTACTCCAGCCGGTAGTGTGCATACGCGGAGGCGTAGTATGGTTCCAGCCGGTGGTCCTTGTGGAACATCTCCGTCCCCATGGTCTTCAACAGCGCTTTGTAGTTACGAGTCGTCCTATGCGGCATGGTCATGAACATGGAAGCGAAGGCACGAACAAGTGCGGTCATGTTGACGACGCGTACCTTCTCAATCCCCGGTGCGCCGCTATACTGACGCGAGCGTCGTTCGTAGAACAGCTTCTTCTTGCCCTCGTACGTTGGGAAGAATGCCTCGAGTTTCTTGGGAAAATCGGACAGCGCAAACAGTTGGTCTTCGGTCACCTGCGTCTGCCGATTTGTCGCCTTGATGATCGCATTTCGGATGTTGTCATCTTGGGTGGCGATGAGGCGCACCGGCACCATGACCTTATCGGACACGGCATGCCGCGATTCGTGAAGAACGAAACTCGTCTGACAGCCATTTACGATCTGGTAGTCCTCCAGCATGAACTTGTTGCCCGTCGGCCGAACTCGCTTGGCAACGATGGTCACCCCGTTGTTGAACAGAGGAAAGTACACGGCCATCTTCGCATCTCCGAGCGTGTCGCGAATCTCGGAGTTCACTGGGTTCCACTCCTGCCAATGCCTCACATTGTCGTAGAAAAGCGACGCGAGCACTTCCTGGTTATCGTTCTCGATGAGTCTGAGGAACTCCGTCGCGGGCAGAAGCCCCAGGTATGCCTGTTCGACACCTGGCATCTCCGGGATCACAGTCCGCTCCGAAAAAACGATTTCAGTAGAGATTGCGTTTTGCACTTCGCGAGAGAGCCGCTGCAACCACTCCGCCCCGACGCATTCGAACGAGGTTTTGCGGAAGAGTCCGAGATCATCAACGTCCTTTCGCGCTCCCTCCGTTCGGTTGACCAGATTCGCGTCGTTTGTCCATTTCCCAGTAGTAACGTAGTACATCAAACACTGAGGATTGCCCTTCTTGAAGAACTTGCTGCGGGCGAAAATCTCCCTCGCAATGCGCCCGTAGTGCTTGATCCTGTCATTCTGAACCAACTGCGGCTTCTCGGAGAAGAAATCGCGAACACCAAATGCGAACTGACCGATCTTGGCCGTCTCAAAGGCCCCCGTCCGCTCCGCTTGGGTGAAGACAAAGGCGACATCCAGATAACTGTTGGTCTCAGCAAGATCCTGGACCTCTTCCGGTTCAGTCACGAGTGAACCGTTCACCAGGACGGCAATGCAGTCGATGCCGCAGTCGCCACCTGCGCCTACAGAAATGTCTTCCGAGGAGATCGAATCAGCGTAATACCCCTGCGTTGCCAGGGAGCCAGCGAAGTGCTCGAATGCCGTCTCCTCGGAAAGTGCCTGGATGCCGTTCTCCAAGATGAATTCGTCAAGAAGCGACTTTGTGATCCTGTCCATTCGTTGCCTTCCTCTCTTGCCGCCGAACGGGGCGCTGACCGGCGGCGGGCCGCCGCACGCTGCGTGCGAGCGGACCGTTGACGGTCCAGCGCATGGTTGGGCCGCGCGCAGCGCGGACCGGCCATGCGCTGGGCACAGCGCCCCGTTGAGCCGACGCGCTTCGCGTCGGCTCAACGTCAACGCTGAGCATTTTCTGACGGCCGTCCGCGGCCTTCAGAAATAGGCTCCGGCGTTTTGTTGGGCCTCTGTGTATTGCTTTTTCGCCAATCTGGTGATCTTGGTAATGAAATCAGACTTGGCCTTCGTGTACGCCACGCGGTCTGCGTGGTATTCTGAGCTGAGCGCCTTCTTGAGAGCTTCATACTGACGTGCGATCTCGGGGTGTTCAATCAGGTAATCCCGAAAAAGAAGTCTGTCCCAGTGCTCAAAATGGGATTCCACCATGTGGATGTGATGTGTCCTGTTTCCCTGGGCATCGCGCTTGATAAACCATGCGTAGAACGGCGGAGTGTCGTCTCCCCATGTTGGCCTCCAGAAATAGTCATACCCTTGCGTTTCAAGAATTGGGGGAATGTGCTTTCTTGTCTCATCCAGCGAGGCAACCTCAACCAACATGTCCACAATCGGCTTTGCTGCCAGACCGGGCACAGCCGTGCTGCCAAAGTGCTCAATACGATTGATGAGCGCATCCGGCAGGCAGGACAGAAGGTGTGCCTTCTCATTCCGAAACATCTCGGGCCACCGCGAATCGTATGGCATGACAGCCACATCCTCCCGCACGACCCGGGCAATTTTTTCTTCGAGTGTTTCCATCCGTTCTCTCATCTGGCCCAACGTCGAGCGTGACCATCGTTTCACCCGCCGTCCGCGGCGGGTGAAACGTAGTGGTCCACGCTCTTGTTCGAAGTCATTTCTCCCACATGTAGACTGCCGATTCACCAAAATCCACAATGTAGTCTATTCCTTCGAAGTAGTTCATTCCTACGAGAGTGAGCGCATCCTGCTGATTCACGGCCACCTCGATGCTCTTGCGTATACCTCCGATGTTGACTTCGCGCCTGACGACCGGGCAGGAAATCGTTCCGTTGACCGTGCTGAATGTTCGCCGTGGGGCAGTCTGAAGGTTATCCCGACCCGTTTCCGAGATGATCTCCGAAGTGAGCATTGTTGTGCTGGCGCCGGTGTCAAGCAGGGCCCGGCAACTTATGATTCCGTTCGGGCCACTGATCTCGATGGGGACAAGGAGATGTGACTCGTATTTCTCGCACTCGACGGTAGTGGAGTTGAACCGGGTAAACACCGCCCCCTGACTCGCTGCCCGCGTTGCCGTTTCCTTCGAGAGCGATTGTCCCGATTTCAGTTCTTGCAACATGGCGCTGTCGAAGAACAAGTGGCTCTTGTGTCTCCTGTCGAAAACGGCGACATCCGACAAGCACCAGCCACAGTACTTCACTATTGGCTGCAACCGTGACGTGACTTCACTGAACGCGGGAGGGCGTGCGTTGTGGGGGAGGTAGACGAGAAGAATGAAATGCGTGAATTCCTCTACCTTGACATCGCATGACCAGCCGCCGGGAAGGGCTTCTTCCGCAATGCGCTTGATGAGATCGGTGATTGACTGCTCTTGAGTACTGAATATCCGGTCAAACACCGTGTCACCGGTTGCAAGATGCTTCTTGCGTTCATATTCTTGCTCCAGCTCACGAAGTTTCTGCTTGTATTCAAGCTCGAGCTGGCTTCTCTCGCGAGAAGCTTGCGAGCGCATGCGGCTTGGCATGGTAGTGTTCTGGTGAAGCAGGTACAGGGCCTGAACACCCCACACGGCAAGTGCAACAGCCAGGAGAACACCGAATATCTTGGGTAGGTTCATATCTGCGTCGTGATGATCTCTATGTTGTCAAAGTTGTCCTCATCTACCTCGAAATGGCGGGTCGTGGAGTAGACGTCGAGAAACGGGTTGTTTGTCAGTGTGCCGACTCGGCTCTTCTGGATGCGAATCCTGTAGAGTACCGTGTTCTCGTCCCGTGTCCCGCCGTAAGGATACCGGGTTCTCACGTGGTGACGACAACCGACGTGAATCGACGCCAAGTCCAAGTCTTTGCAGAACTGGAAGATGTCATTGGTCACCCTCGAAATGAGAGAAACCACCTCTTTACGAAGTGACTCCTTCGTATGGTGCTTGGTGCGCGTTCCGTGTTCGCCGGATGTCATGCTCGACATGTCGAAGTCAATTAGCAGCGCAACGCCCCGAGATGATTCGCGAAAATTAATGTCTGCCCCACGGGGAGAGGCTTCACGGGCGACAGCCCGGATTGCGTCGTGAAACGATCGGGTCGAATCACTTGCGAGAGACTGCATGTGGAGTTGTGCCCTCTCGCGGGGACTCAGAGCAAAGCGCTTATCGAAAGACCTTCGGCCGGCGAGTTCACTCTTGTAGTGCTCCGCAGCAGATCGACGCAGTGCTGTAGCATCAATGGCGGCTACTTCTGCATCCAGCTTGACGCGGCGAGCGTCAAGCTGCTGTTGCTGTTGCATACGCAGGTCCTGCGTTTTGCCCTCCTCTTCGCGTGCAACGCTGCTGAAGTCCTTTCTAAGGAGTGCCGGTGTTACCGAGATGCCGTAGACGGTCCCGGCGAGTAAGGCCAAGAGCAGGACGGAAAAGATAGCGTGTAAGCGCCCGGACTGCGCGCTTTTGCGCGAGGGATGAGGCGTGCGCTGAACGAGAGGGGTGCCGCATCGGCCACAGACGGGACGCAGGCCATGAGAATGCGGAGAGATCCGGTTATTCGCTCCGCACTTCGAGCATGTGACGATATCGGTTTCCATTCTCTCCACCTTCGAACGTCCGGCGTCATGGTAGCGAGCTTGCGAGCCTACCATGGACGCCGTTGTTGGGGATCTTCATCGATTCGTTTGTCGGTCAGAGTTCTCGTTGCGCTCTTCAGCAGGATGGCAAGCGAACATAATGCGCAGACAGCCTCTATTCCGTACAATCCCCACAGGCCGCCTGCTAAACTGCGAGGAATGACACTCTGTTTGGTAAAATCCCATAGACTGGGTTGATAACTCACTTCTGGTGATTCCATTGCCTGCGAAACGGAAGGGGTTCCTTGCCACTGCTCGTAGTTCAAACCTTGAGAGCCGACGACAGATGCCCCGAGCACAATCGAAACACCTAACGCTATCCATATTATCCTCGGTATGCGTGCTCTATCCAGAAGCCACGCAAGCAAGCCAACTGTCGCCCCGCTGAGAATCAGCATCATAAGGAGAAAAATGAAGGGATGATGATACTGACTCTCCGATATCCGTGCCGAAATCAGGGCAGGCCAACCGCCAATGATCATTCCTGCTGCAAACCCGCGCACTTCGAATCCGGGAAACACGATCAATGCGACTGCAAAGAAAACCCATACACCTGTGAAGACTATGCGATGCTTCATAATTCCTTCCCCAACGACAACCCTCTGCGGCGGCGCGATAGCGACGTACGCAGGAGGGCATGGTTCGGCTTTCATTTTTCACAGATATAGACCGACAGGAATCCTTCCTGTCTTCTTTCGACGATGGTCAATCCATTGCGCTCGATCATTCCTTCAAGGATCCAATCCAGTGTCGAAAACTCGGTCTTGATGTGCTGTATCGTTTGCTCTGCCACATCGTCGCCTGCGCTTGATCTAACACCCTCTATTACAACTTGGAAGAAGGCATCGTAATCAACAGTTGCCGAAGAGAAAACAACATCGCGAAGATATAGACGCCCTTTAGGACGAAGATTGCTTGCGATTGCTGAAATGGCTCTCGCCTTCCAAAAGTCCGGGAGGTGATGCAATGCCAGTTGAGTAACGACCCCATCTACGGAATGATCAGGACGGAATCCTGACAGGAACCCGCCATCTGAAAATGTGACATTCGCAATACCACGCTGGTTCGCTTTTCGCCGGGCGTACTCAAGCATCGCCGGAGAAACGTCCGTGGCGTAGACATGTTTGACCACACCACAGAGGGCAATAGCGCATTCTCCTGTGCCAGTACCGATCTCCCATACGGTTGAGTTCGCCGATAGGCTAAGAGCTTTTGCGATGTCTTTTGCCTCGGCATCCGTATTACGAAGTTTCTGCATCCGCTCGTCATACGCAGCGACTTCGCTCTCGTTGCGGTAGTCAGTTCCGACCTGAGCCGATTCATCATATTGCCATGGTGTGTTCATGTTGTCGTTTCTATTTGCCGAACGTCAATTTTCACGGTTCGGCGCGTTAGCGACGATACCGTGCGAAATTTTGTTGGGAGATTTCTTCCTTTTCATTCCGACAATGGCCGTGATGATGACTGCCCAGATGACAAGGTCCACGATGTACCCGACAGTCGTCACGGTTACGCCGTGATTTTCAACGATCTCGTCGACTCCCAGGGCGATGGTTGATGGCCAATGAATCGGGGACCACCAGAAGAATGCACCAACTCCGGTCAGATTTGCAATGAGATCAAGGAGAACAAGCGTTCCGAGTGTGATGGCGAAACCCTTGAAGCGTCTCCGCCCGGTCGAGAAGATGGCAATGACCACGGGAAGCATGGCTGCCAACGAAATGTTGACCGGTATTTGCTCAAGTCTCATTTATAATCTCAACTCCCAACATAATATTATCCAACACTCTTGTTTTTAAATTTAGATTAGCAATCGAAAAATAGCAACAATAAAATTCTTATATTATTAAATTGACAAGACATTTCTGTTGGATAGCATGGAGCGAATGGAAAAAGATGCTATCCAACAAAGCAAGCCTCTTATCAGGAACCCGGTAGCGCCGTTCAATCCGGAACCAAAATGGCCGGCCGGCTATTTTGAAGTGCTGGCCGAAGCCGGGCTGCCGGAACGCCAACACCCTTTTTATGCCCATTGGGTGCGCCAGTTTTTCAACTCCAACCCCGGTAAACCGCGGCGTTCGCTGGGCGCAGGAGATATTGCACGTTTTTTACAAATGATACAAGACGATCCGGCAATAAATTCCTGGCAGATTACACAGGCGCGCGACGCTCTGATTCTTTATTACGAACAATTTCGCGGTTTAACGTTAGGCAATCTGGCAGTTTTAAATACCCAAAAGGCAGAACAAAAAAAAGTTTCTTCGAACTCCTCTCCGACAGGTAATATCCCGCCGCCTCGCCCTGTTGTGCCGGCGCGGAAAATTCCGCCCCCGCCATGCACAATCCCGGCACCGCACAAGACGGATTTAACCGCCTTGCACAAGGCCGTCCTGACCGCGTTACGTTTGGAAAACTATGCTTTCAAAACAGAAAAAACCTATTGGCATTGGATTCGCAAGTTTGTTGTATATCATCATGGTCAGAGGCCAAGCGTAATGGGCGCGCTGGAAATACACGCCTTTTTAAGTTATCTGGCGTTGAATGAAAATGTTGCGGCGTCAACGCAAAACCAGGCGCTTAACGCGCTGGTTTTTCTGTATCGGAAAGTATTGAAAAAAAAGATTGGTGATTTCAGCGATTTCCCGCGCGCCAGGCGCGGCAAACGATTGCCGGTTGTGTGCAGCCGGGATGAGATTCAGCGTTTGCTCGGGCAGGTGGATGGCGTGGAGGGGCTGGTGATTCGGCTTTTATACGGGACCGGCATGCGCATAGCCGAATGCCTGCGGCTGCGGGTGCAGGATTTGTCTTTTGACCGCAACGAGATTACCGTGCGCGGCGGCAAGGGCAACAAGGCCCGCCGTGTGCCATTTCCATCCGCATTGCGCGATTCGTTACGGGCTCAATTGGATTGGAGGCGCGAGTTGTTTGAGAGGGATAAGACGGCAGGACGGCATGAAGTGGAACTGCCGGGCGCGCTGGCCCGCAAATACCCCGCAGCGCCTTATGAATGGAATTGGCAATATGTTTTTCCGGCCGACGATTTTTCAACCGATCCGCGTTCCGGCCACGTGCGCCGACATCACCTGCATGAAATCCGCATCCAACGCGCCGTGCGAAGCGCGGCGCAAGCGGCCAGGATAGAAGCGCATATCACACCGCATACCTTGCGCCATTGTTTTGCCACCCATCTGCTGGAGGCGGGACAGGACATCCGGACGGTTCAGGAATTACTCGGGCATTCCGATGTGTCCACCACCATGATCTACACCCACGTATTGAACAAAGGACCGCTGGGCGTGGTCAGCCCGTTAGACACGCTCTGACCGGCAAATATTTTTTCTACCGAGCCAATTTCAAAAGTCCCCCGGCGGGCTTTTCCGCCGGAGACCAAGGTTATGCAAAACGCCGCATGTTGTTGAAATACTACACCTTGTGTTTTTGCATAATCTTTTGTTCCTGCCACGCAAGGTGGCAGGGGACGACTTTTGAAACTGGCTCTACCTTTCACAACGATGCAACCCGACGAACAAATTGAATTGGAAATAACCGACCTGGCATACGGCGGCCGGGGCGTGGCCCGGCTGGAGGGCCGGGTGGTTTTCGTGCCGGGCACGGCTTTGGGCGAACGGGTGCGGGCGCGGATCGTCAAATTGCATGCCAAATTCGCCGAGGCGGAATTGACGGAAATATTGCAAGCCTCGCCGGCGCGGATATTACCCCCCTGCCCTCTGGCCGGCGTCTGCCCCGGCTGCTGCTACCAGCACCTGGACTACGCCGAGGAGCTGCGCGTCAAATCCATGCAGATCAAATCGTTAATGCAGCGGATCGCGCATCTGGAGCAGTTTGAGTTTCTGCCGGCGCAGCCGGCGCCACAGCCCATGGGATACCGCAACAAAATCGTGCTCCATGCCACCCCGGGCAAGTTTGGCTACTTCGCCCACGATAACCGCACCATCCTGGATGTGCCGACGTGTCCGCTGGCCGACCCGCGCATCAATGCCAAACTGGCGGAATTGCGCGCGGCCGGCATGCCGCACCCGGAACATGCGCCGGCCGGCGAGCCGCCGCCCCTCACCATCCGCTGCACCGCCCAGGATGGCGCGCAGATCTGGTTCGGCGCGCCCGATCCCCGCGCGCCCTGGCTGCGCGAAGAAACTTTGCTGGGGGAACTCCGCGTGCCGCGCGGCAGTTTTTTCCAGGTCAATCCCGCCGTCGCCAACCTGCTGACCGCGGCGGTGCAAGCCCGGATTAAAGCCTGGCAGCCGTCAATGTTCTGGGATGTGTATTGCGGCGCCGGCCTGTTCGCCCTGGCCGCGGCCGCCGCCGGCGTGCCGGCAGTCGCGGGGGTGGATAATGACGGCGCAGCGATCCGGGCGGCCCGGCATAATGCGCGGAATCTGGATGCCGCGGGCGCGCATTTTGAAAAATTGGATGCCGCCGCCGGCTTGCGCCGGCTGGCGCAGGAGCACCCGGGCGCCGATGCGCCGGTCATGCTGGACCCGCCGCGCACAGGCCTGGAGCGCAACGTCATTGCCGCGCTCGCGGAATTGCGGCCAGCCCGGGTGATTTACAGCTCCTGCGCCGCGGACACGCTGGCGCGCGACCTGGCGCTCCTGGCCCCCGCCGGCTACCAGTTGGAATCGCTGCAAATTTTTGACATGTTCCCCCGCACCATGCATTGCGAATGCCTGGCCTGCCTGGTGCGGACGCCGGCCGGGTGATGTCCGCCCTGATCAGACCGCCGGGAGCATGGTGTTAACCTTGAAAGACGCTCGGCGAATTTCATCCAAATGCGCCGCATCCCGCACCTGCCCCACCGCCTGGATTTGCATCAGGAGGTTGCCGGCGGCGGCGGCTTCCAGCGGACCGATATCCACGGGCAGACCGCAGGCATCCGCCAGCCATTGGCAGAACAAGGCATTCCGGCTTCCGCCTCCCACGATCCGCACCCGGCGGAATGGCCGGCCGGCCGCCGCTTCCAGCATGCGCATATCGTCGCGGCAGGCTTGCGCGAGACTGCGGTACACAATCCGCGCCGTATCACCCGGCGATTCCGGCGGTTGCAGGCCCGCGGCGCGGCAGGCTTCCCGGATCGCGGCGGGGACATCCGCCGCTTCAGCGATCCGCGGGTCATGCGCATCAATCAGGGATTGATTGGCGGAGGAGGCCGCCGCGGCCGTCAATTCCGCCGGGGACCAATCCCGGCCCTGCGTTTGCCAGGCGCGCCGGCATTGCTGGATCAGCCAGAGCCCCAAGCCGCCGCGCCAGATGCCCCAGCCGCCCCCGGGCATTCCCAGCAGGGTTGCAGGCGGCAAGTTTATGGGCGGGCGGATGTCATCAGGACGGCTCCGCCGGAGGCGTCGCCCTACCGTGCGGATGCCCAGCATGATCCATGTGCCGCAACTGATGAAGAGCGTATCGGTTTCCAGCGATGGTAAAACATGGAACGCCGTTGGTGTGTCGTGTCCGGCGGTCAGCGCCACCGGCACACCGGCCCAGCCAGGCGCGGGCGCCCGGTCGGCCGGAATATAGCCCAGTATGGCCGGCGCGGGTTTTAATTCCGGCAGAATTCCGGCCGGTATGCCCAGTTGCGCCAGCAGGTCGCGGTCCCAGCCTCCCGACTGGCGGTTGCACATTTGCGCGGCAGACGCCATGGTCCAATCCGTGGCCGCCGCGCCGCACAAATCGTAATGGACAAGATCGGCAATGTGGAGCAACCGTTTGGCGCGCGCCAGGCGGTCAGGCTCCTGGTCCGCCATGGCGCGTAATTGGCAGAGCGTGGTGATGTTGGTCTGGGCGACCCCGGCACGGCGCACCAGTTCTTCCGGCGCAATCACATCCCGGAATTTTTCCGGCATGCCGGCAGTCCGCGGGTCGAGGTACGACACCGGATCGCCAAGCAAATTCCCGTCAGCATCCAGCAAGCCGAAATCCTGGGCCCAACTGCAACAACTGACCGAGCATGCCGGCGGCAAGGCGGCCAGTCCGTTGCGGATTTCCGACCGGATCAGGGACCAGTCCCAGCGCAGAAGGCCTTCGCGCACGGACGCAGAATGCTCAAAACGGTGCGTCTCGCGGATATCCAGGCGGACGCCATCAAGCAGCCGGCCAGCCATGACCCGACCATTGCTGGCGCCCAGGTCAATTGCCGCGAAGGTTGGATTTTTGATGGGGGGCATAAAAAAGAAAGATCAAGACTGGCGTTGTTTAAAATTAAATTTGGGCGCCGGATGCTTCACGCCCCGCTTCGTCGGACTACGCAGGACGCGCAGTGACACTACTACAGCCACGGATACAGAATGCGTCACATAGTGGCGCTACTACAGTTACGGAACAGAATGCGTCACACAGTGACGCACTACAGTCCGGAACGGCGCGCAAGGGCCCTTCGGCAGGGATCAGGACTAGCCTGCACGCCCTGCCACGGAACGGCTAACTCAGCACTTCCATGTCAAACAACCTGGCGAATTCCAGCACCCCGGCGGCGCAATCCGCCGGCGCCACGCAGCAATGATGCGCGCGCATGTTCCGCACAAAATCCTGCCAGGGGCTCGCCAGGCGGATGTAAGCCCAGGGCCAGACGCCGGCAATGCCGCCCATGTCGGACCGGTCATGCGGCTCATCCACCGCCATGCCGCGGGCCAGATGGATCACGTACCGGCCCTTGATGCGGCCAAACCGCGCCACGGTCACCGGCCCGGCCGGCAGAACAAAATGCGTACAGGCGCCACCCTGGCAAAGGTATTTCTTGCGCTGCTCGTCCCAGGTCCCCTGCACCACGGGGCAGTCATGCAGTTCCACCTGGCGCGTGCCGCCCGCCAGGCTGGGCGCGGCCATGCCGCAGTTGAGGATGCGCACCAGGTTGCGCTCCCGGTAAATGTACTGCACGTCGCCGAACATCGCCGGCCGCCCGGCCAGTCGGCCCAGCAGGAACATGCCCAGGGCGTTGTTGATATCGTTCTCGCAGGCGACGATGAAGCCGGCGTCATTCCACAGCGCAATCGGCAGGCAGGGCGCGAGGTAATTATCAATCAAATCCGGCTGACACTGGATGCCCGCGAAACTCCACCCGCGTTCCTCGAACAGGTCCGTGCCGGCCGCGTACAACCGCGCCGACCGTTCGAGCGCCCGCGGGGCGCAGGCGATGCTCTTGAATGACGCACGCCATTTTTTCACCAGCGGCCGTACCCGGGCGGCCGGCACGGCCTGCGCGCGGTGGATCAGGGTCCACTGCTCCACCGGGTCAATATGCATGCCGAACATCCGGCGCAACTGGTTTTCATCCGAACTCATGGGCAGCATTTCCAGGCAGCGCCCGCCGATGGCGCCATACACCGCGCCCTGGAAATCCGCGCGGGCCGCGCAGGCGCGCGCCCACTGCTGGAGCGATGCCCGCGTGCCGTCTTCCAAGCCCCCGTAGAATAACTGGTGGTTGGCGCCGATTTCGTCCAGCGCGCCGTGCGCCACGCCCAGGCCGATGAGCGAAGCATCCTGCCGGCTGGGCACGGCCCACAGGCAGCATGGCACGCCCGCCTGCTGGGCGATCCCGGCGGTGACGTTGGAGCGGTGAAACCAAGCCGTGCGGATCAGGATGCCGCAGACGCCGGCGCGCCGCATCTGCTCCACCGCCTGGCGCGCCCGGGGTTCGGTATCCACCACGATGCCGGCGGCTTTCACCCGGATGCCGGCGGCTTTCAGCCAGGCGATATTCCGCACGCTGTCCTTGAGAATGTCGCGGAACATTTTTGGACCGAGCCGCGGATCCGCCACGTCCAGGTACCCGATCAAAGGTTTACAATCATAAGCATTACGCATGGCAATTATGTCCTTAAAAAAGGTTCACGGTTCCACGGTTCACGGTTTGGGGTTCCATGGTTCAGAGTTCACGGTGCGGAATTCAGTCACCCGCAGAACGTCCGACCGCCATCCACATACAGCGACTGGCCGGTAATGTAGGATGCGCGGTCGGACAGCAGGAACAGCACGGCCTCAGCGACATCCTCAGGCCGGCCCAGCCGGCGCAACGGCACTTTGTCCGCCAGTTGACGGCGCTGCTCGGGATCGGGATACCGCTGGCGCAGCAAGTCCGTGTCAATCAACGAGGGATGGACCAGGTTGCACCGGATGCCCGCCGGGGCGAATTCCTTGGTAATCGCGCGGTTCAGCCCCTCCAGGCCGGCCTTGGCCGAGGCGTAATCGGCCCGGCCGCCGCCGCCGGCCACGATGGCCGCCGACCCGATCAGCGCCAGCGCCCCGCCGCCGGACGCCCGCAGGTGCGGTATCGCGGCATGCGCGGCGATGAACGCGCCGTTCAGGTTGATATCCACCACCCGGCGCCAGTCGGCCGCCGTCAGGTCCATAAATCCCACGGGCGAGGTGAAGCCGGCTGCGTACACCAACCCGTGCAGACCCTGCCAGCGCGCGGCCACCTCGTCCACGAAAGCGCGGGTGCCGGGATCATCCGTGCAATCCACCGCCCGATCGCAGCAGTCCGCGCCGGCCGCCGTCAACTGCCGGCGCAAAATCTCGCTGCCGGCGGTATCGGCCGGATTGCCGAGGTGGGTCCAGGCCACCCGCGCCCCGGCCTTGCCCAGCAGCCGGCAGACCGTTGCGCCGATGCCGCGGGCGCCGCCGATGACGATGAATGATTTGTCCTGAAAACCTGAATCGGCGTCGGGATTATGATCCGGTTTTTGCATGCTGACCTTATCGGGGGCGGCAAGGCAGTCAGGGCCTGACCGCCCTGCCAAAACATTTTAAATTGTCGCGATAATTATGAAAATATTAATATCTTACCGCAGCACCTGCTTCACGCTCTTCTCGAATTTCTCGAGGATTTCATCGCACTCCGCCCGGTTGACGATCAACGGCGGCTTGACTTTCAGCACCTGCTTGCGCACGCCGCCCAGGCCGAAGATGATGCCATGCTGGAGGCCGGCATTGCGGATGGCGACGGTCTCCTTTTCCAGCGGCTGCTTGCTCTGGGGGTCGCGGACGAATTCCACGCCGATATGCAGGCCGGCCTGGCGCACATCGCCGATTTCGGGATAAGTGGACATCATGGCGCGCAGGCGCTCGCCCAGGTAAGCGCCCATCCGCCGGCAATTTTCCAGGACGCCCTGCTCGAGCAACTGCAATTGCTTGGCGGCGGTCACCATGGACAGGGTTGGACTGGCGAAGGTGTGCAATTCTTCCGTGTCGGGATCAAATCCGCGCAACTTGTCGGAAATGATGATCCCGGCCAACGGCAGGCCGGCGCCCAGCGCCTTGCCCAGCACGATGATATCCGGGATGACCTTGAAATAATCCGCGGCGAACATTTCGCCGATCCGGCCGAACGTCTGGATTTCGTCGAACACCAGCAGCGTCTGGTATTCATCGCATAATTTGCGCAGGCCTTCCAGGTAGCGCCGCGGGATGATGATCTGGCCGCCGCTGGCCTGGATCGGCTCGACAATCACCCCCGCCGGCCGGCCGGCGATGCCGCGTTCGAACGTCTCGCGCGCCATGGTCAGGCACATGTCAATGTAAGTCTCCGCATCCACGTTGTAGGGATTGCGGTAGGTATAAGGATTGGGAATGCGGACAAACGGGCGCGTCAATGACAGGAACCGGCTGCCGCCGATGTAAGCGCCGTTGGCGCGCGTGGAAATCCAACTGGCGCCCATCGTGCCCAGGGTGGTGCCGTGGTAGCTGTCATGCAGGCAGACGAAATCCCGGGATGTTTCGACATTCTTGACGCAAACCTTCATCGCCGCCTCGATCGCCGGCCCGCCGCCGACGGTGAACGAAACGCGATTCAGGGCGCCCGGCGCGAGCTGCGCCAGCTTGCGCGCCAGGTAAAAGCGCGGCTTGGAATCGAATCCCTGGTGGACGTGGGTCAACGCCTCGATATGCTCGCGGATCACCTGGTTGATGGAGTCGTTGGCATAGCCCAGGTACAGCGCCCAGCTTTGGGAAGTGCAGTCAAGGTAATCCTTGCCCGCGGCGTCCCAGACGCGCACGCCCTTGCCCCGCACCAGCACCGGCCCGCCGCGGGTGCCGCCGCCCAGCATCACGTGCCGGCCGCAATCCTCCATCTGGCTGTCATTCAAACTGTAGATTTCCTGCAACAACGCATCCATGTTTTTCCTCCCGCGGCCTGATGCTCCTTAATTAACAGCGCCAATATAACGCCGGCGCAGCAGGAAACGCAACCGCGAATATCTATAAAGTGTTGTCGGAATCTACACTAAGGCGGCGCGCCGGCGGGCGAACCGGCTGGCGGCGGTGAAATGTGGATTTCGGCCCCGGCGCGCAGGATCGAATCGCGGTAGACTGTCGGCGGCATGCCGTAAGCCTGGCGGAAAATGCGGTCGAAGGACGCATTGCTGCTGAAACCGCAGGCGGCGCTGATTTCCTTGATGCTCAGCGCGGGGTTTTTCAGCAGGCCCTGCGCCTGGCCCAGGCGCACTTCATGCAGGTAGTGCTTGAACGACAAACCCAGCGAGCGGGTGAAAAGCGCGGAAAGGTAATTCGGCGTAATGCCCAGTTGCGCCGCCAGTTCACCGACCGACAGCGGCTTGTTGTAGTTCTGGCGGATACGCGCCAGGGCCGCGGCCAGCAGCCGGCTCGCATGTTCCGCCGGCGCGCGGCGCAGCACCATGATCGTCCGGTAGCACAAATACAGCAGCAATTCGCGCAACGTGTCCGGATCGAAAGACTGGTCTTTCCGCAATTCGCTCCAGGCCGGCGCGCCGCCCATGGGTATGGTCACGATGCGCTTGCGGTAAAAATAACGCAGCGGCTGACCCGCCGCCGGCGCGGCGAAACCGGTCCAACTCACCGCGTAATAGGACTCAAACAGCAAAAACCACAATAAACTATACCCGGCATCCGCGCGGCTGTAAGCATCCACGTGGGGCTGGTGCGGGTGCACAAAAACGACATCGCCGGGCTGGCAGGGATACACCCGGTCTTTGATCAGGAACCGGCAGGCGCCATGCAGCAGCAGCGCCACTTCGATGTGCGCATGCATGTGTTGGGTGTCGTAACCGTAACGCGTCCGCAGCCGCCGGACCGGCAGGCTGCGGCGGCCGAAGAGATTCAGGCAGCGCTCCCGCCGCAAGCCGGCGATCACCGGCAATGCCTGGTCAAACAGCGCCGCCACCAGCCGCCGGTGGAAACCGCGGTCGAACTCGCTCTGTAGATCAACATCCGGCCAATACTGGCTGACCGTCAGTTGATCGCCATACCGGCAGGCGGACTTGGCAGCATGGGTATGCATAGGGACAGTCACATTCTCCCCCGGACAGCCTGCCGGGCGCGGGACATGCGTTCGCGCAGTCCGCCTTCCCGGAGGAATGCTTGTTCAAGTTGACGGATTTGCCGGTCAAGCAGATAGGTGGTCACCTTAATCAAGCCGATAATGGCGTTAGTGCGGATTTCCCTGTCGGCATGCTCGACCGCCTTGCGAAATGTCCCGTAATCGGCATGCGGCATGCGGTTCAAGGCCTGGAGCCGCCTGACATACGGATGGTTTTCAGGCCACTCGATCAGGCCATGGGTGCGCAGAAAATCGCGATAATCGGTCAGAAGCTCCTCCAAGCTGGCCCGCGCCACACTGGTCAGCTTTAGTTCGGTTTCCTTGGAGGTTCCGGAAGCCGCGCTGCCCTCGACAATGTTCTGCTTGCCGGACCGGGCAGCTTGGATCATCTGATCAACCGTGCGGTCGCGCTTATCCAGCAAATCCCGGCAGAATTTCACGGTGGCATCATAAACAATCTGGGCTTTTTGGAAGGAAAGCAGATTCTGGTAACCGCCATGGGGAGGTATGATGTTGGTAGACACACTTTCTCTCAGTAGGAAGTGACGCAAAAGACAAAAACGACATAAGAATTTTCGCCCTTATGTCCTTTTTTGCCCCTTCCATGAATAGCGCCCCCTGGTCTCCGCCGTGGCTGCGCCACGCGTAGCCCAGAGGGCGAAGCG
>CAYXEK010000038.1:16761-31983 GCA_964463985.1 uncultured Verrucomicrobiota bacterium
CGCCCCCTGGTCTCCGCCGTGGCTGCGCCACGCGTAGCCCAGAGGGCGAAGCGTGGCGGAAGGGGTGGGAGTCGAACCCACGGTCCCCGAGAGGACGCCGGTTTTCAAGACCGGTGCTTTAGACCACTCAGCCACCCTTCCCCATCCCGCAATAATTTTATTTCCCGCGTGACTTTTCCAGCCGCAAATTGCACAATCAGCATTCAAAAGGAAGCGGAATTTCCAGAGCGTCCAGCGCCGCAGGCGTCCAGCCGCGGCCACAAGGAAAGAAAGGATACCATGAGCTTGAATATTGTGCAACAAATTGATGACCGCGTCGCCGTGCGCAACGTGCTGATCAGCGCCTGGGACAAGACCGGGCTCGACGTCCTGGCGCGCAGCCTGGGGGAGATCAATCCCGACCTGAAAATTTATTCCACCGGCGGCACATTCAAAACCCTGCAGGAGGCGC
This sequence comes from uncultured Verrucomicrobiota bacterium, assembly GCA_964463985.1. GTDB lineage: Bacteria > Verrucomicrobiota > Kiritimatiellia > JAAZAB01 > JAAZAB01 > JAXGPF01. The sequence goes on from CAYXEK010000038.1 coordinate 17,213, forward strand.
TGGGCCCGGAGCGTGCCAGGCGCAATCTGGCCCAGGTGTCCGAATACACCGGCCAGCCGGAAATGCAGGGCGGGCTGGTCAAAACCCTGGATTTCAAGATTTACCTGGGCCTGCTGAGCGAAACCTACAACCCCGCCCATGTCCGCGACCTGCAGCGGCTTCAAGCCCTGGCGATTGACATGGTGGTGGTGAACCTCTACCCCTTCGCCCGCGTGATCGCCGAACCCGGCGCCACGCCGGAGCAGGCGCGCACGCATATTGACATCGGCGGCCCCTGCATGATCCGCGCCGCCGCCAAGAATTTCCTGCGGGTGGCCGCCGTCACCCAGCCGGACGACTACGGGCCCATCGTGAAGGAATTGCGGGACAATGGCGGCAAACTCGGCCTGCAAACGCGTTTTGAACTGGCGCGGAAGGCTTTTGCGCACACGGCGGAATACGACCGCCACATCGCCGGCTACCTGCAAAAATGCGCCTTCGGCCAGGTCAAGGCGGGGTACCGCTGCGACGCCGGCGGCAAGTAAACTCAGGGCCGGCGGCGCCCAATCGCAGGCCGGCAGCCAATCGCGCCGCGGACGCGGCGCAACGGATTTAAACCGCCGGGCTTTGCCGGCATGAAAATATAAGGAACCAAGCCATGAGCACTCCGGATTACAAAAAAGCCTACAAAACCATCATGGACGACCATTTCACGCCGCAACTGGAAATCAGCTTCATCCAGGACGGCCAAAGGCAGACGCTGCATTACGAGAAAGCCGTCTGGCGGATTGACGGCGTGGAAAAGGGCCTGCGTTACGGCGAGAATCCCGGCCAGGAAGCCGCGCTCTACCGGCTGGTCAACGGCAACCTCGCCCTGGGCGAAGTCCAGTCCATCCAGCCCGGGCGTTACCTGGCCTCCGACGCCGAACTGCTGCAATCGGGCAAACACCCCGGCAAAACCAATCTGACCGACGTGGACAGCGCGCTGAACATTCTGCGTTACCTGATGGACGAGCCCTGCGTGGCAATCGTCAAGCACAACAATCCCTGCGGCGTGGCGCGCGCCGGCACGCTGGCGGAAGCCTATCAGCGCGCGAATGCGGCCGACATGGTGGCCGCCTTCGGCGGCGCAATCGTGGCCAATCGCCCCATGGACCGCGATACGGCCGAGCTGATCGCGCAGCAATACGCCGAGGTGGTCGCCGCGCCGGAATTCGCGCCCGAGTCGCTGGCAATCTTCGCGCGCAAAAAAAACCTGCGGGTGATGCGCATCGCCAATATCGGCCGGCTGGCGGAATATGTCGGAGCGCGCGTGGTGGATTTCCGGGCGTTGATGGACGGCGGCCTCGTGGCGCAATGGTCCTTCCAGCCCGTCACCCGCTCGCCGGCCCAGTTCCTGCCCGCCGCCGCCGCGTACAAGGGCCGGGAATATAAAATCAACCGGCAACCCACGGCGCCGGAAGCGGCCGACCTGGTATTCGGCTGGCTGATCGAATGCGGCGTCACCAGCAACTCGGTGATCTTCGTCAAAAACGGCGTCACGGTCGGCATCGGCACCGGCGAGCAGGACCGCGTCGGCGTGGCTGAAATTGCGCGGGACAAGGCCTACCGCAAGCTGGCCGACCGGCTGTGCCGTGAAAAATTCGGCATGCCGTACAACAACCTGCAGGATGCCGGCCAGCGCCGGGAGATTGACGGCGAAACCGCGCGGCAGCGCGGCGGGCTGCCGGGCGCCTGCATGGTGTCCGACGCCTTTTTCCCGTTCCGGGACGGGGTGGACGTGGGCTTGCGCGAAGGCATCACCGCCGTCATCCAACCCGGCGGCTCGGAGCGGGATTTTGAATCCATCGAAGCCTGCAACGAATCCAACGCCGCGATGGTCTTTACCGGCCAGCGCTGTTTCCGGCATTAATCAACTGAATTATTGCTTGTCCTGCCCTGGATTTTTTCTATCATTCAAGACTTATGAGCATCCCCCCGAAAACCCGGACCGCGCTTTGCTTTTTGCTCCCGGTCAGCTTGCTGGTACTGCAGGGCTGCTGCTGCTTCGGCGGGCGCAAATCGCCCGACACGGTCAAATACGAATCCCACCCCCGGATATCCCTGACGCCGGAATGCCTGCAGATAAAAAAGGTCAGCGTCATGCCGTTCCGGGCCTCGACGGCCATTGCCGGCGAATCCGTCGCCGACATGTTTGTCACGGAAATCATCAAGGAACAGATTTACGAAGTGGTCGAGCGCAGCCAGATTGACAAGGTGTTGAGCGAGAGCGAGGTAGCGCTCGCAGGCCTGACCAGTTCCAAGGCCGCGGAAATGGGCTCAATGCTGGGCGCGGAAGCCGTGATCATCGGCACGGTGGATGAATACAGCATGATGCCGTCGAAGGATATGCATTTCGCCGTAGTCGGCATCAATGCCCGGATGATTGACTGCAAATCCGGCAAGATTTTATGGAGCCTTGACCTGGCCCAACGCGCGGGATCAACGGCCGTCACCGTGCCGGAGCATGCCCGCGCGGTCGTGCGGGCCATGGTGGAAGCCCTCCGCGTGGAACTGGCCAAACCCATGGAAGCATATTGAAAACCGGTTTCACCAACGCGCGGTCAGCCGCCTGCCGCCTGACGCAGCGGATGCTGGCCCCGTTGCTGGCGGTTATAACCGCCGGCTGTGCCACGGCCCCGCCGCCCGCCGCCAAGTCCGGCGCGGTGCCTGCCCGCACCGCGCCGCCGCCGCGCGTGATCGTGCTGCTGAACGAAAAAGACGCCGGCGGCGCGGCCGCGGCGGAAGCGGAATCGGCCGCCATCAATTACCTGGTCGCCAATTCCATCCCCGTGGTGGACCGGGCGGTCGTGCAGGCCAATCAGGATAAAATCCGGGAACTGCTGGCCCTGGCCGGGGATGACCAGGGCGCCGCCGCCATCGGGATGCAGTTCGGCGCCGATGTCATCATCCGCGGCGAAGCGGAAGCCCGGCAAACCGCGGCCGGCATCCGCGGCAGCAAGTTGAACAGTTACCAGGGAAAACTGGACCTGCGGGCGATTGACGCCGATGACGGGCAGATTCTCGCCGCCGCCTCTGCCGCCGTGCCGGCGATTGCCATGGACGCGGTCAACGGCTCTGCCCAGGCATTGCAGGCCGCCGCGGCGCGCGCCCTGCCAGACTTGCTGCCGAAACTGCTCGCGGCCTGGGACGCCAAGCTTGCACACAAAGACCCGCATCAATCCCTGGCCGGCATGTCGCTGTCCGCGGCACTGCGTCCGGCTGCCGCCGAGGAATCCGCTTTGGAATTGCCCAAGCCGCCCCGCAACCGCAAAACTCCCGTGGCAGCCGTCTGGCGGCTGACCGCCCAGACAGGCGCGCTCCCGGAATGGATGGAGCCGCTGACGGAAACGCTTTACGCGGTGTTTTCCCAAAGCGGCTGGTTCCGCCTGGTCACCCGGGAGGACATGGAAAAAATCATGACCGAGCATAACATTCAGCTCAGCGACATCTGCGACACCACCGAACGCGCCATTGAATTGGGAAAAATCCTGAGCGCGCAGAAAATGCTGATCGGCGCGGTCAGCAAACTGGGCGGCACCTACCAGGTGGTGGTCAAACTGGTGGACGTCGAAACCGGTGAAATTGAAAGCGTCGGCCAAGCGGATGCCAAGGGCGCGATGGACGTGTTGTTTCAACTGGTCCGCCAGGCCAGTGCCGACCTGTTGGAACACGCGGGCAAGCCTTAGGATTTTTGCTTGCGTTGTCGGCCAACAGCGTTAAACTGTGAACATCTTAAGGATGACCATTTGCAGCAACAAAGTACCGGAAGATCGCAATGAAACCCCGAGGATAGGAGAGGCGCAATGCAAAAATTAACGCAGGCGGTATTGTTGGCGGCGGCACTGGCTGCCGCGGGAGCCTGGGCCCAGGACAAGGAGAAGCTAACGGTCATCCGGCAGGGCGCCGGCGGCGAAGTGCAGATCATGACCAAGGAACAAACCGCGCCGGCCGGCGCGGCCGCCGTTGACCCCGCGCGCGAAGCGGCGCGGGCCGTTGCCGCCGACGATACGCCGCGCAAGGCGCGGGTCATGGTTATTCCGGCAATTTTTGCCCAGGAACAGCGCCGGCGCATTGACCGCGAGTTTTTCGAGCGGTTCAACTTCACCGATCCGGGAATAATTGAAAACCCGGGATACACCAGTTACCTGATTGACGCGCTGGTGAATGTGCGCAAATTCGACATGCTGGAGCGCGAGGAACTGCGCCAGGTGGTCAAGGAACTGGATTTCGGGGAAAGCGATTACGTGGACGTGGAAAAAGTCGTCAAGATCGGCCACATGGCCGGCGCGGATTACATGATCATCCCCACCATCCGCTACCTGGAAGTGGACCGGGAAAACAAAAACGTGCCGTATGTCGGCGGCCAGCAGACGGCCATCCGCTGCAAATTCGCCACCAACGTGCGCACGGTGGATGTCGGATCGGGCAAGATCATCGCCTCCGGCGTCCGGGAAGTGGAAAAGAAAAAACGCCAGCGGGCGCAGGATTCCCTGCGCATCCTGGTCATGGACACCATCAACGAAGCCTACAAGGAATCGGCCTTGCTGGATGCCGCCAAGATCGTGGATGTGGCCTACCCGATCCGGATCATGAGCATTGACGGCGATACGGTCATGCTTAACCGCGGCCAGGGCGCCATCCTGCCGGGCGAGGTGCTGAAAGTATATGCCACCGGCGAAGTCATGATTGATCCCGATACCAAGGACAACCTGGGGTATCACGAAGCCTATATGGGGTCGGTCAAGGTGACCGAAGTTGATCTGAAGACCAGCAAGGGCGTGATCATTGACCGGCAGGGCAAGATCGAACGCCTGTCCATCTGCCGGCGCACGGAACAGCCATCGCTGGCCGACCCGCGCCTGAAGCAGCCGGCACCGGCTCCCAAGATTGATTGAACGGGCTGCCGGCATCCCGGCGCCGGGCCGCGGAGCGGGAAGCAGTTTGAAAAAGGAAACAACGATGACGGCTAAAATTGTGGGCATTACGGCGCTGGCGTTCGCGCTGGCCGGGCTGGCCGGCGGCTGCCGCAACCCGGTGACTTCCGCCGGCGCCACCATGGAGAGCTACAACGGCAACCAGGTCAAGGTCAACTCGCGGGTTTTCGGCAAGCATTTCCGCGTGGCGAATGTGGCGACGGCCAGGGGCAGCAATCAATTGCTGAAGACGACCGTAACGCTGGAAAATCTCCAGCAATTTTCCATGGCCTTTGAATTCCGGTTCCGCTGGGTTGACGCGGAAGGCATTGAAATCGCCACCGGCACAACGCTTTGGATATCCAAGATAGCCGCGGCGCGCGAAATGGTACTGCTGACCGCCATCGCGCCCACGAAACTGGCGGAGGATTACATCCTGGACGCGCGGTTTGTATACCCCAGCACGCGCTGGAAATGAACCGGACGCCGGATATACGGAATTCAAACGAGCCAATTTCAAAACTCACGTTTTGAAAGAATTCAGAATAAAAACAAGCAGTTTATGGTTAAAGTATTACGTAGTTTTTTAATTCTGACTACTTAATACTGGCTGCTGAATACTGCTTTCAAAAGCTGACTTTTGAAAGCAACTCAAGCGACAAGGAGCAATCAGCATGCGGAATACAAAGAATTGGGCGCGGGCGGCGGGCGGCCTGGCCGCGCTGGCGCTGTTTGCCGGTTGCCGGTCGGTGGACATCCCCCGCACCGGTTACGTCTCTCCCGAGGAAGAAGGGGTGATGACCATCGCGCTGGACGATCACGACTATGATTTGGCGGCGGAAGGCATTGCCCGCGAAATGTTCATGCGCGGGCTGCCGAAAGACTACGTCGTCGTCCTGGGCCCGGTTGATACGCGCGAATGCCCCTATGACGTGCGGGTGATCCAGTTGCAGAAATCCCTGCAAGTGATCTTCAACCGCGAAGGAACGTTAAAATTCCTGACGGCGGCGGACGCCATGGCCGGCGGCACGGCGGTGGATGAAATCTACAAGATCATTCAATACAACTGGCTGAACAGCAACCCGATGGACCTGGAGGACCTGCAAACCTTCGGCCAACTGGCCCGGATCAACGGAATTCTGTTCGGGCGCGTCTCCTCCCTGGAGCGCAATCTGCCGGGCGGCGGGAAGGAGATCAGCTACCGCTTTGTCTGGGAACTCACCAATACCAAAACCGGCGTGCTGGACATCTCCCATGAACAGCGCATCCGTAAAAACATATCACGGGACATGCTGCTGAGGCAATGATGCTTAAACCTGTTTTATTTTCCGCGGCTTTATCGCTCAGCGCACTGCTTGCCGGACTTACGGGCTGCCGCTCCCATTCCGGACCGCCCCCCGTTCCGCCGCCGGCCTGGACGCTTTCCCCCAAGCCGGCTGACAGCGTTTACTGTTATTTTCTCGGAACCTCGACCGACCAGTCCTCCTCCGCCGCGGCGCGCGAATCGGCTTACCAGGACGCCTTGCGCCAGATTTCCCGGCAGATCGTCAGCGAGGCCGGCCTGGGTCTGGCCGCCTTGCCCCCGGGCGGCATCCTCCTGCCGCTGGAGGGGGCGGAGATCATGCCGGGTTGCTTCTATTTCGAAGAAGTCAAAGGGGCTTACCGGGGCTATGTGCAGGTGAGTTTTCCCATTGCAGAAAAACGCAAAGTCATCAAACGGCTGCGCCAGCCGTAAGGGAGGATCAAGATGAAACCGGCAGCGAAATGGTTGGGGATGCTGGGTCTGGGGCTGGCCTGCCTCGCGGCGGGAGCGGCCGAACTGGGCCGGATGCAGCCGGTGTCCGCGGTTAATGACCGGCCGGGCGGCGGCGGCAAGGCAGCCGGCCTGCAACTGGCGCTCTTCGCGCCCATCCAGGTATTTCCGGAAAACTACAACATTTACGGTCTGCGCCTCAACCTGATTTACGGTGTTAACCAGGACCTGCGCGGCCTGGACCTGGGCTTGTTCAATGACGGGCGGGGCTTGATGGAAGGACTGCAGGTCGGATTGGCCAACCGGATGGCGGAATTGTCCGGGATGCAGCTCGGTCTGCTGAACTTCACCGGCGCCTCCCAGGGCGCGTTTCAACTGGGGGTGATGAATTACGCGCATGAATTCGCCGGGCTGCAACTTGGTCCGATCAACTACGCCAGGGACGTCAACGGCGCGCAAATCGGCGTCATCAACATCTGCGAAACAACCTCCGGCGCGCAGATCGGCATTATCAATATCATCTCCCAAAGCGATGTTCTGGTCTTCTGCCCGCTCGTCAATGCCCAATTTTGATGAAGCTTTCCTTGCCATGCCGGCTTCTGTTCTGCGCCCTGGCGCTGGCGGCGCCCGCTGTTCGCGCGCTGACCCCGGATGAAGCGGGGGTGCCGCAACGGCTCCAGCCTACCATCATGGGCACGGTGGAGATCAACGAGGGTGGGACAAAAACCCTCAGCATGTCGCGGTATGCTACCACCTGCCTGGACTCCAACGAAAAAGTCACCGGCACGGTCATCCGCTGCGAAAGAGCCAACTGGAATGTCTTCGGGCCGGGCTCCGCTGCAAACCTTGGCGAAGATACGGCCGCCATTAAAGCCACTGGCTCAGGTTGCGGCTATATCCAGGGACATCGTTATATTTATTATCAGGATAAAGGCGTGGAGCAGAAACACGTCCTGATCCAGATCTGGCTGCTGCAGGCGCATCCCCTGACCAAAGGATCGTCTGACGATACTCAGGCCGGCCCGCCGGGCGGTGCATGGCCGCCGGTCAGGGCGGACATTCCCCGGGCCGTAATCAATGGTCGGGCGGTGATGCGCGGTACGGACACCGGCGTACCGGATGCGTATATCGAACTGATCGGGGACAAAACCGGCAAATTGAGCGCGAACTGGAATACCGGCGCCGATGGCGGCTTTAACTTCACGGCGGATAACATGCTGGCCGCCGGCCGTTACGAAGTGTTCATCCGCAAAGGTTCCGCCAATGTCGCCCGGGAAGACGCCGTGATGGAGGATTTATGGCCGATCCGCAGGTATTACATCACCGTCACCCGCGATAACTGCCTCAACCTCAACCTCGGCCGGATTGAAATGGCATCCGTCGAGGATTTATGGGGCGCGGGCGCAACAGCCGGCTCAGATTCCGCCCGCCCGGAAGTTGACATAACTCCCAAGTCCGCGGCCCCTGGCAGCCAGGCGACGCCAACCGGCCAGGCGCCCGGAAGCGGCCAACCTCCCGGAACTACGTCGACGCCTGGAGCCGGCAGCCGCGGGCAGGTGCCGGGGACCGGTCAAACCTCGGATGACAAAGACACAGAAACAACTCCGCCTGCCCTGCCGGACGGAACGAATGCCATCAGCGGTCCCCAGCCGCTGGACGAGAGTGTGCCGGTATTAATCGCCCCCGGCGCAGCCGGGGCGGCGGTTGCATCCCAATCCCTGCAAATTGCTTATAAAGGCCATGTCGAAGTTGATGCCAACCTCAAGGCCACAATGACCTTGAAACTTACCGGGGCGTCCGTGACCGGCGAGTTGTACGCGCCGCCGGTGTCCCAGCCCAATGTGCGGCTGCCGGGCGCGCGGATGCAGTTGGACGGCAAGCTGGCAGGCGGCTGGGAGGATGGCGGAACGATTGCCGGGAATTGCGCCGGCCACATCCTGTGGCCGGACGGCAAGCAGGAAGCGCGCGCGGGCGGTTTTCAGATTGCCAAAGCCGGGGATGAAATCCATTTCCGCAGCACGAAATTTTATTATAACCGCTACATTTTCGGCGCACTGGGCGTAAAATACGCCGGCGCGGCCGGCGGCAATACAGGAACCAACGCAGCCGGCAAGCCCGTCAATTCCGTGGTGATTCTGATTGATGCTTCCGGCAGCATGCAGGGCGAAAAAATCAACCGGGCCAGGGCGACGGCCTGCCGGCGGATTGCGGAACTGGGGCCGGAAACCGAATTGGCTGTAATCGCTTTCAGCGGCAATTCATTAAAATTCCCGTTTGCGCCTATGGATGACAATGGACGGACGGACGCCCGGGCGGCCGTGAATGGGATCACTTCCGGCGGCGGCACTCCCCTGGCCGCCGCCATCCGCGACGCCGGCAGTTACATGCGCGGCCATGCCCGGTCCAGAAACAAGACCTTGATCATACTGTCGGACGGCGAAGAAAGTGAAGGCGGCAACCCGCCGGAGGAAATCCGGAAGATGAACGATGTGACGGTGAACTGACCGCGATGAAAATTTTACTTCCAATGATAATGTGCGCGGGGGCGGCGGTGATTTGCGCGCAAACCGCGGCGCAAAACAACGCATCCGCGGCGGATACCCGGGATTTGATCAACGTTGTCGCCGTCGGCTATGACATTGAAAACAATCCCAAGGCCCGGCAAATGCTCCAGGATATGGCGCAGGCTGCCCGCGATGCGGGAGCCGGCGGCACGGTGATCCTAGCCGGCCAGGACGAGGAACAACTGGACCAGGCCATGCAGCAGGCCATGACGATTGCCACCAAGCCTCCGGCGCCGGAATACCGGCTGGCGCTCAAGACTGTTGCCGCCGCGCCGGGTTCAAAAATCGTGGTGGAGCATTCCGATTTCCCGGCAACCAACCGCGAAGCCTGGATTGCTTTTTATGAAAAGGCCGACGACCGCGACCAGGACTACCTGTGTTACACTTTCCTGGCCAACCTGAGCGAGCGGACTTACGATGTCCCGGCCCCGGACAAACCCGGAACCGAGTATCATTTCCGTCTTTTTTTAACCAGGGAATACGATTGCGCAGCCCGGAGTGAAGCGGTTCGGGTCGCCGAATAATCCGCATGAAATACTTCCGCCTGTTTTTATTGATCCCCGCGCTGCTGGCGGGATGGCCGGCGATTCCGGCCGGCGCCGCCCCGGATTACCGCCCGCTCTGGATTGACCAGCCCAAAAGCGACGACAGCATTTACCTTTACCGCGTCGGCACGGCTGTTGCCGGATCGGAAACCGCGGCGCGCCAGGCAGCCCTGATCCGGGCCGGCGAAATCATCCTGGATGAAATCCTCGCGCAAAGCGGCGTACCGGAAAACCGGCGCGCCGAATTGCGCGGCACGCTGGCGCTCCAGAATTTGACCCCGGTACCGGATGCCGTGCATTATGCCCCTGAAAACGGCGGCATCCGCTGCTGGCTGCAAGTCAGCCTGCCGCTGCAGGAACGCGACCGGGTGCGGCAGGCAATCGCGGCAGCCCTGGAACGCCTTAAATTGCAGGAGGAATTCGACGCCCGCATCAACGGGCAATGGCAGGAAGGCCGGGCCGCCAGCCTGCGGGGCGAATATACCCAGGCCCTGGCGCTATTGCGGGAGGCCGAAACCAACTATGCCGCGATCCATTGTCCGGCATTCGCGTTGGAGGAACTCCGCCTGCTGCTCGGAGATGTGCAGCGGGAATTGGGCCGGCCCCTGGACGCGCGCGGTTACTACGAAACCGTGGCCGGGCTGGCTACCGCTGAAACCTGGCAGGCGCAGGCGGCAGATCGCCTGGCGGCGCTGCCCGATCCGCCGCGCCTGTGGCCGGCGTTGAGCCGCTGGCCGGATCGCGCGGCGGCGCAAGTTTGCGTGCTGCAGCCGGCGGGAAAGCCGGCGGCATGGTTCAGCGAACTGGCCGCGGTGCTGCACCGCGATTTCCAGGCCTGCCGCCATGACCTGCACGACCTGTCCCAGTGGCCGCCGGAATCCATCAAGCAGCTTTTCACAACACGCCAGACGGAAGCTTTGGCCGGCGCCGCCCGCGGCGCGGCGGCCGGGGTTGTGCTGGTGATCTACGCCCGGGGCGACGAAACTGATGGCAGCCCCCCGCCGGAAATCGGCGGGCTGCGCTTCCCCGCGCCGGACATGACGGTACAATTCATGGTATTGGACGCCATCGCCAATCGCATCGTGTATGCCGGCGAATTCCGGGAAATGCGGGGGCGGCGCGGCAATGCGCGGCTGGCCGAGCGGATTGCATCCATCCTGATCAATAATTACCTGGCGCCCAAATGTCCGGCGCTGGCGCCTGGCCCCGGACACGTCCCGCCCAACCTGGATTAAACTTTCCATCAGCGGCGGCGCCCCGGCGGCGCGGCATCACTCGTCGGCGAGCCACTCGCCGCCCTGGCCGATATTCTCCCGGGTAAAAACGCGCGAAGGCAGGACGATCCTGCGCGCCACTTGCTCGCCGTTCAATATTTTCAGAGCGGTGTCTACGGCCTCGCGGCCGCCGGTGGGATACTCGAAACTGGCGGTCAGCACTCCCTGTTGGATGTAAGCCTGGCCTTCCTGCGGCAAGGCGTCAATCCCGACAAATTGGATGGACTTTTCACGGCCGGCCGCCTTGGCGGCGAGATATGCGCCATGCGCCCCGGGATCGTTGTGGGCATAGACCAGGCTGATGTCATCGAACCTGGCCAGGGCCGATTCCATTTCCCGGCGGGCGTGGGGCTCCAGCCATTGCATATCGGCCTCGAAAATCACGCGCACATCGCTGTCCCGGATGCCTTCGCGGAACCCGGCATTCCGGTCCTGCCCCGGAGTCGAGGTCATCAGGCCCTTGAGTTCCACCACCCGCCCCTTGCCGGCGAGGGTTTTGACGATCCAGCGGCCGGCAGCACGCCCAATCTTGCGGTTATCGGCGCCGATAAAACACGTGTATTGGTCGCCCAGCACCTGGCGGTCCAGCACAATCACCGGGATGCCTTTGGCATAGGCCGCGGCCACGGGCGGTGTGAGCGGCGCTGCCTCCTTGGGCGAAACGATCAGCAGGTCCACGCCCGCGTTGACAAACTCCTCGATATGGGCGCACTGGGTCAGCGTATTGTTCTGGGCATCCTTGAAGACAACCTTCAGCACCGGATGCCGGTCCGCGGCCAGTTTAATATCGGCGTTCATTTGCACGCGCCACGGCTCGCCCAGGTTGCATTGGCTCATGCCAACCGTCCACTGCTCCCGGCCGTCCGGCTGGGCCAGCACCCCGCCCGCCAGCAACATTCCCGCCCCGACCCCCATGATTTTCGAATGCATGTGCCCCCCCTGCTTTGGTTTTTTCATTTACGCGCCCGCTGGAACAAGACGGCGCCGGCCACGATCAGCCCCGTCATCATCAGGCGGGGTGCTTCGCCGACGGCGTTGATGCTGAGAATTTTTTCCAGGTAACCGATGGTCAGCGCGCCCAGCAGCGTCAACCCAATGCCGCCGCGGCCGCCCATGAGGCTGGTGCCGCCAATCACCACAATGGCGATGGCGCTGAGTTCATAGCCCGCGCCGGCCTCGGGGTCGCCCTGGATTTCCTGGGCCGCCTGGCAAATCCCGGCCACGGCGCTGAAAAATCCGCTGAGTCCGTAAATCAGGATTTTCATGCCGCCCACGGCAATGCCGGAAAGCCGCGCCGCTTCCTCGTTGCCGCCAATGGCATAGGCATACCGCCCCCACCGCAGCTTGGCCAGCAGCACCCAGCAAACCAGCACGCAGGCCAGGAATACGAGCGTCACGACGGCCACATTGCCGTGCATCACCCGGGCGTTCAGGAATTCAACGAACGCCGGCGGCGCGCCGTAGCGATAGGCGCCGTCGGCCTGCTGCACGGCGGTGGATATTTTCTGACCGCCGGAAATCCATTTGGCCAGGCCGCGCGCAAAGACCATCATGGCCAGGGTGGCAATAAAAGGCTGCATGCGGCAGCGCGCGATCAGGCCGCCGGACAGCATGCCGCACGCGGCGCCGGCCAGGAGCGTTGACGTGACCGCCAGCCACGGCGGCCAGCCCCAGCGCAGGGAAAAAATCGCGAAAGCCACCGCCGCGAAGGCCAGGATGCTGCCCACGGACAAGTCAATGCCCGCGCTGATGACCACCAACGTCATGCCGCAGGCGAGAATGCCATAAACCGACACGTGCCGCAGCATGTCGCGGTGCGTGCCCCATTTGAAAAAAGCGCCGTCGGCGTTGAAAATCAAGCCCAGCGCCATCACCAGCGCCAGGGCCGCCAAGGCGCGCGCGCCGGGCCGGCGCCACCACCGCGCGGAGGCGGCCAACACCGCCTCCGCTTGGTACGGCGGATGATTTACGCGCATAATGCCCCCATAGCCGCATGCATCACCCGGTCCTGCGTGGCTTCGCCGCGCGCATACGCGGCGGCAATCCGGCCGCGGTGCATGACAATGATCCGGTCGCTCATTGCCAGCAACTCCGGCAGTTCCGAGGTAATCAGCATGATCGAAAGGCCCGCCGCCGTCCATTGGTTCATCAGTTCGTACAAATCATGCTTGGCCCCCACATCCACGCCGCGCGTCGGTTCATCCAGCATGAGCACGCGGGGCCGGCACTCCAGCCAGCGGGCGATCAGCACCTTTTGCTGATTGCCGCCGGAGAGCGTCCGCGCCTCCTGGCCGGGCGAGCGCATGCGGATGTGCAGCGCGTCGCGATAAGCCAGAGCCGTGGCCCATTCGCGCCCCGGCCGCAGCCAGCCGCGCGGCGCATAGCGTTGCAAGGATGCCAGCGTGATGTTGTGCGCCACGTTCAAACCCATGGCCAGGCCATTGCCCTTGCGGTCATTGGTTAAAAGCGCCAGGCCGGACGCCAGGGCGCGGCGGGGGGATTGTACCGCATACGGCCGGTCATCCAGGCATACCCGGCAATCCTGCATCGGCCCGTAAACGCCGTAGAGCGCTTGAAACAGCTCGCTGGCGCCGGAGCCCTGCAGGCCCGCGAAGCCCAGAATCTCGCCGCGGCGCGCGTCAAAAGAAATCTGGTCCAGCAACATCCGGCGCGGATTGGCCGGATCGCGCAGCGACAGGCATTCCACCTTCAAACACGCCGGGCCGGCGCGCGGCCGGCGTACGGGAAACTGGCGGCTGAGATCGCGGCCCACAAGACTGCCAATCAGCTTGTCCGGCGCCAGCTCCCGGGAGCGGGCGGTGACAATGGACCGGCCATCGCGCAGCACGGTCAAACGGTCGCCAATCCGGTACATTTCATCCAGCTTGTGGGTGATATAGACAATGCCGCACCCCTTCTCGCGCAGGGCGCGGATGATATCGAACAGCCGCCGGGTCTCGGTCTCGTTAAGCGCGCTGGTGGGCTCATCCATGATCAAAATCCGCGCTTCGAATGCCAGGGCCTTGGCGATTTCAATCATCTGCTGAATGGATAAGGGGTACTCGCCGGCGGCGCGGCTCACATCCAGGTCCAAGTCCAACCGGCGCAACCACGCGCGGGCTTCCAGGCGCTGCTCGCGATGCCGCATCCATCCGCCCGGGGCAGTCCGTTCGCGGCCCAGAAAAATATTGTCCACGACCGACAGCGCGGGGATCAGCGACAGTTCCTGGTGAATCATGGCGATGCCCTGGGCTGCCGCATGGTGCGGCGAAACCAGGCGCACTGGCCGGCCGTTGAGCAGGATGGCGCCCTCATCGCCGGGGTGCACCCCGCAGAGGATTTTCATGAGCGTGCTTTTGCCGGCGCCGTTTTCCCCGGCCAGGATATGCGTTTCGCCCGCCAGGAGATCGAAAGAAACCCGGTCCAAAACCCGCACGCCGTCAAAGGTTTTGCTGATGGACTGCATGCTGACCAGGGGAATATCCGTCATACCATCCCGTAAAGCGGCTAACCGGTTGCAGGGCATCCCCGAACGTACACCCGGTGTGACCATTTGGAAACAGCACTTTCTAATGGAAAAGAGTGTCAACCCGGCGCGGCGATGTCAAACATAATCTGCCGCAATACCCCAATGCCTGGCGGCTGTGTCATGCTTGCGGCTCACCAGGGACGGTTCGCCCCACCTCAGGCAGATATGGCCA
>CAYXEK010000039.1:0-31285 GCA_964463985.1 uncultured Verrucomicrobiota bacterium
TCGGTGGACGGCCGGACGCTGGTGAACGGCGACTGGTGGGGCGGGCCGGGATGGACGCCGGTGACGGCCGATTACGACGGGGATGGCGCGGACGACCTGGCGGTGTACGAAGAAGCGGGCGGACGCTGGCGCATCCGCCGGCGCAATGGAACGATTCTCGCCTGGGACATGCAGCTTGGCGGCTACGGCTACCGGGCCGTCGGCAAGTAACCATGATGAATTCCAGCATCACCGGAGTGTTGAAGCGCACGGGTTTGTTGACCGACGAGCAGATTCTGGGCATCCTGGAAGCCAAGACCGATGCGCCGGCTTCCATCATCCGCCGGGCGGTTGAGGACGGACTGGCGCCCGAGGAGCCTTTCCTGCAGGCGCTGGCTAAGGCCTTGAACCTGTCCTATGTGCGCTTGAACGATTTGACGGTGGAAAAGGAAGTCCTGGCGCTGCTGCCCGCCAAGGTGGTTTTCCAGCACAACGCCATCCCGCTATCCGTGGAAAAAAACGTTCTGCTGGTGGCAGTCAACGATCCCTTCAATTCCGCGTTGCCCGATGTCCTGCGGCTGGTTTCCGGCATGCGGGTGCGTCTGGCGCTTTGTCCGGCGGCGGATATTGCCCGGGCAATCAACCGGTTTTACGGCGTCGGCGCGGACACCATGGAACGGTTGATACAGGACAACCGGATCGAAGTCACTCCCGAAGAAACATTAGGCAAGGTGGATTTAAACGACCTGGACCAGGAAGCTTCCATCGTTAAATTCGTCAACCAGATCATCTGGGAAGCTTACAAGGACCGGGCGACTGACATCCATTTCGAGCCGATGGAGGATGAACTGCGCATCCGCTACCGGGTGGACGGCGTCCTCCACCAGACGTCCATGCCGCCGCAATTGAAGCGGTTCCAGGCGGCGATCGTTTCGCGCATCAAGGTGATGGCGAACGTGGATATCGCCGAAAAGCGCCTGCCGCAGGATGGTCGCATCAGCCTGACCGTCCACGGCGAGGAATTGGACATCCGTGTGTCCACCATGCCGACGGTTTACGGCGAAAGCATCAGCCTGCGACTGTTGACCCGCGGGGGCGGCCTGGTGGGGTTGGACCGGATCGGCATGAGCCGGCGCGACGAAGACATGATGCGGCGGCTGATCCGCAAGCCCCACGGCATCCTGCTCGTCACCGGGCCCACCGGATCGGGCAAATCCACCACTTTGTATTCCTGCCTGCATCAAATCAACACCATTGAAAAGCGCATTATCACGATTGAAGATCCGATCGAGTATGAAATCGCCGGGGTGAACCAGATCAACGTGCGCCCGGAAATCGGACTGACTTTTGCCATGGGACTGCGCCATATTCTGCGCCAGGACCCGGACGTGATCATGGTGGGCGAAATCCGCGATTTTGAAACGGCGGAAATCGCCATCCGGGCGTCCCTGACCGGGCACCTGGTTCTGAGCACGCTGCACACGAACGATTCCGCCGGGGCGGTGACCCGCCTGGTGGACATGGGCGTGGAGCCATTCCTGGTGGCTTCGTCGGTGGAGGCCATCCTGGCGCAGCGCCTGGTGCGCGTCCTGTGCCAACACTGCAAGCGGCAGTGGAAAATTGACCATGATTTTCTGCGGGGCATAAACTTCCCGGTGGAAAGCCTGAACAATCGCGCCATTTATGAGCCGGTGGGCTGCGATAAATGCCGGCATTCGGGCTTCCTTGGCCGCCAGGGAATATTTGAAGGATTGCTGATAACCGAAGCCATACGGCCGATGATTATCGCCCGGGATTCCGCCAATGCGATCAAACAGGCCGGGCTCCGCCAGGGCATGCGCACCCTGCGCGATGATGGATGGGCGAAAGTCCTGGACGGCGTCACGACGATCGAGGAAGTGCTGCGCGTGGCGGAAGATGACGAATAAGCGCCGGTTATGGCGCCCGGTACCGGCTTTCCAGCGCGAAGGCGTTTTCAATGTGGCGGATTGTCGGCGGCGGGCCTCCGGGCGCGCCGATCACCTCGATCACGTCAAACCGGAAATAAGCCGGCGCCGGGCGTAGGCGGCGCATATAGCGGATGGCGGCCCGGCAGAGAAAATGGCGCTTGCGGCGGTTGACCGCCGCCGCCGGCCGGCCGAATGATTCGCTTCGGCGGGTTTTGACTTCAACAAACACCAGCACGCCGCTGCGCCGGGCTACCAGGTCAATTTCATCATGCCGGCCGACGCGCACCCGTTGGCCGATGATGGCATAGCCGCGGCGCTGCAATTCCGATGCCGCCTGCGTTTCACCCCATAAACCCGCAGATGGTTTGCCGGAGCGCGCGGCGGGCAGCAGACCATCCAGGACGGCGCGTAATTTCCGCCACATTGGACGGGCCTCCCGGTTGTTGTTGCATGGAGTTGCGGATAGCCTCAATTTCGCGCACCGGCCGGAATGAACGGCGGTGCAACTGCGTCGGCCCTTCGCGCAACAGCGCCTGGATATGGGCTTGCGTGCCATAACCCTTGTGCTTTGCAAAACCGTAGGCAGGGTACTTGCCGTCCAATTCCGTCATTAAGGCATCGCGCGTGACCTTGGCGACGACGCTGGCGGCGGCGATGGAAAGGCTGAGCCCGTCGCCATGGATGATCGCGGATGAAGGGCAGGGCAGGCCATCCACCGGCAACCCGTCCACCAGCGCGTATTCCGGCAGCGAAGGCAGTTGCAGCAAAGCGCGGCGCATGGCCAGGTGGGTGGCCCGGAGGATGTTGTGCCGGTCAATTTCCCCGGCATCTGCCATGCCAACGCCGATTTCCACTCCCGCGGCGCCGCGCAGCAGGTCGGAAAAATTCTGCCGCTGGCTGGCAGTCAATTGCTTGGAGTCAGTCAATGCCGCCAGGCTGTCAACCGCTTCCGTCTCCAGCCAGGCGCGGGGAAAGACCACCGCGGCGGCCACCACCGGTCCGGCCAAGGGGCCGCGTCCGGCCTCGTCCACGCCGGCCAGGCGGCGGTAACCGCGTTCCCAACATTGGCGTTCAAAAGTCAGCAAGTTTAACTCTGCGCGGTTTTCAAGCGGGCGTTTTTGCCGGTGCGTTGCCGCAGGTAATAAAGTTTAGCGCGACGCACGGCGCCGCGGGTTTCAACTTCCACGCGCGCGATATTGGGGGAATGCAGCGGAAAAATCCGCTCCACTCCTTCGCCGAAGGAAATGCGGCGGACGGTGAAGGTTTCAGCGGCGCCGGCGCCTTTGCGGGCGATCACATTGCCGGCATACACCTGCACCCGCTCTTTTTCGCCTTCCTTGATGCGCACGTGGACTTTCACGGAATCGCCGACTTTAAAATCAGGGGTTTTCTCCTGCTGGCGCTGTTCCTGGTCGATTTTTTTCAGAATTTCAATGCCCATGTCGTTTACTCCTTCACAAAATCCGTCCGCATTTATTGTTACGCGCCGCCGGCGTCCGGCGGCGGCGCCATGATGATGTCCGGGCGCCTTTCGAGCGTGCGCCGGCGCGATTCTTCCGCGCGCCAGCGGGCAATGGCCCGATGGTCCCCGGAACGCAACACTTCCGGCACGCGTAAATCGCAAAAAACTTCAGGCCGCGTGAATTGGGGATATTCCAGGCGGTTGCCGCAAAAAGATTCATCCGCTGTTCCGTCCGGCGCGCCAAGCACACCCGGCAGCAGCCGCACGATCGCGTCAATCATCACGGCCGCCGCCAAGGTGCCGTTGGTTAAAACGTAATCGCCGATTGAAATTTCATCCGTCGCCAGCGCCTGGGCGACCCGGTCGTCTATGCCTTCGTAATGGCCGCAGAGGAAAATCAGGTGCCGCGCGCCGGCCAATGCGCGCGCCATGTCCTGGTTGAAGGTTTTGCCTTGCGGCGAAGGCATCACCACCCTGGTCTCCGGCGTGCGGAGCGCGGAGACGGCCTTGAAAAAAGGTTCCGGCTTCATGATCATGCCCGGCCCGCCGCCGTAAGGGCGGTCATCCACAGTGCGATGACGGTCGCTGGTGAAATCGCGCAGGTTGACCAGATTGAAATGCGCCGCCTGCGATTGCGCGGCTCGCTTCAGCATGCTGGACCCGATGAACCCCTCAAGCATTTCGGGAAAAATCGTGATCACGTCAATCTGCAGCGGTGTAGGCATGCGGTGCATATGGGCGGGTTCTATTCCACCACTTCCAGAACTGCTTTGCGTTTGTGCTTGGCCGCGAGGCCGGCCAGCAGCATGCGCATGGCGCTGATGGTTTTGCCGTTTTTGCCGATGATGCGCCCCATATCCTCGGCATGGCAGCGCACCTCGATGATGATGTTGCTCCGTCCGGCAATCTCCGAAATTTGCACGCGCTCGGGATGGTCCACCAGGGCTTTGACGATATATGCGATGAACTTTTTCATGCGGGATTGATCGGCGCCGCCGCCGGCGCGTCTTTTTTGGCGCGCCGGATCAAACTGCGTACCGTGTCCGAAATCTGCGCGCCGTTGGCGCGCCATTTTTCAACGCGTTCGAGATCAAGCTTGAAATTGCCGCCCTTGCGCTTGGGGTCGTACCATCCCAGTGTTTCCAGGCTCTGGCCGTCGCGGGCCGAACGCATGTCCGTGGCCACTATGCGAAAAGCCGGATCATTGTTGGCGCCCATGCGCCGGCATCTGATTTTTACCGCCATACCACCACTCCTTCCTGCGGGTTTGGCCGCTGAACCGTTTGGTTGCAAGGCCGCGGCCTTCAAAAGACTGCCTTGAAACGATTACCAATACCCGAATGCCCGCCGGAATTCAAGCATAAATTCACGGGAATTGCAAAAAAAAAGCCAATCTGTATAATGACCCAATTTCAAAAGTCTTGGACGACGTGGAAGTTGTCCCTCCAAAATGCAAAATCAGCCCGTTTTTGGAGGGGCGGGTTACACCCCGGCCTTTTTGATAGGACTTTTGAAATTGGCTCTAATGCATCTTTTTTCAGACGGGAGGCGGATATGTGCAGATTACTGGCGGTGAAATGCGCCGAGCCGGCGGCGCTGGATTATTACATGCTGCGCGCGCCCGTGCCGTTCCGTTCTTACGGCGACCGGCGCAATCCTGACGGATGGGGTCTGGCCTGGTACGAGGACGGACAGCCCCAGCTTTTCAAGGATCCGCAGCCTGCGCCGGCATCCCGCATCTTGCCCGTCTTATCCGCCGAAGCTGTTTCCACGATGCTGATGGGGCATTTGCGCAAGGCCAGCCAGGGCGTTCTGCGCCGCCGGAATTGCCACCCTTTTGTTTTCGGCAAATGGACTTTCGCCCATAACGGCACGGTGCGCGACGCCCGGGAGTGGCGCGGTAAATTGCGCGGCCGGTTCCGCGCCGCCGCCGGCGGCGAAACGGATTCGGAAATTTATTTCCATACCCTGCTTCAATCCATTGCACACCAGGGCGGGGATGTGGTCGCCGGCATCCGCGCCGTGGCGGCGGGGCTGCGGGATTTCACCGGCGCCAATTTCCTGCTGACGGACGGCGTCCGCCTTTTCGCCTACCGTAATTGCAGCCGTAAACCGCGCCATTTTTCACTGTCCTACCGCTGCGTCCGGCGCCCCGTGCGGGCTGGTGCCGGCGCGCACCTGGCGGCCACTGATCTGCGGCGGACCCCCCATGTCGTTGTCTGCTCCAACAAATTGACTCCGGGAGGCTGGCACGCAATTCCCTTGCGGCACCTGCTGGCCGTGGAATCCGATCTTTCGGTCAGGCTGGTCAAGGTTTAGGCAGAAGGGGACAGAGGAGCAGGGGGACAAAGGCAAAGAGGGGCAGAGGCATAGAGTGGCCAAGGGGCCAACACCGCTTGCTGAACACCCCGAACACGGAACATTTCTGCGGTTAATCCGGATGCCGAACACCGTTCGGCTAATACAGTGCCGGAAATCCGGAATCTGGATTGTAGTAGCTTCACGGCGTGACGCATCTGTTGCCGGCCGTGATCAGAATCCGTCGTTGGCGCGGGCCTGCGTTTTCCAGGCGTACCCGGATGGCGGAAGGCGGGAGCAGCGCTTCCGCGCGTTCCGCCCATTCGATCACCGTGATGCCCGGGCGCTCGAAATATTCCTCGATGCCGGCCTGCAAGGCATCTTCCGCCTCCGGCAGCCGGTAAAGATCCATGTGGTACAGCGGCACCGGGCCGGGATATTCGTTGATGATAATGAAGGTCGGGCTGGTGACCGTCTCGCGCAGACCCAGACCGGCGGCCAGGCCCTGGACGAAGCAGGTCTTGCCCGCGCCGATGTCGCCGAACAATGCCACGATTGCGGGCGGCTGCAACTGCCGCGCCAGCGCGGCGGCCACACGCCGGGTTTCCGCCGGGCTATGGGTGATGTATTCGGAAGTGTTCATAACCTTTGGCTTGCAGCCTGGTTTTCTTGCCGTCGGCCTGGCGCAGCGTGATGCCTTTGCCCGACGGCAGGACGGCGCCGATGGCGGTGCAGGGGGTGCCCAGGGCGGCCGGCCATTCCCTGAGCAATTCTGGCAGGCGCGCGGCGGGCACGGTAAACAGCAATTCAAAATCTTCGCCATCGGACAGGGCGTGCTGCAGCGGAGTCCGCCGCCCGCCCGCGGTCTGCGCGGCCGGCGCGATGGGGATTTTTTCCGTTTCAATGGCGACGCCAGTCCCGCTGGCTTCGGCCAGCCGCCGCAAATCCGGCGCCAGGCCGTCGCTGATGTCAATCATGGCCGTCGCCCAGCCGCCGCGCATCAGCCATTGTCCCGCCGCCAGCCGCGGTTCGAAGCGCAGGTGTTTGCCCGCGCGGCTGCCGCCGAGGCTGCCGGTAACGCAAATGCTGTCGCCGGGGCGCGCGCCGGAACGCAGCACCGCCCGGCCGCGCGGCACGCGGCCGATGCCGAACACGTGCAGGGCCAGGTGCGGCGCGGCCGAGATATCGCCGCCGGCGATGCCCGCGCCGTGCCGCCGCGCCATCTGCTTGATTCCGTCATAAATCTCACTGATGCGCCGGGTCGGGGTATCCGGCGGCGCGGACAGGTTGATGTTGATCCAGAGCGGCTCGCCGCCCATGGCGGCGATATCGCTCAGCACCCGGCCAATGGCTTTATGGCCTACCGCAGCGGGGGAGTCGGCGGCGGAGAAATGCACGCCTTCGATTACCGGGTCGGATTTCAGCAGCCAGTCCCAGGTCTCCGCGCCGGCGGGGCGCACGACGGCGCAATCGTCTCCCGGTCCGACCAGCAATTCCGGGTGCCCGGGCAAATCGCCGCAAATCCGGCGCAGCAATTCGTTTTCCCCGATATCGCGCAGGCATTCGGGCAGAGGGTGTGACAGCGCAGAAATTTGCGGTCTCATACGGAAAATGCCATCAGCGGCTGCGGAAATGGGTGCCGGACGATTCCCCGCTCGCTGATGATGCCGGTGATCAGTTCCGCGGGAGTAACATCGAAGGCGGGCGCATAAACCTGAATGCCTTCGGGCGCGGTCGGCTGTCCGAATCCGCGGATGATTTCTTCCGCGCCGCGCTCTTCGATCGGGATGGCCGCGCCGTCGGGCGCGTCCAAGTCGAAGGTGGAGGATGGCGCGAGCACGTAAAACGGCACCCGGTGCGCCCGCGCAAGCAGCGCCAAGCCGTACGTGCCGATCTTGTTGGCGGCATCGCCATTGGCGGCAATCCGGTCGGCGCCGACCATGACTGCGTCAATCCGGCCTTCGCGCATGACCTGGGCCGCCATGTTGTCGCAGATCAATGTTACGTCCACACCGGCCCGCATCAATTCCCAGGCGGTAAGCCGTGCACCCTGAAGCAGCGGGCGGGTTTCATCGGCGTAAACGCGGATATGCTTGCCCTGCTCGCGGGCGATATAAATTGGCGCCAGGGCGGTCCCGTAACCCGAAGTCGCCAGGCCGCCGGCATTGCAATGGGTCAGCACGGTCTGTCCGTCCTGCAGCAAACCCGCGCCGTGGCGGCCGATGGCGCGGCACATTTCCAGATCCTCATTATAAATTTTGAGCGCTTCCGCCAGCAGCCGGTCCTTGAAAACGGCCGGTTCGAGGTTGGCGGCGAACCGGGCCGTCTGCCGCATGCGCGTCAGGGCCCAGAAAAGATTGACGGCGGTCGGGCGGGCAGTAGCGAGGTAATCCGCCGCCTGGCAGACGGCATCCAGCAACCCCTGGGTTTCGGAGGTGTCTTTTTGAACGGCCAGAACCACACCCATTGCGGCGGCGATGCCGATCGCGGGCGCGCCGCGCACCTGGAGGGTTTTGATTGCCTGCCATAACCGGGGCAAATCGCGGATTTCAATGAAACTGGCCGCGCCGGGCAGGCGTGTCTGATCCAGTATGCGAATGGCGCCCGGGCGGGAACCGCCGGGGCGGTCGGGCTGCCAGACGATGGTGGGGATGGGCAGTTTGGCGTCAGGATTGATTTGCATGGTTTAAAACAGCAGCCATAACAAGGCAATGTTAACGAAATTGAATAATGCGTGCATTATAATCACCGCGCCGAGCGACCGGGTATAAATATACGCCAGAGAAAGGAAAACTGCCAGCACAAACAGCGGCAAAACCGCCGCCGCGTGCAGGTGAATCAGGGCAAAAGCGGCAGATGTGGCCAGAATGGCCGGGAACGCGCCGCCGCCGCGCGCCGCCAGGGGCAAGGCGATTTCACGGAAGAGCAACTCTTCGAAGATTGGCGCGGTCAGCCCGGCGGCGGCGACCAACACCAGTTGCGCCGCCCGGCTTTCCGATGTCAATAATTCCAGCGCCGCTTCCTGCAGGGCGGTTGGGCGGCCGGCCAACCGCAACGCCGCCTGGTTCAGAAGCCCGGCGGTCATGACGAAGGGGAGGGCCGCCAGGTAAAAGCGTATGCCCCAACGCCAGGGGTGTCGGACAGATGCCCGCTTCCACCGGCTGCCAGGCCTGCGCCGCAGGCAGCATGCCAGCAAGATGCCGCCCCCGTGGAGCAGCAGGATGCGGGCGGCCATGTCCCATGCCGGAGATTTAAGCTTACCGGCCAGCAGGTTGGCGGCGGATACCGCGGCGCCGACAAAAACCAGCATCAGGATTAAATCCGGCAGAGTCCAGCCGGTGCGGGGCAGGAGGCGGCAGCGTCGGCGCCAGATCGAGGGACGGCGTCGGAACTCGCGCCAAAGGCTGCACGCCGCCGTCAATCCGCCTGCAATCAGCGCCGCGCCGGCGATGGCCGCGGCGGCGGCTTGCGGCAAAGATGGATCAAATTCAGCCAATCTCAGGCTGCGTCCGGTTCGATGGTTTCACGGATCACGTAAATCGGCTTGTTTTGGGATTCGTGATAGGTGCGGATTTGGATTTCCGCCAGCAGTCCCATGCTGATGAAATGCAGTCCGATGAACAACAGCATGAAGGATGTCATCACCCAGAACGGCCGTTTCAGCAGGGTGGCGGCGAAAACAGTGCCGAAGATGTTGGCCAAGATATTGGCCAGCACCATGCCCGCCAGCATCAAAATACCCGTTGCGCCCAGGAAGAGGCCGATCCTGCCGAAAATCTGGATCGGGCTTTTGCTGTAACGCAGGAGGAAAGTCACGGTAAACAAGTCCAGGATCACGCGCGTAATGCGCGACAGGCCGTACTTGGAGCGGCCAATGCGCCGGGGGTGATGGTTGACGACCACTTCTGCCACCGAGCCGCCCACCCAGTGGGCCAGGGCGGGAATGAAGCGATGCATTTCCCCGTAAAGATGCACATCCTGCATGACATCCCGGCGGTAGGCTTTCAGGGTGCAGCCGAAATCGTGCAGGGCCACGCCGGTCAGCCGGCTGATCAAACGGTTGGCAACCATGGACGGCAGGCGGCGGTGGATGAAAGCGTCCTGCCGGTCTTTGCGCCAGCCGCTGACCACGTCGAATCCCTGGTCAATCTGCGCGAGCAAAAGCGGTATGTCGTCGGGATCGTTCTGCAAGTCGGCGTCCATGGTTATAATGACCCGTCCGCGGGCATGATGCATCCCGGCGGACATGGCGGCTGTCTGCCCGAAATTCCGGCGGAACCTGATCAGGCGCAATCCCCGCAGCCGCGATGACTGTTCCTTAAGCTTGTTCCATGTGCCGTCGGTGCTGCCGTCGTCCACCATGATGATTTCACAGGATTGGGGCAACTTTGCCAAGGCTTCGCCCAGTTTAGCGCATAATGGTTCGACGCATTCTTCCTCGTTGAAAATCGGCACGATGATGGATATGTCCGGCATAAAATTTCCTTCCGTCTGCGTCTTTCCCGGCATGGGGATTCAATTGACATAGTCTAGTTGATTTTACGGGGGAGTCAAGCCGAAGAGAGGGGCATAGGCACAGAGGGGCAGAATGTTCAGTGTTCAAAACCTTAAAACGGAGCCAATTCCAAAAACTCACATACTCACCATTCGGCGAAAAATAATTTGCGCGCCGTAACGGTTTCTGTTAAACACTCCTGCTTTTGCATCAGGAACGCCGGCGGCAGCAGGTCCTCCGGGCGCCGGAAGATTATCTTATGAATGACAGCGGCAAGATACGCAACGTGGCGGTCATCGCCCATGTAGACCATGGCAAAACCACGCTGGTAGACCAGCTTTTCCGCCAGAGCGGGATGTTTCGCGAGAACCAGGCCGTGGCGGAGCGGTTGATGGATTCCATGGACCTCGAGCGCGAGCGCGGCATCACCATCGCCGCTAAAAACGGCGCCTTGCGTTACCGCGGCTACACGGTGAATATCATTGACACCCCCGGCCATGCCGATTTCGGCGGCCAGGTGGAGCGGGTGCTGCAGATGGCGGATGGCGCGCTGCTCCTGGTGGACGCCCAGGAAGGGCCGATGCCGCAGACTTTTTTCGTGCTGAAGAAAGCCCTGGCGCGGCGCCTGCCGATCATCGTGGTCATCAACAAAATTGACAAGCCCGCCGCCCGGCCGCATTGGGCGGTGGACCAGGTGTTCGACCTGTTCGTCAAGCTGGATGCGCCGCACGATATTCTGGATTTCCATGCGCTGTATGCATCCGCCACCGGCGGCTACGCCGGCGAAGACCCGGGCCGGCCGGGGACGGATATGCAGCCGCTGTTCGACGCCATCATCCGGCGCATACCCGCGCCGTCCGGCGATCCGCGCGGTCCTTTGCAAATGCAGGTCAGCACGATTGACCACTCGCCGTTCCTGGGCCGACTGGGAATCGGCAAGATCACCTCCGGCGGCATGCAGGTCGGGATGCCGGCGGCGGTGGCCGATGGCGCCGGGCAACTGCGCCCGACGCGCATTACCAAGATTTACCGGTTCGATTGCACCCGCAAAGTTGAAGCCGCGCGCGCCGGGCTGGGTGAAATCGTGGCGGTGGCCGGACAGGATGATTTATCCGTCGGCGACACCTTCACCGATCCCGAACACCCCCTGCCGCTGCCTGTGTTGCCCGTTGATCCCCCGACGGTCTCCATGCTGTTCCTGCCCAACAATTCGCCTTTCGCCGGCAAGGAAGGCGAATTCATCACTTCCACGCATCTGGCCGAACGTCTGCGCCGGGAAGCGTTGGTGGATGTGGCTCTGGCCGTGGAGGAACTGCCTGGGGCGCCCGGTTTCAAGGTGTCCGGCCGGGGTGAACTGCATCTGTCCATCCTCATCGAAAAAATGCGGAGGGAAGGCTACGAATTCCAGGTGAGCTGCCCGCGGGTGATCTTCAAGACACAGGATGGCCGGCGGCTGGAGCCCTACGAGGAATTGCTGGTGGAAATGGCGGAGGAATATTCCGGCACAGTCATTGAAAAACTGGGCGCGCGCAAAGGCTTGTTGCTGGAGATGCAGCGGTTGAACGGCTTGATGCGGCTGAAATATAAAATTCCAACGCGCGGACTCCTGGGGTTCAAATCCGAATTCATGTCGGACGTCAAGGGTATGGGCATGCTGACCTACGTTTTCCTGGAATACGACGAGTTTGCCGGCGAAATGCGCCAGCGCAAGAACGGCGTGCTGGTTTCAACGGAAACCTGCACGACGGTGGCTTATGCCCTCTTCAATCTCCAGAAACGCGGCCGCCTGTTCCTGGAGCCGGGTGTGCGCATTTACCGGGGGCAGATCATCGGGGAGCATTGCCGGAGCAACGACCTGGCGGTCAACCCCGCCAAGGGCAAGCACCTGACCAACGTGCGGGCCGCCGGATCGGACGAAAATGTCATATTGACGCCCGTTGCCCGGATGAGCCTGGAAGATTGCATCGCTTACATCAATGATGACGAGCTGGTGGAAATCACTCCGCAAAACATCCGCCTGCGCAAGCGCCAGGGACCGCGGGAGCAGCGGGTCGCAAATTAATTCCTTCTTTGATTGCATTTGCCGGGGATTTTCTCTAGTATATTTGTTTTTCACGGCGGTTCCCCGCAGGATTTAATGAAAATACCCCCACTTTCAATCGGCAACTTGATTTTGAATGTTCCCATCATCCAGGGCGGCATGGGTGTGGGTGTTTCGAAAAGATCGCTGGCCGGCGCAGTATCGGCGGAGGGCGCCCTGGGCGTGATCGCCAGCGTGGGCCTGGGCGAGGACGTCGCTACCAACGATTCCTATGCCAACCGCTCCAGCGACGCCTTGCGCGCTGAAATCCTCGCCGTCAAGCAGCGGCGGCTGCCGGTGGGCGTGAATGTCATGGTAGCGCTGACCAATTACGCCAGCCTGGTGCGCGCCAGCATCGAGGCCGGCGCGGATGCCATCATTTCCGGCGCGGGATTGCCCATGCATCTGCCCGAAATCGCCGGGCCAACCGAGGTCAAACTGATTCCCATCGTTTCCTCCGGCCGCGCCGCCGACATCATCTGCCGCGCCTGGTGGAAACGCACCGGCCGGCTGCCCGACGCGCTGGTGGTGGAGGGTCCGCTGGCCGGCGGGCACCTGGGGTTTAAATTCGAGGAATTGCTGGATGGCACGGCGAAGTCCCTGGAAACCCTGGTGGCGGACGTCCTGGGGGTGGCGGCAGACTGGAGCGCGCGCGGGAAGCGGCCGATCCCGGTTGTTGCCGCGGGGGGAATTTACACCGGCCGGGATATCGCCAAATTTTTGAAAATAGGCGCCGCTGGAGTGCAGATGGGAACGCGTTTTGTCGCCACCCATGAATGCGATGCCGCGGACGCCTACAAGCAACAATATGTGCATGCTACCCGCGACGACGTTATTTTGATCAAGTCGCCGGTAGGTCTGCCGGCCCGGGTCTTGAAAAATGCCTTTACCGAGGCCAGCCAGCACGGGGTAAAGGTGAAGTTCGCCTGCCCTTACAAGTGCCTGCTGACCTGCGACGCCGGCGCCGCCAATTACTGCATCGCCAAGGTTCTGCTCCAGGCCAGCCGCGGCGATTTCGAACAGGGTTTTGCCATGTGCGGCGCAAACGTCTGGCGCGTGGAACGCATCGTCAGCGTCCATGAATTGATTCGGGAACTTCTGAAGGAATTGTCCGAGGTTTGAACCCGGCGCGGCGCGGTCCCGGGCGCATGATGGGAAACCGCCCCGGCCGGAACTGGAATTCCCGCTTGACTTTAGCTGTGGCGCAACACAATATTATGCCGGATTGCGGATTGGGGCGGGATGCCGGCGACCGGCAGGCGGCGCCGTAATCATACAGCCCTTTAACCAACATTCATGGGAGAAGCATCATGGCACAACCGGAAATGAAAATCGGACCGTGGCTGCAGGAGGGATTCAATCTATACAAGGAGAATTTTCTGCTGCTGATTGTTATCAATGCGCTGGCGTTGCTGCTGGGGCAATTAACCCTGGGAATCCTGGCAGGCCCGCTCCTGGCGGGCGTCGCGCTGGTCAATCTCCGCCTGCTGGACCGCAGCGAGCCGAAGCCGGAAATCGGCGACGTCTTCAAGGGCTTCGATTGCTTCCTGGACACATTCCTGCTTATTCTCGGCTGCGTGGTAATCTCCATTGCCGCGGCCCTGGTTTCCCTCCTGGTTTTCACCAGGCCGGTCGCCATCCTGGTGCTGGTCGTGTTCAACATCCTGTTGCACACCATTTCAACGTTTGCGCTGTTTTACATCGCCGACAAGAAAATGGATTGCTGGCCGGCGGTAATGGCGGCATTGAAAGCCTTGCGATCCATGTTCGTTCCGCTGACGGTCATGGTGGTGATAGCGGGCATCCTCAGCATGGTGGGTTCCCTGGTATGCGGCATAGGCGTAGTGGTGACTGCTCCGCTGTATTTCAGCGTGTTGTCGGCCGTTTACCGCGACCTGCTGCGGCAACCGGCGCAGGTTTAGTCGGAAGGTACAAATGATATTCGATCAATGCGCCCGCCGGCTTGTCTACAGCCGCGCGGGCGCATTTTTTGTTTAGCAGCGGGATGCCGGATATGCCAACTTTGAATAATCTGCTGACGGAATGGATGCGGGCGGCGTTTCAGGCCGCCTTTCCCGGCCAGGAAGGGGATCTGGCGGCGGTGACGGCCGAGCCGGCCGCGGCGCCGGAATTCGGGGATTACCAGTGCAATGCCGCCATGGGATTGGCGCGGGCGCTGCGCCAGGCGCCGCGGGCCATCGCCGCCGCCGCGATTGCCCACGCGCCGCCGAACCCGGCGGTGGCCCGCGTGGAACAGGCCGGCCCCGGTTTCATTAACATTACTCTCGACAACGCCTGGCTGGCCGCCCGCCTGGAATCCATGCTGGCCGACCCGCGGCTGGGGACGCCCAAGCCAGGCGCCGACCGCACGGTCGTGATTGATTACTCCAGTCCCAACGTCGCCAAGCCCATGCACATCGGGCATATCCGCTCCACGGTGATCGGCAACGCCCTCGACCGGCTCCACCGTTTCCTGGGATACCAAGTGGTCGCCGATAATCATCTAGGCGACTGGGGCACCCAGTTCGGCATCCTGATCCAGGGCTATCGCCATTTCCTCGACCGCACCGCCTTGGAAACCGCCCCGGTGGAGGAACTGGAGCGGTTGTATGTCCGCAGTTACGAACAGGCGCGTACGGATGAAGACTGGATGGCTCAGTGTCGGAATGAACTGGTGAAATTGCAGTCCGGCGATCATGAAAACCTGGCGCTCTGGCGGGAATTTATCCGGCTTTCCCGGGGCGAATTCGACCGGATTTACGCCCGCCTGGGCGTAACCTTCGACGTGACGCGCGGCGAAAGCCATTACCATGACCGCCTGCCCGACGTCATTGACCGCCTGGTTGCCGCCGGCCTGGCGCGCGAGAGCGAAGGCGCGCTGGTGGCCTTTTTTGAAGACGAAAAACTGCCGCCCTGCATTGTGCGCAAGTCGGATGGCGCTTTCAATTACGCGGCCACGGACGTGGCCACGGTTTTGAGCCGGGTGGAGGAATTCAATCCTGCCGCCATCATCTATGTCACCGACGAGCGCCAGCAACTGCATTTCCGGCAGGTATTCACCCTGGCGCGCAAGCTGGACGTCGGCGCCGAGCTGGTGCATGTCTGGTTCGGCCTGATGCGGTTGCCGGAAGGGACTTTCTCCACCCGCCAGGGCAATGTGATCAAACTGGAACTGCTGCTGGATGAAGCCGAAACGCGCGCGCTGGCCATGGTACGGGAAAGCAGCCCGGACATGCCCGCGGCACAACAGCGCGACGTGGCCCGGGCAGTGGGCATCGGCGCGGTGAAATACGCCGATTTAAGCCAGAATCCCCAAAGCCTGGTTACGTTTTCATGGGACAAGGCCCTGGCCTTGACCGGCAATTCCGCGCCTTACCTGCAATATGCCCATGCGCGGATTTGCAGCGTTTTGGATAAATACCGGGAACGCCACCCCGGGATCCGCCTGGAAGATTACCCGCTGCGCCCGGACCTCCCGGTGGAACGCGCCCTGGCGCTGCACCTGGCGCGGTTCCCGGACACCCTGCTGCTCTCAGGCCGGCTTTACCGGCCCAGCATCCTGGCGGATTACCTCTATGCGCTGGCCGGGCATTACAGTAATTTTTATCAGAATGTTCCTTTCCTGAAAGAAGAAGAAGGCATCCGCGAAAGCCGCGTGCGGCTCTGTGCGGCTGTGGCCGGCGTGCTGCGCCAGGGTCTGGATTTGCTGGGCATTGCAGCCCCGGAGCGCATTTGACATGAAATTGAATTCGCGCGCCGCCGCCATCCGCATCATCG
The DNA here is from genome assembly GCA_964463985.1 of uncultured Verrucomicrobiota bacterium. GTDB lineage: Bacteria > Verrucomicrobiota > Kiritimatiellia > JAAZAB01 > JAAZAB01 > JAXGPF01. The sequence continues at coordinate 16,041 of CAYXEK010000039.1, forward strand.
CCCGCTGGCTGCAAACCGGCGCTTTCCCCGGCCGGCTGCTGGAAGATATCGCCGACGACCGGGCGTTCGTCACGGAACTGGTTTACGGCGCGGTGCGCTGGCGCCGGCAGTTGGAGTGGGTTGTCCGGCAATACGCTCCGCGCGCCCCGGCGCCTGAAATATCCGCGGCCTTGTATGTTGGACTGTATCAGATCCTGCATCTCACCGACGTGGCGGAATACGCGGCGGTCAACGAAACCGTCGCGGCCGTGCGGGAAAGCGATTCCGCCGCCGCCGCGGGATTCGTTAATGCATTGCTGCGCAGGACGCTGCGGGAACGGCCGGCGCTGCGGGAACTTTTGGCGCGGCAGCCGGCCGGCATCCGCCTGTCTCATCCGGATTGCCTGTTGCAGCGCTGGGGCGCTCATTTTTCTCCGGTGCGGGCGGAGCAGATCGCCGCCTGGAACAACCAGCGGGCGGAAGTCACGGTGACGGCGAACAGTTTGAAAATCTCCGGCCAGTCCTTGCAGTCGGCATTCCAGGAACACGGCCTGATTGCGCGCGCCGCGGAGTATGCCGGGAAAAAATTTATTACGGTCAAACGGGGTGTGTCCGTGCCGGAATTGCCGGGGTATGGCCAGGGTTGGTTCCTGGCGGCGGATCCGGCCGCGGCCCACGCCGTGACCTTGCTTGGCGCGCGGCCCGGCATGCGGGTGCTGGATGCCTGCGCCGCCCCCGGTGGAAAAACCGCATTGCTGGCCGGCGACATGGAAGGAGACGGCGTTTTGACGGCATGGGAGCCGCAGGCGGAACGGCGGGATCGCATGTCTGCCAATCTAAAACGCCTGGGGCTTGCGGATTTCGTCGTCCTGCGGCCAGTCAACGCTCTGCATCCCCCGGAGGCAACAGGTCAGTTTGACCGCATCCTGCTGGATGCCCCCTGTTCGAATACCGGCGTCATCCGGCATAAACCGGATGTGCGCTGGCATTTTGATCCGCGCCGCCTGGATAGGCTGGTGCGCCTCCAAACGGCGCTATTGACGCGGCTGGCCGTTATGCTGGCGCCGGGCGGCCGTCTGGTGTACAGCACCTGCAGCCTGGAACCGGAAGAAAACGGCGGCTTGGTGCGCGCATGGCTGGACCGCCAGTCCGGGTACGAACTGCTTGGCGAATCACGGGGTGTTCCGCCGGAAACCGGCACGGACGGGTTTTATGCCGCCTGCCTGGCACGGCGCAGATGAACGCATGCTTCCAAACGCTGGCTGTTGAAAGTGTCGTGGTTGACAACTTGGGCGGAGGCGGCATTTTCAGTCCCACAGTTTTCATCGCATTTTGATTGAATCTACAGGACGAATCTGATATTTTCATTGTTCGCATCTTGAGAAATACTGTTTGCGCAGGTGTTTATGAAAGAAATCGGAGTGGGATTGCTGGGCTTGGGGACCATCGGGTCCGGGTTGGCGCAGATAATGCCGGCCAACGCCGATTTGCTGGCCAACCGGCTGGGCATCCGGCTGGTATTGCGCCGGGCGGCCGATCTTTCCGCCGAACGCCGGGCGGCGGCTCCGGCGGAAGTTCCGACATCGGACGATGCGGCATCGGTGGTGGATGCCGGAGATGTGGATGTGGTGGTGGAACTTATCGGCGGCACGGGCGCCGCCCGGGAACTGGTGACGCGGGCGCTGCGCCTGGGCAAGCCGGTGGTGACGGCCAACAAGGCCCTGCTGGCCGCGCATGGAGCGGAATTGTTCCAACTGGCGCACGAGCATGGAACTGAGATTTACTTTGAAGCCAGCGTCGGCGGCGGCATCCCGGTCATCCGCGCCCTGCGCGAAGGTTTGGTGGCGGACAATGTACGCCGGATCTACGGCATTTTGAACGGCACGTGCAATTTTATCCTGACCAGCATGGAACAGACCGGGCAATCATTTGAACAGGCGCTGCAGGCAGCTCAGGCTGCCGGGTACGCCGAGGCGAATCCGGCGCTGGATATAGACGGCAAGGATACCGCGCACAAGGCGGTGATCCTGGCTTCGTTGATTTACGGCCAGCATTTTTCGCTGGCCGATGTCTCCGTGGAAGGCATTCGCGGTCTGGCGGAATTGGACATGGCCTACGCCCGGGAGTTGGGTTATTGCATCCGTTTGCTGGCGGTCATCCGGGAGGCGGGATCGGAAGTGGAAGTGCGGGTGCATCCCGCCCTGGTGCCGTCCCGCCACATACTGGCATCCGTCAAGGGCGTTTTCAACGCCATGCTGATCGAGAGCGACGGGGCGGGGGAATTGATGTTTTACGGCCGGGGCGCCGGCCGCGAACCGACGGCCAGCGCGGTTATAAGCAATGTGGCCGATGCCGCCATCGCCCTGGCGGCCGGCGCGGTCCGCCGGCAGTTCCGGAGCGGACCCGCCGTCCTCCGTCCTCTGCGGGATATCAACCAGACGGAAGTGCGTTATTACCTGCGTTTGAACTTGCTGGACCGTCCAGGGGTTTTCGGTGAAATCGGCACCGTGCTCGGCCGGCATGGCATCAGCATCGCCTCGCTGCTGCAGAAGGAAGACCGGGCTGGAGCGCAGGTTCCCGTGGTTATCATCACGCATACGGCGCCGGAACGGGCCTTCCGGGAAGCTCTGGCGGAAATTGACTCCCTGCCGATCGTCGGCGCCAAAACGATGCGCCTGCGGATTGTGAACGAGATTTGATCCCGCAAACTTTTGCCGGTTTCACGGCGCTGCGTTTCAATGGCGGGCGCGAGCGCGAATATTTTGAAATGAGCATGGCATGGCCGGATGGAAAAAATTGATCGTGCAGAAGTTCGGCGGCAGTTCGGTGGCTGACCCCGATTGCGTGCGCCGGGTGGCGCGGCGGGTGCTGGCAACGCAGCGCCGGGGCAACGCCGTAGTGGCGATCGTCAGCGCCATGGGCGATGCGACAGATAACCTGGTCGCTTTAGCCCACCGGATCACGCCCAATCCCAGCCCGCGCGAAATGGACATGCTGATGGCGACCGGCGAGCAGGTTTCCGTGGCCGTGCTGGCCATGGCTTTGCACGCCATGGGCGCGCAGGCGGTTTCCCTGACCGGGCCGCAGGCCGGAATTTTTACCGACACGATGCACCGCAAGGCCCGGATTACGCGGATCAATCCGGAGCGCATCCTGCGGCATCTGCGGGAGGGACACATTGTCATCGTCGCCGGTTTCCAGGGCGCTACTCCCTGCGACGATATCGCCACGCTGGGGCGCGGCGGGTCCGACACCACCGCGGTCGCCCTCGCCGCGGCGCTGCATGCCGACCGCTGCCAGATATTCACGGATGTGGAAGGCATTTATTCCGCCGATCCGCGCCTGGTGAAGGATGCTCGCAAATTGGAAGAAATAGCCTATGATGAAATGCTGGAACTGGCCAGCCTGGGCGCCCGGGTGCTGATGTCGCGCGCGGTGGAGTTCGCTAAAAAATATGGAGTTGAAATCGAGGTGCTTTCGAGTTTCTCGTCCAAACCCGGAACGCTGGTCAAGGAAGAGGTGGCGCATATGGAAGATATCGTCGTACGCGGAGTGACGGCCGAGCAGGAACATGTCAAGCTGACCGTGGCCGGCGTGCCGGACCGGCCCGGCATGGCGGCGCGCATCTTCGGCCAGTTGGCCGCTGCCGGCATCAATATTGACATGATCGTCCAGAACACCAGCGCCCAGGGCCTGGCGGACATCTCGTTCACCCTGCACCAGGACGACGAAGCCCAGGCGCGGAGCGTACTGGCCCGGGCGGTCCGGGCGGTCAACGGCGGGCAAGTGGCCGCGGATGCGGACATCGCCAAGGTGAGCGTGGTGGGGGTGGGGATGCGGGGCCATTCCGGCGTGGCGTACCGGATGTTCCGCGAGCTGGCCCGGCTGAATATCAACATCCTGATGATCGCCACTTCCGAAATCAAGATTACCGTGGTCGTGCGCAAAAAACATGCGGTGCGGGCCTTGCGGGCCCTGCACCACGCCTTTGGCTTGCAGCAACCTTCGCGGCGCCGGCTGACGCCGCGTCTTACCAAAGGAGGTTCCCATGCAAAAACAACGCGTTGAAATTTACGACACCACCCTGCGCGACGGCATGCAATGCGAAGGAATTTCCCTTTCATTATCCGGCAAACTGCGGCTGGCCCGCAAGCTGGATGAATTTGGAGTGGATTACATCGAAGGCGGCTATGCCGCGTCCAATCCGAAGGACATGGAATTCTTCGCTGAAATGCGCCGCCAGCCGCTGCAGCGCGCGCGGGTGGTGGCCTTTGGCAGCACCCGCCACGCCAATGCCAGCGCCGCCGATGATCCCGGCACCTGCAAACTGCTGGAATCGGGCATGACATCCACGGCTATTTTCGGCAAGGCCTGGCAATTGCACGTCCGGGACGTCCTGCGCACGACGCCCGCAGAAAACCTGGAAATGGTCCGCGACACGGTCCGCCACCTCAAGCAAAACGGCCGGCAGGTGATTTTTGACGCCGAGCATTTTTTCGACGGTTACCGCGACAGTCCGGAAGCCGCCATGGCCGTACTCAAGGCGGCCGCGGAAAGCGGCGCGGATATGCTCGTGCTCTGCGATACCCGCGGCGGCATGCTGCCGCATGAAATTTTCGAGATCACCCGCCTGGCGGTCAAGGCCTTCCCGCTGCCGATCGGCATCCATTGCCATAACGATTGCGAAACGGCGGTGGCCAATTCGCTCGAAGCCGTGCGCGCCGGCGCCGTGCATGTCCAGGGCACCATCAACGGCTACGGCGAACGCTGCGGCAATGCCAATCTTTGCTCGATTATACCGTCGCTGCTTTTGAAAATGAATTGCGAATGCGGATGCCCGGAAACCCTCCCCAACCTGTGCGAGCTTTCGCGTTGCACGGACGATCTGCTGAACCTCCCGCACAACCGCCATGCGCCGTATGTCGGGGAAAGCGCTTTTGCCCACAAGGCCGGCATGCATGTCAATGCCGTCGAGAAAAACCCGCGCAGTTTCGAGCATATCCCGCCGGAAACCGTCGGCAACGAGCGGCGGATATTGGTCTCGGAATTGTCCGGCGGCAGCAACATTCTGCTCAAGGCGGTGGAAATGGGCGTGGCGCTCAGCAAGTCCTCCCCGGAAGTCCGCCAGGTCCTGCGGAGCCTGGAGGAATTGGAGCGCAAAGGCTATGAATTCGAGGCAGCCGACGCCTCGTTCAAGCTGTTGATCAAGAAAGTCCTGAAAAAGCACAAACCGTTTTTCGCCCTGGAGGGTTTCCGGGTGATCGTTGAAAAACGCGGAGTGGGCGAGCGTTGCATATCCGAGGCAACCGTCAAATTGAACGTCAACGGCGAGATGGCGCACACGGTGGGCGAGGGCGACGGTCCGGTCAACGCGCTGGACAGCGCCCTGCGCAAGGCCCTGGTGCGGTTTTTCCCTGCCATCAACGACGTTTCCCTGACGGACTACCATGTCCGGATTCTGGACCCCAAGGAAGCCACCGCGGCGAAAACCCGCGTGATCATCGAGTCGTCGGACGGCCGCGACACCTGGGGCACCGTGGGGGTTTCGGAAAATATCATCGAGGCTTCCTGGGAAGCGCTGGTGGACAGCGTGGAATACAAGTTGTTCAAGCAAGCGGAAGAAGAAACGCGCGGAACGGAGTGATTGATATGCCAGAAATTGAAAAGAGCTACGACGCGCGCGCGGTGGAAGAACGCTGGATCCGCATCTGGCAGGAGCGGCGCGCGTTTCATGCCGATCCGGGGCGCGGCGGCAGGGCATACACCATAGTCATTCCCCCGCCGAACGTCACCGGCATGCTGCACATGGGACATGCCCTGAATGCCACCATCCAGGACATCCTGGTGCGCTGGCGCAGGATGCAGGGGTACAACACGCTTTGGGCGCCGGGCACGGACCATGCCGGCATCGCCACGCAGAATGTCGTTGAACGCGCCCTCCGCAAGGAAAACCTGGACCGCGAAAAATTGGGCCGCGAAAAATTCATCCAGCGGGTCTGGGAATGGCGCGAGCAATATGGCAGCACGATCATCCGGCAATTAAAACGCCTGGGCGCGTCATGCGACTGGGAACGCGAGCGCTTTACCATGGATGAGGGACTGAGCGCGGCCGTGACCGAAGTGTTCGTCCGTCTTTACGAAAAACAACTGATTTACCGCGGCAACTACATCATCAACTGGTGCCCGCGCTGCCGGACGGCGCTGTCCGACGAGGAAAGCGAACACGTGGATACCGCCGGGAAGCTTTATTACCTGCGCTATCCCGCCCAGGGCGGCGGCAAGAAAGACGCGTTGATCGTGGCCACCACCCGCCCGGAAACCATGCTGGGAGACGTCGCCCTGGCGGTCAATCCGCGGGATGTCCGTTACCGCCGGTGGGCCGGCCGCCAATGCCTCCTGCCGATCCTGAACCGCGTCTTGCCGGTGATTCAGGATGATTACGTTGATCCGGAGTTCGGCACCGGGGTCGTCAAGATCACGCCCGCGCATGATCCGAATGATTTCGAAATAAGCCGGCGGCACGGTCTGGAGCCGGTCAACGTGATGGACGAGGGCGGCAACATGAACGCGGCGGCCGGACCTTACAGCGGTTTGGATCGTTTCGAATGCCGCAAGCGCCTGCTGGCCGATTTGACGGCCGCCGGACTGGTGGAAAAAATCGAAGACCATACCCATGCCGTCGGTCATTGTTACCGGTGCCACACGGTGGTGGAGCCGCGGCTTTCTATGCAATGGTTCGTGCGCATGGCCCCCCTGGCCCGGGCGGCCATTGCGGCGGTGAAGGACGGCCGCGTCCAATTCATCCCCGAACGCTGGACGAAAGTTTATCTGGATTGGATGGAAAACATCCGGGATTGGTGCATTTCCCGGCAAATCTGGTGGGGCCACCGTATTCCCGTGTTTTATTGCCGCGCTTGTCGGCATACCTGGGCCGCGCGCGGCCAGCCGGCCGCCTGCCCGGCCTGCCGGTCCGCCGAAATAGACCAGGACCCCGATGTGCTGGACACCTGGTTTTCGTCCTGGCTCTGGCCGTTCAGCGTGCTTGGCTGGCCTCAGCGGACCCCGGAACTGCAATTTTATTATCCCACCAACAGCCTGGTGACGGCGGCGGAAATCATTTTTTTCTGGGTTGCGCGCATGATTGTCGCCGGCCTGGAATTCATGGACAAGATTCCTTTCGAACGGGTGTATATCCACGGCACGGTGCGCGACGATTCCGGGCGCAAGATGAGCAAAAGCCTGGGCAATTCCATTGATCCCCTGACAATCATTGACGAATTCAGCGCCGATGCCCTGCGTTTCAGCATGGTGATGGTGGCCGCCGTCGGCCAGGACGTTTACTTGTCCAAGGATAAATTTGCCGTCGGGCGCAACTTCCTGACAAAAATCTGGAATGCCGCCCGGTTTCTCCAAATGAACACCGAAGGACCGGCGCGGGCCGGGGAAATCCAGGACATCCTGCTGCTGGCGTTGGGGCCGGACGACAAGCACATCCTGGTGCGGCTGAATGACGCCATCGCCGCCTGCACGGAAAACCTCGAGCGTTTCCGCTTTAACGATGCCGCCCGGGAACTTTACGAATTCATCTGGCACCAGTATTGCGATTGGTATATCGAGTATGCCAAGGGAGCGTTATCCGGCGGCGACGAGGAGGCGCGACGCCGGGTGATAGCGGTGATGCATTGCGTTTTTGCGCATTGCCTGCGCCTTTTGCATCCGATGGCGCCTTTTATCACCGAGGAACTCTGGCATGGAATGGGGTACGGCGGTGAAAACGATTTGCTCATGCTTGCCGCCTGGCCCAAGCCCCTGGAAACGGAAGAAATAGCGGGATGGAGCGATTTCCAGCGCATGGCCGCCTACGTGGAAGACAAGCACGATTTAATCCGCATCGGCCGCACGCTAAGGTCGGATTACAGCATCCCGCCGGCGACCAAAATTGCATTTGTCATCAAGCCGGAATCAAAGGAAACCGCCATGCTGCTGGCCGCGGACGAGCATGCGATTGCCGCCCCGCTGCGCGCCCAGTCGTTGCGCGTGGCAATGGATTACCAGCCGCCGCGCGCGATGCCCAACGGTATCTCGCGCCTGGGGGCGGTGTTCATGCCGGTGGAAGGCGTGATTGACATTCCCGCCGAACGCCAACGCCTGGCCGATCAACTCGATAAGGCCGGCGGCGATCTTGCCGCGGTCAACCGCAAACTGGACAACCTGGAGTTCGTCCGGAAGGCCCCGCGGGCCGTGGTGGAACAGCAGCGCTCCCGCAAGCAGGAATTGCTGGAAAAAACCGATAAATTGAAACGGATGCTGGCAGTTCTGACCGATGCCGGATAATCCTGCCATTAAAATCATCATCGGCGGAACCGTGCAAGGCGTGGGTTTTCGATGGGCCTGCCGGGCCGAGGCCAAGCGCCTGGGTCTGCGCGGCTGGGTGCGCAACCGTACGGATGGACGCGTGAAAGCCGCCGCTGCCGGAACTCCGGAAGCCCTGGCTGCATTCGCCGCCTGGTGCCACCGCGGTCCGCCGGGCGCGTCAGTGCGCGAATGCCGCGTCGAAAAAGCGCCCGGCAATGAAAACTGGACGGCATTTGAAATCCGCCGCTAACATCCTGGTCGCTTCCAAAAATCAGATTTTGAAAGCAGTAGTCATTAGACAGTAGTCAGTAGTCGGAATATATTCTTAATTCTGGCTTCTGAATCCTGAATTCATTCAAAACTTTAGTTTTGAAATTGGCTCATCCGAAAGATTATTCATCATGCAATTATCATCGCGCTATAATGAAAAACATCATGATGCCGTCCTGGAACTGCTGCAACGTCCGGACATCGAGCCGCTGGACGAAAACGCCATTGCCCGGGAACTCGGCCTGCGCGGCGCGGCCCGCAAACGTCTCCGCCTGCTGCTGAATTCCATGGCGGGGCAGGGGGAAATCGTCCGCCTGCGCCAGAACCGCTACTCCCTCGGCCAGGCGGCGGACCTGGCGCCCGGCATCCTGGAAATACTCCGGTCGGGCGACGCCATCGTGCAACCCGCCGACCACTCCGGCGAAATCTTCGTGCCCCGGGGCAACTTGAGCACGGCCCTGCCGCATGACAAGGTGGTGGTCCGCCTGGATTCTTCCGACGCCGCCGGCGCAAGCCGCCGGCGAACCGGCAAGGTAATCCGCATCCTGGAACGTTCCAGCCGGGCCATCACCGGCACGCTGCGGTCCACGGGCCGTTTTTATTACGTGGTGCCCATTGATCCGGTTTACAACCAGGATTTCTACGTAGCCGACCCCCGCAATGCGCGGGTGAATGACCGCGTGGTCATTCAAATCACCGCCTGGCCCCACCGCCACGTCAATCCGGAAGCCGAAATCATTGAGGTCATCGGTCCCGCCGATGACCCATCGCTCGACACCCTGGCGGTCATCCGGCATTTCGGCCTGCCCGGGGCGTTTCCTGCCGCTGCGCTCCGCGAGGCGGAAAATGCTCCGGCGCGCCTGGAGGATCAGGGGCGCCGCCGGGATGCGCGGGATTTGTTTGTCTTCACGATTGATCCGGCCACCGCGCGCGATTTCGACGACGCGCTTTCGCTGCAAACCGACGATCACGGCCGGCGCTTGCTGGGCGTGCACATCGCCGATGTTTCGCATTTTGTCCGCCCCGGCAGTTCCCTGGACGAAGAAGCCCGGCGGCGCGGAAACAGTGTTTACCTGCCCGACAAGGTGATTCCCATGCTGCCGGAACAACTTTCCAACGGACTGTGCAGCCTGCGTCCGGATGCCGACCGGCTGGTTTTTTCGGTTTGGCTGACTTTTGATGACGCGGGCGCGCCGGTGCGGGCCGAATTTTCACGCAGCATCATTCGCTCCCGCCTCCGCCTGACCTACGAACAGGGGCTGGAAATTCTGCAGGGCGGCTGTCCGGAAGCTTGCCGCCTGGCCGGCATCGGCGCATCCGGACTCGACGTCATCCGGCGGATTAACGAACTGGCGCAGCAAATCCGGCGCCGGCGCTTTCTCCGCGACTACACGCTGGAACTGGATGTGCCGGAACATGAAGTCATCATGGGGCCGGCAGGCATGATCGTGGATATCCGGCGCCAGTTCAACGATATTTCGCACCAGATGATCGAAGAATGCATGGTCGCCGCCAATGAAGCGGTGGACCGCGAGTTAAGCGCGCGGGGCATGGCCATCCTGCACCGCGTGCACGAGCCGCCGGATCCGGCCAAGTTTGAGCAATTGGCGGCCCAGTTGTCGGAAATGGGACTGTCGCCGGGCGACCTCTCCAGGCGGCCGAACCTGGCGGCGTTTTTGAAAAAGCTGGCGGGGCATCCCTTCGAGTACGATGCCAAGGTGGCCGTGCTGAAAAGCATGAAACGCGCGGTGTATTCACCCGAACCGCTGGGCCATTACGGCTTGGCGAAAAAATTTTATGCGCATTTCACTTCGCCCATCCGCCGTTATCCCGACCTGGTGGTCCACCGGGTGCTGGCGGAACGCCTCCTGAACCGGCGCAATCCCTATGCCGCGCCTGAATTGAAGGCCTTGGGCGTGCATTGCTCGCATACCGAACAGACGGCGGAGCAGGCGGAAAAAACCTTGCTGGAAATCAAGAAATACCGGTTCCTGGAGCAGCAACTGCGCCAGGACAAGCCGGCGGCTTACGATGCCGTCGTGGTGCGCGTCCGCAATTTCGGCATGTTTGTCGAGTTGCTGGAATTGCAGATCCAAGGTTTGGTGCATGTCTCCGCCATTGCCGATACTTTCGTGCGGTTCGATCATCAAGGCGAAACTTTGCGCGCCGGCCGCAATGTATTCCAGCGCGGCGTCCGGTTGCGCGTGCGCGTCGACCGCGTTGATTTCGACAAGCGCCAGATTGATTTTGTCCTGGATGGCGCCGCTGCGCCGTCAAGTCCCGCCGCTTCCCGCGGTAGTTCCGCGCCGGAACGGACGCAGAAAACCAAACGCGCCAAAACAGCACCCCCCCCGCGCCGCCATCCGCGCAACCGTCGCGCCACGTCGCGCCGCCGGCAGGGATGATTGCCGGCGCGGGCGGGCGCAGGCGCGGAGCAGATATGAAAGACTTACAAGCCATCCGCGCAACTTGCGGCGCCATCGCGGCGCGCTGCCTGGGAATGGGGATTATCCTGGCGCTGGCCTGGCTGGCCCTGCCTGGCGATTATACAGCCATGGGACGCGGGCTGGATGTGTCCTGGGCCTATGCCATCAATGCGGCCGGCGCCATGGGGTTGCGGTTCGGACGCGAATTGATCTTCACCTACGGTCCCCTTGGCTGGCTGGCCATGCCCATGGCCGTCGGCCATAACTTGTTCTGGGCGCTGGTTTTCAGCCTGGCGCTGCATGGTCTGCTGGTGGCGGCCTTGGCTGTTCATGCCGCCAGCGGCGCCTGGGAACGCCTGGCAATGTTCGCCGGCGCATGGCTGATGCTGATCGGCGCGGGGTTGCCGCGCGAATATCAATGGCTGTTGCTTGTGGCGCTGCTTCTGGGCACGGCTTTGCGCTCGCCCCGGCATGCCGGCGCGCTGGCGGCGGCGGCGGCCATACTGGGGGCGGTTTTCCTGCACATAAAGTTTTCGCTGGGAATCGCGGCACTGGCGACCATGGGCTTGTTTCACCTGCTGAACCTGGGCTTGCGCAACCCGCGCGCCGTCCGCCGCCTGCTGGAGGCGGCGGCCCTGCTGGCCGCGGTGGAATCGGGGCTGGCCTGTCTGCTCTTCGCCAATTCAGGCGATTATTGGCTGTGGTTGCGCGGTTCATGGGAATTGGCGGCAGGATATAGTTCTGCCATGTCGCTTCCCGGGCCTGGCATGGAAGTCGTTTTCGGCGTACTGCTGCTGGTGCTTTATATCGGCTTATCCGCGGTGGCCTGGACGCGCGACCGCGGGTCCGCGCTGATTCCCGTGCTGGCGGCAGGCATCTGCCTGGCGGCATTCAAGCACGGTTTTGTCAGGCAGGATGCGCATGTGCTGATTTTTTTTACCACCGCGTCCGGCATTTTCGCCATCTGGACGCTTTTTGCTCGCCGCGGCGCCTTCCCCGCGTCCGTCGCCGCGCTGTTGCTGGCCCTGCCGCTGGCGCTGGCGGTAGGGTCCCGGCACGGCGCCTTGCATGGCGGCGTTTATTACCGTCTGTTGAGCGGCCAGGCGGCCATGGAAAAAGTTGACTACCTGGGCCATCGCCCGGAATATGACCGCCGTTTCCAGGCGCAATTCCGCGCCGCCCTGAAGGCGTCCGCCATGCCGGGCTCCGCCCTGGAGGAAATCCGCGCCGCCGGCGCGGGAGTGGACGCGCTGCCCTGGGATCTGACCTGGATCCCGGCCAACAACCTGCGTTGGCGGGCGCAGCCCCTCTTGCAGTTGTATTCCGCTTACACGCCCTGGCTGGACCGATTCGCCGCCGCGCATTACCTCGGCGCCGCCCCCCCGGAATATGTTTTGCTGCATTACGGCGCCCTGGATGGACGCTACCTGGCATGGGATGCGCCCTTGGTCTGGCAAACGGTCCTGCGTTGTTACGCCTGGCAGGCTGATTGCCCGGCGGACGGATTGATCCTGCTGCGGCGGCGCGGCAAGCCCTTGCCGGAACCCGTTGCCGACGGCGGTGCCATCTTGACGGGCGAACAGTGGCTGGACTTGCCGGGGACCGACGATTTGCTCTTCGCGGCCCTGGATTTGCGGCTGAACCTGCCCGGCCGGATTTTGAATGCGTTTTTCCGCGCCCCGCCGCTGCAAATGGAAATTGAATACGACGAGGGGCAGCGTTATCTATTTCAACTGACGCCATCCGTCGCCGGCCATGGTTTGCAGATTAATTTCCTCCCCGAGCGCTACAACCAGTTGGCGCAATTCTGGCGGGGAGCGGCCCCGCACCGGGTTCGACGGATCCGCCTGGCCGGCCCGGGCCGGAATTATTATCCCGCATCCGTCCGGCTGCAATGGCGGAAATTGCCATGGGCCATGGATTACCAGCCCTGGGAATGACTTGCTGACAGATTGACGAAAGACCTCCAAATACCGGGCCGCGCTGTTTACCTTGGATTATTTCTGACCGGTTGGACTGTCATAGTGCTGGAGATCGGGCTGACCCGGATTTTCAGCGTGACCATGTGGTACCATTTTTAATTCATGGCAGTTTCGTTGGCAATGCTCGGCTTGACCGTCGGCGCTGTGTTGGTATACTTGGCGCTGCTTTTTTCCCGGCCTAGCCGTCTGCCGGCCTTGCTCTCCGGCAGCGCGTTAACCTTGGCCTTGTCCATTATTCCCTGCTTCCTCGCGCACTTGCGCTTGCCGTTCCAGCCTGCCGGCTCCCTGACCTACATGTTTGTCAACGGACATTTGTGGCTGGCATTGACGGCACGGCTGGTTGTGGCGCTGCCGGAGATATAGCAATGGAATGTGGCGTTTGCACCCAATATGATGCTACCGAAACGCATGGCGAGTTTCAACGAGTTGATGTTGTTAATCGAAACCCGGCTGGTGGCCGTCTTTAGTCCGCGCCGCTGACATTCTTTCAATACTTCCTGGTATAACCAAACACCAGCGGTCGTATTTTGGTATTCTGGATGAACTGCGGCCAGGCCCATGTCGAAAAACCCACCGTCCCGCGGACGCACATGCATGAACCCTGCCGGTTGCTGCCGGGCAGCCTCCTCCATAACGAAGATCCAGTCTTCGGCACTAAAGGCGTTTTCGACCCAAAAGGCATAGCGGCAATCGGCCCTGGTTTTATCAATGTGTGGGTCAAGATGGAAGCGGTCGGTGGCGAACACGGTACCGGCAATGGTCTTGAGCGCTGGCAGATCATCATCTCGGGCCATCCGCAGGCGCAGGTTGGCCGCCCGAAGGCGTTTAACGGGTTGGAATCGGACCAATGGTAGCTGCAGGTCGAGAATGGTTTCAATGGGATAAAAGCCGTGGGCAACCAATAATTCGGCCAGTGGAATGGCATTGGTTGGAATTTTGGTGCAAACCAAGCGGGGGCGGTCTATTGGCAACTGCAGCAGCCAGGCGGCGAGCGCATCGGCAACGGCTGGCAGGGGCGCGGTAGCGATTTTGAGTTCAAATACTGACAAGTGCAGCAATATGCTGTCCCAGGGAACGGTGGCATAGGTTAAAGGGCCATTCGAGCCAGGAAAGTTTTGATAATTTAGTTCAAATTTCATCGGTGTCTGTTTGCGCCTTCCCTAGATCGCTCCATGCCTAGCGTAACATGCTTCCATTGGAGATTGATCTAGTCGTGTCCCGGATGGTATATGCTGGCCGCTTCATAACACGGAAGTATATGCGAGACAAGTATTCTCCGAAAACACCGAGTGCGAATAGCTGTGTGCCGGAAAAGATAGCGATGGTGGATGCTAGGAAAGGGAATCCGGGAAAGCTATATCCTAAAACCATGTAGCGTCCCAGGACCCAGATCAACACAAAAACGCCAAAGATTGTCATAAAAAAACCGACCCAACTGACCAGCCGCAATGGCAGTGTCGAGAAATCGGTAAGTATGTTGAGGGCATGTACGATTAGCATGCCAGCCGAGTAGCCCGAGCGGCCAGTGGCGCGTTGTTGGTGGCGAACCGGCACAACAGCATAACGCGTTGTGCCCCACGACAGCAGGAAGTCTAGGGACACGAACGGACCATAAAATTGGACAAAGGTGTCACGCAATTGGGTGCGGAACATACGGAAAGAACTGCCGCCCTGAGCGTCCGGGATCCCGATCAGCAGGCGGAAAACCACGCGCGAAAAAGCAGCGGCAAGATTGCGACTCATGCCATGCCGGCGCTGATCCGGAATGCCATAAACCACATCCTTTTCTTGCGTCAAGGCGATTGAAAGTTTGGCGATTTCTTCCGGTGGATGCTGCAGATCGTCATCCATGGTAATGGTGACATTGAAACGCGCGGCGCGCACACCACATAGCAGGGCACTTTGCTGTCCTACGTTGCGCATCAGGTTGATACCGCGCACGACTGGATTGCTGGCGGATAATTCACAAATAACGGTCCAACTGTCGTCGGGGCAGGCATCGTTGACCAGGATGATTTCATAGTCGTCCGCCAAACCGGGCAATGCGACGAGAAGACGTTTTACCAAGTCAGGCAGCGTGGCGCCACCTCGGTATACAGGAACCACCACACTGATTCCCACGGGCAGCGAAGGGTGGTTTCCATCATAGCAATCAGTATTTGCAGTCACATTAGTTATTCCTGAATCCGTGACGGGCTTTGCCCGTCACGCTATTTTTTCCGGAATTCTGTTT